>JAIQGA010000454.1 GCA_020072925.1 Terriglobia bacterium | reverse complement strand
ATAGGTTCCCAGGCCGATGGACGACACCCAGAGCCCCTGAGCCTCACGAAAGTGCCCCGGCATTCTGGAAGCGAAGCAGTCGCGATAGCGGGCGGTCCCTTCCGGCGTGGCATGGCCCGGTGCTAGCATGGTGTTCTGTCCTTGCATGCCGTCATTTTACCTCTTGCGTTTCGATTCAGGCGGCAACGCAACCAAAAGATGGGTGAAACATAGCGTCCAAAGGGAAAGCAGTTCTTCTGGTCCCACATTGCCATCTTGCGGGACTTCACGAAGCACGAAAGAGAGTGCTTCACTTGGCTCGGAGCAGGAGCACTGGCACCCTGACGCTGTGCTGTACCCGGGGCGCCGTTGTTCCACGAAGCAGGTCGTTCATGAACCGGTGTCCGTGGGTGCTCATCGCCACCAGGTCACAGCCCTTATCCTGGACCCATTTGATGATCTCGCTGGCCGGGTCCCCGAACGCCAGCGCCGACTCGGCTGGAAGGCCCTCGGATTGGAACTCGGCCTGAACCTTCTCCAAGTAGGCCTTGTCCTCAGTCACCTCAGGGCTCACCGCGTCAGGGCCGTACATCCGGGCTGCCCAGCCGTCAGCGACGTGCAGGAGCACAATCTTGCTGTGCATGATCTTGGCCAGGACCTTGATGTGCTCGATGATCGCCCGGTCGGTCGGCGTCGTATCCAGCGTCACCAGGATCTTGTTATACATGGCGTCCTTTCCGGCGAACGTGCCTCGCCGATCGCCCTTCAGTGGCCGACGATGACGGCCCAAGCGCTCTTGAGCGCTTCCGGTAGACCGTAGATGTCCATGGCAGTTATGAGCAAGGCACTTCCCCAACCGGTCAGCATGAGAAACCAGCCGTTCCGCCACTTTCCCATCCGTCGGCGAGAACTGGTAAATTGCAGCAGCGGGAACATGGCAAACGGCAATTGCAGGGCTAGTATCACCTGGCTGAGGACGAGCAGGTCCGTCACGCTGCTCGAGCCGCGAACCCCGATGATCAGGACGGCCGGGATAATGGCCAGCGTGCGGGTGATGAGGCGGCGCAGCCAGGGGCGGATTCGCCAATGCATGAACCCCTCCATCACCACCTGCCCGGCCAACGTCCCGGTAATCGTGCTGCTTTGACCGCTGGCAAGGAGTGCCACGGCGAACACCGTGCTGGCCAGAGTCGTTCCCAGCAGCGGGGCCAGGGTCAGATAGGCGACGCGAATCCAGTCGCTTTCCGGGCTGAACCTGATCACTTCCCCGCCGGGCACAGTCACGCTCACCTTACCATAGAAGACTAGCGCCGCAAGCACCAGAATGGCAGCGTTCACCAGGAACGCGACGCTCAGAGCCACCGAGGCATCAATCGTGTTGAACAGAATGCCGCTGCGAATGGAGGGATCATCTTTCTGCAGTTTGCGGCTCTGCACCAGGGCCGAATGGAGATAGAGATTATGAGGCATCACGGTCGCGCCAATGATGCCGATGGCAATCACGAGCATCCCGCTCTGGGCGAACTCGGGTCGAATCATTGCCCTGGCCATCTCATCGAAGCTGGGATGGGTTTGGGGAAGCACAAAAATCTCGATGAAGTAGCACGCCCCCATGGTGGCCACCAGCAGCAGAACTACCGCTTCAATGGTGCGCATCCCGAAGCGCTGCAAACCGAGCAAGAGCAGCACGTCGAACCCCGTGATGATCACCGCCCACAGCAGCGGAATCCCGAAGAGGAGATTGAGGGCGACGGCGCTGCCCAGCACCTCCGCCAAGTCGCAGGCGCCGATGGCGAGTTCGCAAAACAACCAGTTCGGTACTCGAGTCCAGTGCGGATACCAGTCGCGGCAGCATTGGGCAAGATCCTTCCCCGTGACCACGCCCAGCCGGGCCGCGATGACTTGCATGAAGATGGCCATTAAACTGGCGAGGCCGACTACCCACAGCAGCCCGTACTTGAATTGCGCCCCGCCTGCGAGGTCCGTGCCCCAGTTGCCGGGGTCCATATAGCCGACACTGACGAGGATGGCCGGCCCGACGAATGCGCGCCATTGTTGCCAGAATCCAGCCTGAGAGTGAGGGACGGGTACGCTGCCGTGCATTCCCTCGAGCGAAAGCCCGGCGCTCGCGGACACACCGGCAGCTTCGCGTTGCGTCACGCTGTTCAGTTCGGCAGGTTGGCTGTCACCAACGTGCTGCTCTGGTTTCTCCATTGATGCGGCCTTCGGGAATAAGAGGCTTCCAGAGATACACCCTTCAAAACACCCTCAAGATTCAGACTATGGTACGAAGCCGTTCACGGTCAAGGCGTGCCGCGGCCGTACCTGCTGTCGCCGTCTAACCTTGCCCCGCTGAGGTGAAGGCTTGAATCTGGGTTTCCAGTTGGCTAACCCAGACTGAGTCCTGGATGGAAGGCAGGTTGGCGCGCACGTTCTCAACTGCGCCTGCAAGCGCGGCCTCGGCGAGATGTGCTGCTACGGTCAAATCAGAGGCTGCCTGGGGAATTGTTATAGGGCGCAGCGGCTCGATAAGGCGTGCGACCTCTGCGGCCAGTTCCGCGGTTTCGAGCGGCACGGACGCAGCGGCCTTGCTTGCCGACTCGATGGCCTTGGCGCGCACCGCCTGCTCGGCTTCGGAGCCCTTCGGCGATTTGAAAGCGGCCATGACGGTTTCGTAGCTCTGCGCATCTCGATCGATTTGCGCGAGCAGGCGCTCACGAAGTTCCGCCAGCCGCGCGCGAGTGCCCTGGACGGCTGCGTGATGTGCTTCGAAGGATTTCCGCCTGAGCGTCAGCCCGCACACCATTTCGCCCAGACTCGCCGCCAGCGCTCCGGCAAGCGCCGCGACGCTGCCGCCGCCGGGAGTCGCCGTTGGCGCGGCCACCGCGGCGACGAAGCCCTCCGCCAGCGCGCGTAACGGGGCGGGTTTTGGCGCCGGTTGAGCGCTCATCTGTTCCGCGATGATTTGCGCCAGCCGATTCTCGAAGATCATCGTCGGTTGGTAGTTTCCCACCTTGAGATATTGCACCGCAGCAGCTTCGAGCGCGCGGCGAGGAATCAGTCCGACGATCTCGCTACCCTTGATCCCCACGCCTTGTGCCGTCGCCTCGCGCGCGATCGCGACAAACACCGTCGCCACGGAGGTGGTGTCGAAATCTGTGAGGTTCATCGAGACTTGCGCAAGGTTGCGCGCCTTCAACTCTACGCCCATCGCTTTCACGCAGGGGAAGCCGCCGCTGGAAGCGCGAATTTTCTTGGCGATGGCCTTGGCCACGCTGACGTCGGAGGTGTTCAGGTTGACGTTGTAGGCGATGAGGAATTTCCGCGCGCCAATCACCGTGGCCCCGGCGGTGGGGTGCAGCGCCGCCTCGCCGAAATCGGGACGCCGCTCGGGATTCGTGGCGACCTCTTCCCTCAGGCCCTCGAACTGGCCCTTGCGGATATTCTCCAGATTCCTCCGCTCCGGTTTTCTGGCGGCGGCCTCGTAAAGATAAGTGGGAATCTTGAATCGCCGCCAAGTCTCTTCGGCGACCCATTCGGCAATACGCACGCAATCGTCGAGCGTCACTCCCGAGATGGGCACGAAAGGCACGACATCGGTGGCGCCGACGCGCGGATGCGCCCCCTGATGGCGTGTCAGATCGATGAGTTCGGCGGCCTTGCCAATCCCGCGCAGCGCCGCTTCGCCCACGCTCTCACGTGTCCCCACAATGGTGATGACGGAGCGGTTGTGGTCCGCGTCCAATTCCTTATCGAGCAAATAAACTTCCGGCCCGGCCAGCAGCGCCTGGATGATCGCCTCGACCTTCGCGGCCTCGCGCCCTTCGCTGAAGTTGGGCACGCATTCGATGACGGTTTGCATGCAGAGAATCTACCACGAGATAGCGAAGGCAGGAGCACGGATATCCGGACCCTCACCTATCCGTCCGTTGTCATTGGTCTGTTGTTCGTTGAAGGCTCGAAATCGGTTCCGGTCCGGGCAGGAACGAGCCTCAGGGGGCTGGAGGAAG
>JAIQGA010000400.1 GCA_020072925.1 Terriglobia bacterium | reverse complement strand
ATCCAAATCCTGGGAGCCGGTGTAGTAGCGGTTCGTGTGGCTCCAACTCTTCGCGTTCAAAATCTGGCTGTCGCGCTCGCGGTTCCATTGGTCCCAGGCGTCCAGCGCGGGGGCGCGGTCGCTGCGAAATTCCGGATTGTCCGTGCCCTTGACATAGATGATCTGGTCTCTATCGACCGGGGTGCTGCCTTGGGGCGTCGAAACTTCGGCGCGGCCCTCGCGCACCGTCATGGAGGTTTCGGAGGGGGAATCCACTTGAATGCGATACGTGCCTTCGCCCAGAGGGTGGACGGCCATGTTCGGAGTGTCAGCCTCCGCCTCCGCCTCCGCGCCCTTGTACACCACGAGATCCGCGAGGCCCGAGGCCACCTGGAGCTGCATGCGCGAGCGCGTCATATCGGCAATCGACACTTCCGTGTTCGGACCGAGGCGCAACACATGCGCGTAGTCAAGTTGAACCTCGGCGCGAGAGCGGGGGCCTGTGGCGATCTTGTCGCCACGCACCAGCGGCGCGTTGACGGTCGTCGCCACCCACTCGCCGGAGTCGCCGCGTTGTGTCGAGACCTCGCCCTGAATTAAACTGATACGCGCCGCCCCCGGCCCCTGTTCATCATCTTGGGGTGGTTGGTCCTGCGCGCGAGACGTCGCGACCAGCGCCGAAATCAAAACCATCAGACTTGCGGTCAGTATCGTTCTTTTCATGGCCCACCTCCGCGCCCGCCATCCCCTGTGATCCGCGGCAGGCGCTGCGGAGAACACCCTCCTAATGGGCAAACGTATCGCCAAACGCGCGCCCGACGATTTCGGCAACCGCTGTGTTTTCAGTCGCTTGGCGATGCACGAATTGGTGTAGCTCACACCAAATGGAAAGCCCTGGTGCATTTCGGCCGAAGGCTGGCCGATTTCAGCCAGCGTGCCACCCTCCCCGCCCCCCTCGGGTTATTTGCGCCTGGCGGGCTTCGTGGCGTTCCCCGGCAGGAAAGTAGACTAAGTTATATAGGTTTATACTCCGAGGCCCCTTAAATTGGCGGCCGGCGCGTCCCAGAGCCATTCTGGAAGCGTCTGCGGCGTAAAGATCGCCGCGCGGCAAAGGCTCCGAGAATTATCCCGCCGTCCTGTCTCGTCAGCCGGCGCCCTTGCCTGCAGGGGGTCAGGCAGTATGGCAGGTTCGTTCCCACGGCGCTTCCGTGAAGTTTGACGGACGATAGCACTTCAGCGCGGTTAGGTGTATGCTAGGCGTAGGAAGCCCAGGATCGAAAGATCCCGTCGGGAAATTTCACGTTCAGGCTGGTTCGATGCCCCAAGTTGACCGGCGCAAATATCCTCGCGAACGCACGGAGCTCAATGTCGAATTCACGCTGGAAGGCGAGGTCCACCGCACCAAAGCTGTCTCGCTCGGTGCGGGCGGCCTTTTCCTGGAAACGACCGAAGACATCCCTCCCGGCAACAGAATCCCAGTGCGCTTTCGCGCCGCGAAGCACCTTCCGTTCATCGAGACCCAGGCTCGAGTTCGTCACCGACTTACGGGAAAGGGTGTCGGCATCGAACTCACCGAAATCAAGCCGGAAGACCGCCAGAGAATCCTGCGCTTGGTTCTCCATCATGTGGAGGAGAAACGCCAACATCCTCGCAAGCCGTTTATCACTCAGGTCGAGTATGGTGGGGGAACCTTCCTGGGATCTTCCAAGGATATCAGCGCTGGGGGCATGTTCATCGAGACGAAAGAGAACCTGGCCGAAGGCTCAGAGATCAGACTGCGATTTCATCTCGACGACGGCGGGCCCATCGTCATCGTCACCGCGCAAGTTCGGTTTATCCTGCAAAACTGGGGCGTGGGCGTGCGCTTCCTCGATTTGTCGCCGGCCGACGCCAATCGGATCCATCAGATCGAAGGTTAGTCGCCGCGCGGAATCCCTTCTCACTCAAAAAAGCGTACAATGACGGTCGCTATGCGAACCGCCTACCTCGACATCGAAACCAGCTACGTCGGTTCCTTCCTGGACAACCGATTGTTCAAGGACTTCAAGAATCACAAGATCACGATTATTGGGATTCGTATTGTGGATGGCCCTTCCGATTCGTTTATCCAACTCGTGGGCGAAGATGTCACCCGCGAGCGCCTGCTCGAAGCGCTGGATGGCGTCGAGAAGCTGGTGACCTACAACGGCCGTTCCATTCCTGACAAAGTGAAGGGTTACATTGGTTTCGATTTCCCGGTTATCGCGGCGCAACTCGGCGTGGTGCTCGACAAGCTTTACGAGCACACCGACCTTTGCCCGCTTTGCTGGAAGGCTAACCTCTGGGGCGGCCTGAAAGCGGTCGAGCAGACCCTGGGGCTGAAGCGCCAACTGCCCGGCAAGGACGGGAAGTGGGCCGACGAAATCTGGAAGAAATATCAGCAGACGGGCGCGGGAAAACTGCTCGACGAACTGCTCGCCTACAACCGCGAAGACGTTTTCATGCTCGCCCGCCTCGAGGAGAAGCTCGCCCAGCGCCGCACGTAGCGCCGGCACACTCTTCGGGAGCCAGTTCCGACAAAGCCGCGAGAGACCTCGATGCAGGAGGGAACGCCATGCACTACATGTAGCCTAGGAACTCTTCTTCGCTCAAGCCGGCTTGCTTCAGAATGCGCTTGAGCAAAGACGGCGGGAGGTCTTTCGAATGAATGGGAATGGTGACACGCAAATCATGTCGAGTCCTGTGCAGCAAGCGGGCGTGGCTACCCTTCTGGTGGTGGATATAGAATCCGGCGCGCTCCAGCACGCGGACGACTTCTTTCGCTTTCAGAACTGGGAGCTTATCGGGCATTAAAGTCGAAGCGTTTCAGGCTAAGGTGACCTCAACCCGTTCCATGGCAGGTTCAATATCTCTGGGGATCGGCTCGCCAGTCTCGAGCGCGCTCTCCAGGAAGCAACGGATGGCGTCCTTGGCCATACGCCGCGCTTCGCGGAGCGTCTCGCCGAAGGTGCAAATTTCCGGGATCGCGGGGACGACCACACTATACCCACCTTCCGGCATCCGCTGGTATATGACTGTGTAATCGTATTCCCCCGCGGGGCGCTTACTGGAAGCGGCTTTGTGATTCGACTTCATCATGCGACTGTCTGCGAATTATATCACCTCTTGACTGATGCCCGATAGCCCGGCAGGCCCACCGGCCCTTGAGCATCCCACAAGCAACAATTACCGAAACCTAGCGCGACCTTGTACTGCAACCCAGGGGGCGCAAGTGATAAACGAAACTCGACGAGCAAAGCGAATCTTCGCGCCACGCAAAGAAGTTCGGGAATGGCGCTACAACACGTCGAGGCCGCAACCGAAAGAATATCAACACAGCGCGGCCCGCAGGCCGCGCTGTGTTGAGTCTTCCCTTCGCGAACCAGGAGAAAGTCCGGGAGTAGTTGTCGAGCGAGCGCCTGGGTCAGATTTTCTGGCCGCAGACTTCTGTTATCTGCCCTCTGCTTACTGCCTTCCGCCTACTGCTTACTTTCCTCTTCGTCTGGGACACCCAACTTCGACAGCCGATAGCGCAGGGCATTGCGCGAGAGCCCGAGGAGGCGGGCGGTCTGACCCTTGCCAAGCGTCAGAACATCAGGCACTATTGAGGTCAGCAGGTGCCTTATGATCTTTCACATCACGCTGGAGAAAGCGGAGGACGGATGGCTCGTCGCTGAGTGTCCCGCGCTTCCCGGGTGCGTTTCTCAGGGAAAAGACGAAAAGGAAGCCATCGAAAACATCAAGGAAGCCATCACTGCCTGGCTCTGGGCGGAAGACCAGAAGGCTATGTCGGCTCTAAAAGGGCGCAAGGACGTGGAACCCATCGTTGTTGCCATCTGATGAAGTGACCAGACTTGCCAACATCTCCGGAGCAGGGGCTGTCAAAGCATTTGAAAAAGCTGGGTGGAAGAAGGTGGGCCAGGTGGGCAGCCACGTGGTGATGAGCAAGCCGGGCGTACGCGCCAACCTCTCGATTCCTCAGCACCGGGAACTCTCCATCGGCACACTTCGCGCGCTGATTCGCGCGGCAGGACTGACC
>JAIQGA010000075.1 GCA_020072925.1 Terriglobia bacterium | reverse complement strand
AAGATCATCGTGGTCGTGGCGAAGCCAGGTTTCGGGTTCAGCCATTCCGAACTCCGGATTGCTTCCCGCCATGCGTTCCGCGCCCATCAGCCAGACTCTTTCGCCATTAAGGTAGAAGCTGGCGTCCCTCACCTCCAACTTCCGCACGCCAAAATCCGCGGCGGCCCGATGGATCGCGCGATCGCCGTCGGAGATTTCGGCCTCCAACCGGTACAGGTGAGGATGATCGAAGTGCCACAGCAGCGGGTCGGCCCACTCAATGGGCGGAAGAACCACCTCGTGAGAAGCCCGCGGCTCGACCTTCGCAGTCGCGGCGTGGCGTTTCACAGATACGACGCGGCCCGTTTCAGACTCGATAACACGATACGACACAGCAAGGTTGGCAGCGTTCGTGGTGGAGTTCCGGATTGCCAGCCGAACATCCAGCCTGGCGCGATGGCGCTCGAGATCCGGCAGGGCGTCGGCGTCGATACGTTCGATGAACACCGGCGGACTAACGAGGAGGGACACGGGGCGGATCAGGCCGCCATCCGGGGTCCAGTCGAACGCCTTCCCCCGAGGGAGCATATGTTCATCCAAGGAATTATTCACGCTGACAACAACTTCATTGGACTCTCCAATCCGCAACACCGACGACGCATCCAGCGTAAATGCTGTATAGCCTTTGCCGATATGTTCGCCGATCGGCTTTCCGTTCAGCCACACCTTGGCACTGTGGTAGGCGGCCTCGAATTCCAGGCGGATGGCCTGATTCGCCCAGGCGCCGGGCGCCTCAAATCTTCGGCGGTACCAGCCCGTCCCGAGGAAGGAGTCCGACTCCGCGAAGATCTGCCAGGTGTGCGGGACCGTGACCTCGGTCCAACCCTCTCCTATGGAGTCGCGCTGATACCAGCCTTGGGATTCGCCTACGTTGCCGGGGTCCAGCTTGAACAACCAGATGCCGTTGAACGATTCCGTGCGGGTCTCGGGGCAGTTGTCCAACGAAACGGGGGCGTCGGCCGCCACCGTCGGTGAGATGGTGAGGCCCGCTACGGCGGCACTCTGAGCCGCGCGGGTAAGGAAGGATCGGCGCGTTAGCTTGTTCACGGTATTCTCCTTTGCGCGAATGTTGTAGCCGTCTGGCTTCATTTGCAAGTCGGATGATGGTCTGCAAGTTCCCGCGCAGCGTTGCACCCGCGGCGTCTGGCGGCCTGCCGCAATAATCAGCGCTGTGGCTCCTCCGGCCATGGCTGTGACACGCGGGCCGGCCGCGCGGTAGAATGCAACGCGTCTTCCAAGGAGGGTTCAACGATGGATCTAGGCTTGGCTGGCAAGACCGCAATCGTGACGGGGGGCGGATCGGGGATCGGGAAAGCCATCTGCTTCGCGCTGGCGGGCGAGAAAGTTCAAGTGTGCGTGGCTGACATTTACCAGGACCGCGCCGAAACCGTTGCGAATGAAATCGGCAAGCAAGGGGGAAAAGCCATCGCGGTCGCGGCCGATGTTTCTTCCGGAACCGATGTTGATCGCATGGTGGATCGGGTGGTGAAAGAATGGGGCCGCATCGATGTGCTGGTCAACAATGCGGGGATTATTCTTCAAGCGCCGGTCCTGAACATGACCGAGCAGCAATGGGGCAAAATCCTGACCAACAATTTGAAGAGCTGCTTCCTGTGCTCGCGAGCGGTGGCGACGCACATGGTGAAGCAAGGCACGGGCGGGCGCATCGTCAACATCTCCTCCATTCACGCGGAACTTTCCGAACCTTCTGCGGCCGCGTACACCGCGGCGAAGGGCGGAATGGAAGCCTTTTCGCGCACCTTGGCGACGGAACTTGCGCCCCACAAGATCACGGTCAATTGCGTGCGCCCGGGCGCCACGTACACAGAGCTGACGGTTCCGATGTATACGGAGGCGGTGAAGAAGGCCCTCTTTATGCGCATTCCGCTCCGCGAAATTGCGGAAGCATCTTGGATCGCGGATGGCGTGGTGTTTCTTGCCTCGGAGAGGGCACGGTATATCACCGGTCAGATTCTGGCCATTGACGGCGGGTACCTCATGGATGGCAGCCTGCCCGGAGCCGAGTATTGGAAGTGACGGTGAGCGGCAAACCGATTCCGTTCTAATTCGCACCCTTCAGCGCGAGCACGGCGTAACCCGTCGCGGCGTCGCTCATGAAGCGTCCGATGTCCGTGGAAAGGTCGCGTTGCTTGTTCAAGGAATAGGCGAGCCAGCGGCCGTCGGCCTTCTCCTGGTTGAGCATCAGCCACGCCAGCGTCCGGCTAAGCCGGGGGTCGTCGCGCTTCATGCCGGCCTGCTGGAGCACGAAGGCAACGACGCCGGTGGCGTAGCCGTCGCTTCGGGTCTCCAGCGGTGTGCCATCCTTCCGCTTCCAAGTCCCCACGAATGAAGACAGGCTGAAGCCTCCGTCATCGCGCTGCTTGCTGAGGGCTTCCTCGATGATGGACTGCTGCTGAGCGGTCGCTAGGAGGCCCGACATTTTCGTGGACGCCCAGAGCAGCATCAATCGGTCGAGCAGGGTCTGCGCGTCGCGATTCCGGCTGAGGTATTCGCGGAGCAACTTCATGTTCTGCTGGATTTCAGGAGCCGACTGATAATGGCCGGGCGCGGCCCCCGCGGCGAGCGCCGCGAGCGTGGCGCCGTAGTATTGCGAATTGCCCTCCCAGGGCGAGTTGCCAAATTCCAGCCACATCCATGCTCCCCGCGCGTCCCCAGTCTTGAGTTGTTCCGCCCACATGTTGTCGAGCGCCAGCCGCGCGTCCGGGCTCAAGCGGCCCGCGGGCGCGTCATGCCCGACCAGAATCAGAGCGTTGAGGACCGACTCGGTTCCGCGCGATTCGGCGGTCTTGGGCGCGCCTCGTTTCGCGTCGGGGTAGAAAGGCTCAACTTCCTTCCACAGCCGGACTCGCTTCGTGACGTTGTCCAGGAGCTTGCGTTCCTCGGACGAAGGGGCTTGCTCGGCGAGCGCCGCGCGGAGTGCGGGCCGGGCAAGAGCGTAGGGCAGGACCGTGTGGCAGGAGACGCAGAACGTCTCGTGATCTCGTTTCGCGACCGGCCACCCCATCCACCACTCGAGCCGTGCATCGAGGTAAGTGGCGGCGGCTTTGCCGCTCCAGGACGCGGAGGCGGGAGTCGCGGAGGGCTCCTGCGCTGTGAACAGGCTTGCGGCAAAACAGACGCCCAGGATACAGCTCGCGAACACAAGTTGCCTCATCGAATCTTGCCTCCCTTACAGGTCAGAGTCGCTGCTTCAATGTTGGCCCCATTCGCAAGCTTATCAGATAGCTGGCGCGCGGGAAACCCTTCGGGTTTGCAAAAATCGGCCTTGACACACAATTCCCTTCGCTGCCAGGCTATCTCCTCGCGAAAAGGTCCTTGAAACTCGAGACTCGCCAACCGGCATAAGCGGCTCGAAACGAGCGTCCCTGAGTTCAGTGAGGAGAATCCCACGATGGATCGGCGAAGATTCGTGAAGAACTCGCTGCTCCTTTTGAGCAGCCCCGCGTGGAACGCCGGATTGGATTTCTGCCTGCCTCCGAAGGTCTACAGCGAAACGACGAGCCGCGAATCTGCGATCGAATACCCGCGGCAGAATATTCCCGACTTCGAGGTTCCACCCTATCGCGGCGAGAGCTATGAAGACCAAGTGCCCGACACACTCGACATTGCCAGCCGCGCGGAGCTGGGCGTACACGTATTGACCAGCATTGCGGACCCGAACCTGGACTACCAGGTTTACTGGCTGGCGGAGTGGGACCGCAATCCTCCCATCATGTTGCACGATTTCAACGACTGGGTGCAGAGCGCGGAGGGATTGATGGAAGCCCTTCCCCTCCTGCGTCTCGCCACGGGCAGCAGCCTCAACGAGCAGGTCGATCCGGCGTGGATGCGCATGAATCTGAAATGCGTGGGGCCCGACGGGCTGGTTTACATGCCGCTGAACGGAGTTCCCTCGAGCCGAATCGGCAACGTGTTCATCGAGCCCTTGTGGCGGCCCGATGGAAGTTCCACCAAGGTCGCGGACAAGTCCGTGGCCTTTGTCACCGCTGCGGCGCAAAGCGCGCGGACCATCAGCGCCATGACTGTCTATTACCTGCGCGCCCGGAACCCGGTTTGGAAGCAAACCATCGAGGGCATGATCCGCCGCCTGAGCGAGCTGGTGGTGGACCGCGGCGATTACGGTTACATTCCGCGCGGGGGTTTGGAGCCGAATGCGAAGTTCGGCCCTCAGGCGGCCATGCCTACCGGCGTGTTGGCCATCGAAACCGGGAACATACGTTTGTTGCAAGGGTTGGGGCAGTACTACCGCGTGACGGGCTACGAGCCCGCGCGGAAGCTGGCAATGAAGCTCGCGGCCTTCGCGCTGGGTCCGGCCCAAACCTTCGATTCCCGGGGGCGCTTCCTGTTTTCGCAGCTCGAAAAAGACTGGATCAAGGACCAGTATCCGGGCATCGAGCGCGGGGAGATTGGCGGGCATTTCCACGCGCACACTATCGCGGTGCTCAGCATTCTCGAATACGCGACGGCCATGGGGGACCACCGGGCGTTGGGATTTGCCAAGGCGTCGTTCGAATGGGCGCGCACGCAAGGCTCGTCATTGGTCGGTTTCTTCCCGGAGATGATTCTCGACGGCCACTACACGGGCTGCGAAAGCTGCGAAATCGGCGACATGATCGCCCTGGCGCTGAAACTTACCGACGCGGGCGTCGGCGATTACTGGGACGACGCCGACCGCTGGGTGCGCAATCAATTCGCCGAACAGCAACTCGTCGAAGGCGATTGGATCTATAAGCTGGCGGCGACACAGAAATCCAAGCCAGTGGAATTCAATATGACCGACCAGAACGTTGTCGACAGCATCATCGGCGGGTTCATGGGCCGCGCCACGGCTAACGAAGCGGGCCTCGTCATGCCGCACTGCTGCACGGGGAATTGCCTGCGCGCCATGTACTACGTCTGGGAACACATCCTGGAGTCACGTGATGATCAGTTGCGCGTCAACCTGCTTCTGAACCGGGCCTCAAGTTGGACGGATATTTACAGCCACATTCCCTTTCAGGGAAGAGTGGACTTGAAACTGAAGAAGCCCTTCGCGAGCGTTTTCGTCCGCGTTCCTGAGTGGATCAAGAGCGGCAGTCCAGAAGTGCGGTGCGAGGTCAACGGCGCGCCGCGGACAATTGCCTGGGAAGGGCGATACGTGAGCGCCGGCCGAGGAGTTCCCGGAGACCGTTTAACGCTCACCTTTCCGATTGAAGAGCGCACGGTGAAGGAAACGATCGGCGCGGTTCCTTACACGCTGATCATCAAGGGCAATACCGTTGTTTCGATTGATCCTCCCGGCCATTACGGGGCGCTCTATGAGCGCGCCGAGTACCGAGCCGACCGTGCGCCCATGGTCAAGGTGCGGCGCTTTGTGCCGGACGAGCAGATTGTATGGTGAGATTGCGGTCGGGTGTGGACCGAGGGGCGCGTAAGGGCGATTGGTGAATCGCCCCCGCCACCATCAGAAGCCAGTCGGGATGATCCAGAAGGTGGCCTGAAAAATCCTCTGGGGCTTGAGAACGATCAGGTCTTGGATTTTTCCTTCGTGCTGGAGATTGAAGGCATTGGTAGGACCCGTCTGCGGCTCGATGCAGACCATCTCCGTATGCAAGGGAGCGAATACAATCGCGGTGCTGAATCCTTTGTCGAACACGACTTCAATTTGGTGATTTTTTCCCTTCGTCCAGAAATGTGCTAGGCCGTCCCTCCCGCGCACCAGATTGGTGAAACCACCGTCGATATAGCTCTTCCCGAGCGTCAGGCTCTTGGTGGATTCCGGCAGGAACGTCTCGGCGGGCTCGGTCTGGCCCGTGGGGATGAGGCCATCGTCCACGATCCAATGGCTCTTGGCGGCGATGTGCAGCGTCCACTCGTCGCGCGGGCCGTCGGGAACAAAATAGGGGTGATAGCCAAAATGCACCGGCATGGGGCTCGCCCCCACGTTGGTAATCTTCGTGGAGCACGCGAGTTTTCCGCCCTTGAGCGTGTAGGTGATTTCATTGATGTGGGCAAAGGGAAATTGCGCCATCAATTCGGGATGCTTGTAAAACACCAAGCGCGACGTAATCGAAGCGCCCGCCGCATCCGAGGCGTGCGCCCTCACGACTTCCCAGCGCGTGTCGTAAGCGAGGAGCCCGTGGATGGGATAATTCAGAGGCGGCGTGCGCAGGAAATTCTTCAACTCATCATTCAATAAGTATTTCTTTCCTTGAAAATAATAATAATCCCGATCAATGCGATTTGCGAACGGCGCCATGAGCGGATTCCCGCGGCCGAGACCGCGCGCCTGAATGTAGCTCTCGAAAGAGTCCGGCGCGAAGAGCACGTCCTTCCCGTTGGCCTTGAAATTGTAGCCGAGGTTTCCGATGTCCGGCACGACGCCGAAATCCATCTTGCGTTGCGGGTCGAGCAGATGATAAGTGGTGTGGCCTTCGACGCTCTTCTTCCTCACGGCGTATTTTCCCATGGCGAACCTCCCCCAGTTATTTGAAGCCGTGACGTTCGGCGGCCTCGATGACTTCTTCGGGCGAGGCGGTTCCCGTCCCCTTTTTCATGATGGTGATCGAGGCCACAAGATTGCCGAAGCGCGCGGCCGTGACCGGCTCGCCGGTCACGGCCATGGCCAGCGCGAATCCCGCGGCAAAGCTGTCTCCCGCGCCGCAGATGTCCACCGGATGCTCGACCGCCGGCGCCTCGGCCCAGGCCTCCTTGCCCTCTTCGAGGACCAGCGCGCCTTTCGACCCGTGCGTGACCATCATGACCCTGGCCTCAAGGTGCTGGCGCAAGCGCGGAAAATCCACGGCGCCGAACAACTGGTGGCTGGCCGCTTCCGCCTCCGAGCGGTTGGGCTTGAGCATTACCTTGCGGAACAGGTGAACGCGCTTGCGGGAATCCACCAGGATGATTTTTCCGGGATATTCGCCGGCCAGCTCGATGAGGCGCTCGCGCACCGCCGGCGTCACCACTCCTCCCGCGGCGGTCTCAGCCTGGTCGGCGACGAGGATGACTTCGTGTGCGGGCACAAGGTTGGCGAGGTTGTCGACGACCCGCTCCTCCGCTTCTTTGGGGAGCGGGTGCGTGGAAATGAAATCCACGCGCGGCTGGTCTTCGACGCCCGTTTGGGCGTTCAGGATTTTGGTATAGGTAAACGTCTGCCAGCGCCGGAGCTTGACCATGGAATCCGCCGTGATGCCGCGCTCGTCCAGCGCCCTTTCCAGCTCGAATCCAAATCCATCGTCGCCGCAGACGCCCAGCGCCGTCACCCGCCCCGCGCACAACGCGGCGAGATTGTTCGCCACGGTGCCGCCCCCGCCGGGCGTTACCTCCGTCGCAACCACGCCCAGGCGGGGAATGCCCGTCTCGCGGGATGGCTCAGACGTGGTCGAATCATACGTGCACCAGCGGTCGAGGCAGATGTCGCCGACCACCAGGGCCTTGAGCTTCGGAAATCCCGCGAGAATATCGACCGCTTTCATGTCAACTCCAGGAGGGCGCGCCGCAACGCCGGAACGGTGGCCCGGTGGTCTCCGCAGAGGTAAAAACTCTCGCCGCCATCCGCCACGGTTCGAACCAGGATGGTCTTGTGCGGGCGGAAATAATAGCCGGGGTCGCTCTTGGGCAACTCGCGATGAATGTCACCTTGAATCGGCACCAGGTCGAACACGGCGGTGGTGAAATGCCGAAGCACGCGCCCTTCCTGGTGCGCCACGTTGCGTGCCATCGAGAGCGCCTTTAGATAGACTTCCGGGCCCATGATCGCAGAGCCGAAGTTGAGCATGATGCCGCCTTCCAGGCCTTCGACCGTGCGCGTAAAAATCAGGAAGTCGCGGTAGCTGGCCGCGCCCAGCGCCTCGCCCGCGCAATTCGGATGTTCGTGAATGATGTCGTAGCCGATGCCCACGTGCACCGTAGCGGGAATGGAAAGGCGATAAGCCGTGGCGAAAACACTGAGGTGCTTGTAGGGAAAATCGCTCGCCTCGATGCGCCGACCGACATTCTCGCCAAGCCCCAGGGAGAGTTCCGCGGCCTCGCAGATGATTTCATTCAGATCGCCCGTTTCGCGCCAAAGGCCGAACTCGCCGCTGCGGATGTAGCGCGCCACGCTTTCCGTCGTGGCTCCGATGCGAGCCAGCTCGTAATCGTGGATGGCGCCGGCGCCGTTCAACGCCAGGTGGCTGATGAAGCCGCGCTCGAGCAGGTCGATGATATACCGGCTCATGCCCGCCTTGAGCACGTGCGCCCCCATCATCAGGATTCGCGCCGCGCCTTTGGCCTTGGCCTGCACGATGCGCCGCGCAATCTCCGGAAGTTGGGGATGTGCAAAGCCGGGGGCGGAGTCGTCGAGCCCCAGCACGTAGTCAAGATGCATGTCGTGCTGGCGCTCGCCCAGCGGCTTGATGAGGAGCCGGGAGCGGTCGAATGTTTCATACTTCGATTTCATGTTCCCCTGCTCTCTGGAAATAGGGTTTGGAGGAGTTGCGCGCCGCAGGAAAAGTTCGGAATGATGAAATCCGCGCCTACGCTCACGAGCCGGCGGCGCTTCCAGGGATTGACGGCCTGGCATTCCGGCTCATTCGTGGCCACGCCCACGGCCACTCCCCCCGCGTCTTTGACGTTCTTGATTTCCACGTACCCGTCCCCGAAGCCCAGCAGTTGGTCTCCGCGGCACTCCAGAGAGGAGATCATCCTCTGAATCAGGATTTCCTTCGAGAAGCTCTTGAAATCATCCTGGGCGCCGTAAATGCCTCCGTCGAAATAGCGAGCGACATCGAGCAGGCGGGCTTCCTCGAGCGTATAGGTTTCGTCGGTGCCGCTGGCGCAATAGAGTTTGAGCCCGCGCTCTTTCAGCGCCTCCAGCAAGGCGCGCGCCCCCGGAACCAGGTAATGCTCCGGCGAAACTCTTCCCTGGCGCAACTCCTCGCGCCGGTTACGGATCTTCTCCATCAGCCGGTCGTGGTACATCTTCTTGTAGGCGAGAGGATCAAGAGGCTTTCCCCCGCGCAATTCCACCTGCCGCGCCAGCTCGATCATCTGATAGATCGTCTGCTCGCCGGTCAGGCGCGCCACATATTCTTCCACCAGAGCTTGCAGCGCCATCTCGCTTTCGCCCGTCTTCCGCTCGGCGAGAATCTCCACCATCATGGGCACCATTACCTCTTCCCAGCCTGTGCGGATGAGGGAAATGGTCCCATCGAAATCAAAAAGCACGACGCGGGCGTGCTCAGCGGAGGCGCCGGGATGCAAACATTCGATCATGTTATCCAACTTGGAAAACCCACCATCTTCACTGAAACTGAGAAGACCGACGACTCTTGCCACAACGGGGGCTTCTTTGCGAGGCACATCGTGTGGCGAAAAATTCTACCATTTTTCCGCCGCGCCGAGCGCCGGTCATTCATATTTGGCTTTGCCCAGCAGCGAGAGCCCAAACACGTAGGCGAAGCAGAAAGCCGGGATCAACATCGCGGCGCGCATCCCGAAGTGGTCTCCCGCGAGGCCCACCAGCGGCGGGACGATCGCCGCGCCTATCGAGGCGGTGCAGAGAATCCCCGAAACCGAGCCCTGGTTGACGGTGAAGGTGTTGATGGTGCCGCTGAAGAGCAATGTGATCAGCACCGACGTAAAGAAGCCGCAGGCCATGAAGCCAATCACGCTCAAGTTCCTGGAGCCAAAAGTCGCCAGGAGCAAACACGCCAGCGCCAGGAAGGAGTACAGTCGGAGGATTCTCCGGCTGCCCAGGCGATTGAGCGCCGGGCCACTCACCAATCGGCCGGTCCCCTGCAAACCCCAGAACAACGCCACCGTGAGCGCGGGGAGAGACGGCAGGACTTTTTCGAAGAAGCTCGTCGCGTGAACGTTCGAGACCGTCGCCGCCACGCCGTGAATGCGTTCCAGGAACTTGACGATCCAGGAGGCCGTTCCCACCTCGGCGCCGACATAGAAAAAGACGCCCAACGTGTAAGTAATCACGATGGGATGCAACAGGAGCCCGCGAATCTGGTCGAGACGGATCTGCGCGGCGGCATCCGCGGCGCGCGCGGGAAAGTCCGCGAGGCCCATGGCGCCCACCTCCACCGCGCAGAGCGCCGCGAAGAGCAGGTACAGGCTTTGCCATGGTCGCCCGCTGCCCGTCACAAACGCCAGCACGAACGGTCCGCAGAACGCTCCAATCCCGCAAAAGCCGATGGTGAGCGTCAGATTGCGATGAAAATTTTCGGGCCGGTCGAGAAGTTGAATCAGGGGATTGCCGGCCGTTTGAAGCATGGTGACGCCCACGCCCACGGCAAATATCATCGCCACCATCAGCGGATAATTGCGCGCCAGCGAAACGCCCACGCAGCCCGCAGCCATCAGCGACAGGCCGCCGACGATCAGCGGCTTCGCGCCCAGCCGGTCCATGAGCAAGCCGGTGGGAATCGAAAACAAGCCGTAAGCCACAAAAAACGCGAAGGCGAGGATACCGGCGACGAACAGGCTCAGATGATAATCACGGATCACTTCGGGAATGACGACGCCCAGAACGTTGGTGATCATCCCGAAGGTGAAGTAAGCCAGGAACAAAAGCCACAGGAGTTTGGAAGAAGCATGGGGCATGTTAATCCTTGGAGCCGCGAGAAGACTTTCGCGGGCGCGTTACATTCCCATGGCAACACAGAGGGCCGCTACGTCGCCGATTCGTTCACCGAGTTCGGCAGGAACGATCTGGCAACTGGTTGCGGCGAGCGCCAGCGCTTCGCGGCGCACGACCTCGCGGGCGGGATCGAGGAGCATATCGCCGAGGCGCAGGGCCAGCCCGCCAATCACGATGCGCTCCGGATTCAGCAAGTCAACGAGGATGGCCAGGACTTCGCCGAGTCGCCGGCCCGTCGAGCGAACGACCTCGATGGCCACGGCATCTCCCCGCGCGGCGGCCGCACCCACATCGCGCGCGGTGATACCCTCTTTCGTTCCAAAATACTTGGCCAACAGCGTCTTCTTCTTTTTCTTGCGCGCCTCGGCGACCGCGCGCGCGGCGACCTGGGCCATGCCTCCGCCGCTGGCCCAGCCCTCCGCGGAGCCGGCCTTGTTGTGCCCCACCGGTCCGGTCTTGGTGAGCCGAAGGTGACCCACCTCGCCCGCCAGATCCTTTGTACCGTGATAGAGCCGCCCGTCAGTGATGATCCCTCCGCCCAGGCCCGTTCCCATGGTCAGGAAAACCATGTTCTGCGTGCCCTGGCCGGCGCCAAAGCGGTGCTCGGCCACCGCGCCCGCGTTCGCGTCGTTCTCGACCTGACACTCGACGCGAAAGGCGTCCTCAAGAATCGCCTTGATGGGGACGTTGTCCCAAGTGGGCAAATTGGGCGGCGACTGGATAATGCCCCGCACGCGGTCCAGCGGCCCGCCGCAACTTACTCCGATCCGCGCGATCGCATTACTTGTCAATCCCTGCTGCGCGAGCAGTTCTCCAATACTCTTCTTTATAGAAGCCAGCGCCGGTTTGGGGCCTTGGGCCGGCCGAGTGGCGAACTGCGCGCGCGCCAGGACCGTTGGGGGTTCCGGCGAGAGCACCATCGCGGTCTTGGTGCCGCCGACATCTACTCCTACCCAGACTTTGTCGCTCATAATGGGCGCGTCATCCTACCATCTCCCGGATTCGCGGGGAAGTGCCTCCTCTGTACCTTCCGCATCGCACAAATATTGACTCTTCGCGCCGGCCCTTTTACGATGAATTCAAGATTATGAATCAGCCTGAGCCATTCGATGACTATTCGCGCGGGGTGCTGGAATTTGAGGGCATCATCGCCTTGCTGCGGAGTTTTCTCGCCGGTCCGCTGAGCGAGCCACGTCTCACTGAGCTCGAGCCTTCCACGCAACTCGAGCACATCCGGCGCGACCTCGAGCGCGCGCGGGAGGCACGGGAATACCTGCGCGCCGGCACGAGGCCGAGCCTGGGAAATCTCCGCGACCCGCGTCCACTGCTCGAAAACCTAAGGGCCGAAGGGGCCACGCTGGCGGCGCTCGAAATCCGGGCGCTGGTGGAGTTGGCGCGCGCCACCGTGGACGTGCGCCGAACCTTCACGCCGAACGAAACCCCGCGCCTCGGCGAACTGGCTCGAAGCCTGGCGGATTTCCGCGACCTCGTTGCGGCGCTGGACGGCAAGATCGATCCGGACGGCTCCGTGGATTCTTCCGCAAGCCCGGAGCTGGCGCGCATTCGCCGCGCCATCGAGCACACGCGCCAGGAAGTGCAGTCGAGCCTCGAGCGCCTGCTGCGCCGCTTCGCGCAGGAGGGGGTGTTGCAGGATGCGGTCGTCACCCTGCGCAACGACCGCTTTGTGATCCCAGTGCGCGTGGAGGAAAAGCGGCGGGTGGCGGGTGTGGTGCACGGCGTCAGCGCCTCGGGCGCCAGCGTGTACATCGAGCCGCTCGAGACCGTGCCGCTCAACAATCAGCTCGTGGAACTCGAGGACCGGGAGTTCGCGGAGATTCAGCGCATTCTGGCGGAATTCAGCCGGCGGCTGCGTGAACGCCGCGAGGAGCTCGCCGCGGCCACCGATATCCTGAGCGATCTCGACCTGGCCTTCGCCAAAGCGGAGTTCGCGCGCCAGTACGATTGCTGTATCCCGGAATTTCACGCGGACCGCGCCCTGGCGCTGCGTGGCCTCCGGCACCCGCTGCTCGAGAAGACACTGCGCAGCCAGGGCCGCGCGCCGGTGCCCCTGTCGATCGAACTTCATCCCCCTCACACACTGCTGATCATCAGCGGGCCGAACGCCGGCGGCAAGACGGTAACGATGAAGTCGCTGGGCATCGCAGTGCTCATGGCACAGGCGGGAATTCCTGTGCCCGCGGACGAAGTGCGCTTGCCCCTGTTTCGCTGTGTACTCGCCGATATCGGCGACCAGCAATCGATCGAGGCGAACCTGAGCACTTTCTCGGCGCACGTCACCCACATCGAGGGCATGGCGCGCGCGGCGGGCTCGGAAGATCTCGTCCTCCTCGACGAACTGGGCGCCAGCACTGAACCCAACGAAGGTGCGGCGCTGGCCATCGCCATCCTGGAGCATTTCCGCGGGCGGGGCGCGCTGACCTTTGTGACCACGCACCACTCGCGCCTGAAGGCCTACGCCGCCGAGACGCCCGAGGCGGTCAACGCGGCGATGGAATTCGACGAGGCTACGCTTCAGCCCACCTACCGCTTCCGCATCGGCCTGCCGGGCAAATCCAGCGCGCTCGACATTGCCGCGCGCCTGGGACTGGAAGCCAGCATTGTGACGAAGGCGCGCACGCTGCTCCATCCTGCCGACGCCGAGGCAGCCACGCTGCTGGCGAAATTGCACGAGCAGCGCGCCCAGTACGAAGGCCAGGCCGCCGCTCTCGCCGGCGAGCGGCAGGCGCTGGAGGCGCGCCGGAAGGAACTTGAGGCAAAATTCGAAGGCGAGCGCCGCGCGCGGTTGCGCGAGTTGGACACACGGCTCGAAGCAACGCTGCATCAGTATGCGCACCAGTGGGACGACTCGCTCGAGCAACTGCGCCACCAGGGCGCCCCGGCCAAAGCCGTCGCCAAAGGGCAACGGCAGGCGGCCGCTCTGGTGCGCGAGGCTCGCGAGGATTGGAACGCCACGGTGCTGGAAGCCCTGGGAGCGCCTCCGACAGCCGAGCCCGCTGCTCCTCCGCCACCCCTGTCGGTCGGCGCAACCGTGCAGGTCGCGAACGTCTCGACCCCTGGCGTAATAATCGCGTTACTGGACGAAGATCAGGTCGAGGTGGCGGTCGGGCATCTGCGCATGCGTGTGGCCAGGGACGAAGTGCGGGTGCTGGCCCACACCGGCCTTGCTTCGCGCGAGCCGCCTTCCACCGCTCCCCGGGTCGAAGAGGTTCCCGAGGAATTCAACGTCATCGGGAATACCGCCGAGGAAGCGCGCGAACGCGTGGACAAATTCCTCGACCAGGCCTACCTCAACGGCCGCTTCCGCCTGCGCATCATTCACGGGCACGGCAAGGGCATTTTGAGGAGGACGCTGCACGAGATGTTCGCCCACCACCCGCACGTGGAGAAGTTTTACCCGGCGCCACAGCAGGAAGGCGGCACGGGCGCGACCATCGTAGAGTTGAAGATTTAATCAGTTCGGGTCAAGAGGGGCTGGCGCGGTCCGAAAGTGGCGGTGTGCACCCGGCCCATTGCGGATTTAAGCCAGTCAAACCCCGCGGCTGCGAGGTTGCACACAGTGACTTGTTGGGGGGAAAAGCTCAGGCAGCGGTGCAGTCGTTTTGCTGGTCCTTATGCGCGTTACCTTTGCGGAGACACGTTCGGACCACTTTCAAGAGTTCATCCGATTTGATGGGCTTGCTCAAGTATTCGGTGGCGCCCGCGTTCATGGCCTCCAGATAGGTATCCACCTCTCCGTAAGCGGTCAGGATGATCACGGGAACTTCGTTGCCCCCGCTCCGGACGGCCTGGAGAAGATTGAGGCCGTCGCACTCGGGCATGCGCAGGTCAGAAATGACCAGATCGAAACGGGCAGTGCGCAAAAGTTCGATGGCTTTGCAGGCATCGCTCGCAGTGGTCACGTCGAATTTCTCACCTGTCAAAATGCGGCTGAGGACTCGCAAGAAATGCGGGTCATCATCAATGAGAAGAATGCGGCCCGTAAGATCCTGGTTCGCCAAATCGTCTACTTCCGAAGTCGCCGCGTGCCATCCCCACTTGTCTGTAGTATCCCACATGGCTGTGTCATAGGTAGTACGGCACGGGGTTTCGGGTCCCCTTCGCTCATTTCCATAGCACGTGGCGCTCCAATTGTTCGGGCGTTGCGGACAGCGAGAAAA
Organism: Terriglobia bacterium; assembly: GCA_020072925.1. GTDB lineage: Bacteria > Acidobacteriota > Terriglobia > UBA7540 > UBA7540 > JAIQGA01. The sequence goes on along the minus strand of JAIQGA010000075.1, from coordinate 5,049 downwards.
ACTCACCTGCCTTGCGACAGCCTGTCAATTGCGGCTCCGCCGTACAGGGAATGGGCGGAGGCAATTGTCTAAGAGTTGGGAGTACGTGCGAGGGAGGGGCCCTTCCCCTCAGGGGTATGCGAGCCGAGAGAATGAAGACGTATTAAGCAGCCCGCGCCGTACTAGCGGACTCCTTCTTGCCGAGACGACGACGGATCGTGCGTGGGTTGATTTGAAGCATTTGCGCTGCACGAAGTCGATTGCCTCGCGTGTATTGCAGCACGGTGCGGATGACCGTGTCATGAATGTCACGCATGGGAGTCCCGAGCGAGAACGTCAGAGTGAACGTGGGCTGCATTTCCACGGGCGTGACGGGTATGGGCTTGGGGTTAATGGAGAATTCCTTCACTTCAATAGGGCCGCGCGGTTGCGCTATGGGTTTCATCTTAGTATGACCTCCTGGGATCATCTATCGCGAGGGGTCCGGCCCTTTTGTCTGCATTTTTGGTTCCCTCTTGTCCGAATTTCATCCCTTTTAGAATTAAGAGGTTGACAAATCTGACTAATGCCAGAAAACGGACAAATTGAGTCTGTTCGCGCATTTCCTTGTGGCTTTTTCCCCAAGTTTTTGGCCGTCCCAATCTTGGAAACTTGCCTGAGCAAATATTGCTCAAGTGCTTTCTTGCTCGTTTTCAGGGGATTGCATGCTTCGGACAAAATTGCTGGGCTGGAACTTGAGATGCCCGTTTTATCCACCTCGGGGGTCCGAATTGCTTTCGGACGGGAAGGAAGGGCAGGAGTACGGAATGATCAAGCGTTCGGCACTAGATAAGTTTCTCCAATTCTTCAGTTCACTCAAATGTGGCCTCATCCTCCTTGGATTGGTGGGGGTCGCGGTAACTCTGGGGACGCTGATTCTGCAGCGGCCGATGGCGCGCGAAGGCCAAATCGAGCAAATCTACGCGCCGCAGACCTTGCGGTTGCTGAACACCTTGGGCCTGTTTGATGTTTTCCACACCTGGTGGTTCATCCTGCTGCTCGGCCTGTTGGGAGCGAATATCGTTCTGGCCTCGATCGAGCGCTTTCCCCAGGTGTGGCGGCTGTTTGCGCGCCCGCACTGGCTGGCGGACGAAGACTTTGTGCGCGCCCAAGCGTTTCATCGCGAGATTCCTCTGGGCGCGCACGCGCCGGAAGAGGCCTTGGCGCTGGCGAGCCGCAAGCTTTTGGGGCTCGGTTATTCCGTGCGCCCCGAATCGCTCCGGCAGGGAACGCTCTACATTGAGAAGTACCGGCTGGCGCGTCTTGCGCCGTACCTCGTGCACACCAGTTTGCTCCTGATTTTTGCCGGGGCCATTGTGGACGGCACCTGGGGCTATCGCGGCTTCGTCAACCTCGGGCCAGGGATGCGCGTCCAGAACACCGAGCCGCTCAGCGCGCAAGGTGCTCCCCGCCCGCTGGGTTTCACGGTGCGTTGCGACGCCGCGGGCATGGACAAGTACCCCGACGGCACACCGCGTCAGTACTGGAGCCGGCTGGCGATCGAAGAAGGCGGTCGCGAGGTGTTGAGCAAACAGATCTACGTGAATGACCCGCTCACGTACAAAGGTGTGCGCTTCTTCCAGGCGAGCTACGCTTCCTCCGGCGCGCCCGGCAAGTTGGAGCTGGACGCCGCCTGGACGGAGGGTGGCGCCACGCGACATCAAACGGTGGTCCTGCAGCCGGGGCAAGCGTCGCCCCTGGGCGACCAGGGCGCGCAAGTCGAGCTCGTGGACCTGCTTCCGGATTTTGTCCTGCAGGGCAACGAGGTTTCCTCCCGCTCCGACGAGCCGCGGAATCCCGCGATTCATCTGCGCGTGACGCAACCCGACGGCCGGCAAGCGTCGGTGTGGTTTTTCCCCAAGGCGCCGGAAATGAAAGCCGCCAACGATTCGGGATTTACGTTTCAACTTCGGAACCTGGAAATGCAATACACAACCGGTCTCGAGGTGGCTCACGAGCCGGGGCAGTGGTTGATCTGGGGCGGCTGCCTGCTGCTGACTGGCGGGCTGATGTTGGCGCTGTATTTCGCGCACTTCCGCATTTGGGGTGTGGTCGGGCGCGATCCCAAACGGCGCGACCGGCGGGTGCTGGTCCTCGGCGGGCAAACGAACAAGTTCCGGGAAGGGTTTGCGCGGCGCTTCGACGAACTGGCCGCGGCCCTGGAATCGGAGCTTCGATCGTCCGAGGCGCCCGTCGCCGAACCCATCCCGGCCTGATGCCGCGGGAATCCTGAAGTAGGGGCGAAACGCCCTTGCCCGGGGGCCGAGGATCGAAACAAGGGGCGCGGCCCTGTTCGAAAGAGCAAATCAACGGAGTGGCTTATGTCGAAAGTAGCAACGACTCATGTCGCGGAGCGAGGCGCTCCCAGCACCGGCAGTTGGTTCCTGCTGGTGGTGGGTGTGGCCCTCATCACGGTGATGGCGGTTTCGGTCCCGCATCTTCTGGGCGGGCCGGGCTGGCTGAGCGGCGAGAAGTTCCTCTATCTGGCACTGATTGCTTATCTGGGCGCCGCCCTGCTGTACGCGGGGGCGGCGGCATGGCGCCACGGCAATCTGCTCGCGGGCGCGGTGGCTCTGACGCGCGGCGGGTTCCTGCTGCACACCAGCGCCATCGTCGTGCGCTGGGCGAGTTCAGGACACGCCCCGCTCTCGAACATTTACGAAATGGTGCTGGTGTTCTCCTGGGGCGTGGTGGCGCTGCACGAATTCGCGGAATGGAAATTCGAGCTGCCGTTTCTGGGCGCCATCACCATCCCCATTGCGGCGCTTTCGCTGATTCTGATGCAAGTTCTCCCCGGCGAAATCCGCCCGCTGGTCCCCGCGCTGCAAAGCACCTGGCTGCAGATCCACGTCACCCTGGCGATGCTCAGCTACGCCGGCTTTACGCTCTCGTTCGCCGTCGCGCTGCTTTTTCTTCTGAAGGACGGCGTCAGCGCCCGCAGCCTGCTGAGCTGGACTTCCGGGCTCGTGCTCGGCGTGTACGGGGTGATCGCGCTGACATTGCTTGACCGCGGCATGGGATTGAGCCTGACGGCTTGGGATCCGGCGACGCAGGATAAAATCATGCTCGGCCCCAAGCAGCCGCTCCTGGTCTCGATTCCGTCGCTGGGTTGGCCTTTTCTGATCGTGCTGGTTCTCGCGGCGGCGAGCTTGGCCACGAACCTCTTTGCCGCGCCGCCAGAGGAGAACCGAGCCTCCGCCGGTTGGCCGCGGCGGCTTTTCCTGGCGACGATTTTCGCGCAGGCGCTCGCTCTCGCGCTGCTGGGGGTGAAAGTCGTTTCCGGTCCCTACTTCGTCGCGCAATACGGCCAGAGTTTCGATGTGCATCTCGCCTCGAGTCCCTTCCTGCTGGCCGGCATCGCCACGGCCATCTTCGCCTCGCTGGCCTGGGAAGTGCTCAATTGGAAATATGATTCCATCGTGAATTACCTGCCGCAGCGCGACACGCTGGATGGTCTGGTCTACAAATCCGTCGCCATTTCCTTCCCGCTGCTTACCCTGATGATTATTGCCGGCGCCTATTGGGCGAATCGCACTTGGGGAACTTACTGGAGCTGGGATCCGAAGGAGGATTGGGCGCTCATCACCTGGATCACCTACCTGGGTTATTTGCATATGCGCCTGACCCGCGGCTGGCGCGGCCGCCGCTCCGCGTACTTCGCCCTCATCGGCTTCGCCATCGTCATGTTCACGTTCTTCGGCGTGACCTACCTCTTGCCCGGCTTGCACGCCTACGCGTGAGAAAGGCAGAAGACAGGAGTCAGAAGTCAGGAGCCAGAAGTCAGAAGACAGCAACCGAAAGTCAAAGTCAGTCGCGTCGGGTTTGGACCTCCTATGCAGGGCGCACATTCTGTGCGCCCTTTTTTTTCGTACCACGGCCATCCCCGGCTCGAAGGCCGGGGCAAGCCTGGCCGTGCCCACGAGCGTGCTACGTCGTAATCTGCGGACCCGGTGATAAAATCGTGTGTGGGGCGTTGAAGGGCGCCACGCGTCATGAGGCGTTGCGATTCCGGGGCCGTGCCGATTAGGGCGATAGCGATTCAGCTCGCATTGTTGGCGGGCATAGTGGCCTTTTACAAGCTCTACCTGCCTCACCGCGAAAAGGTCCTCGCGGCTGCTGCGGCCGCGGAGCGCGAGCAGCGCATCCAAAAACTCCTCCCCTCTCTGGTGGTCGAGGACTCTACCCGTGAGGTTACCGCGTCCGACGGCGCCGGCCGGGCGCATCCGCAAAAGCTGGCGAGCACGCCGACTATGGAGGAAGTCGAACAGGCGCTGGGCGCCCCCGACGAGCGCAGCACGGATTTTCGCGGAGGGTTGCACCTGATCTGGTCCGGCACCGAACACGAGCTTGAAGCTTCGTTCGACCAGGGTAGGCTTTACTGCCTCAGGGTGGAGGATCGCCGCACCGGCCACGGCGTGCTCATCTTCGAGTCAAGCTGGGGCTGGCATCCGTTCTGAGGCCGAGAAGGCAGAAGGCAGAACAAACCTCAGTGAGCCCCAACGGGAAATTGGAGAACCGAAATTGGGAAATTCGAAACTCGAAGATCGAAATTCGAAGGTCAAAAATCGAAACTTGAAATTCGAAACTCGCCTGCTTTTCCTCCTGATTGGCAAACCGCGAGACGGGTGTCGTCAACCAATGATTTTCAATCACCAAATCGCACAATCACCAAATCACAAAATCGCCACTCCTCACTCTCCCTCTTCCAATTGCACGCCGTAGAGCGCGGCTGTCGTGCCCGCCATGGGCTGGCGCCAGACCACGCGGGCGCGGACTTCCTTCTGGCCGCCCTGCGGATCGTAGCCGATGGTCAGCATCACGCGGTCGCCGACTTTCATCAGCAGTGTGGAAGTGAAGCAGACGCCGGTGGCGGAGAGGTTCTCGGTGTGACCGACCTCCTCCAGGCGGACGCGCACGGGCAGGCTGACGGGAACGCGCTTCGCCCGGCGCCGCTCCGCGCCCCACGGCCGCGCCGCGCGAGATTGGGGCGTGTCTGGAACGGCGGCGGCTGATTCGCCCCCCACCACGCCC
>JAIQGA010000074.1 GCA_020072925.1 Terriglobia bacterium | reverse complement strand
AGGACCGCGTCACCGGGGGCGCTGTCGAGGTTGAGGACGGTGAGGGCCTGGCCTGCATTACCTCGATGCGCTGGTTTACCCCGACGTGTCGCTCACCTTGTTGGTCGTCTGCGCCGTGGCGGTCTGCGCGTTTAATCTCGGCATTTACATCTTTCGCTACCGCCGCCGCGACGCCACGGGTTGGTAGCCCTCATTGTCCCTCGTAATGATTTTCCCTCGATGTACTCCAGGCATGACGGTCGATTTTCGAGTTTCGAGTTTCGAGTTTCAAATTTCCAATTTCCAGTTTCCAATTTCCATTTTCCGGCGGGTCACTTCTTTGCGGTCGTCTGTAACGAGGTCAGCCAGGACGAGAGGTGATTGAGACTGGGGTAATGCGTGCGGTCCACTTGCAGGGGCGAGACGGAAATTTCCTGGGCGACGATCGCGGCGTAATCGGAGTTGGGCTCGACGTCCGCCAACTCCACGGTCTCATCCAGCCAGTAGTAGGGCCGTCCGCGCGGGTCCTTCTGTTCGATCACCAGGTTCTGCGAGACCTTCTGACTTTGCGCGGTGATGCGCACGCCGCGCACCTCGCCTCGCGGAACATTCACATTCAGCATGACGCCGGCGGGCAATCCCTCCTCGAGGACCTTCGCCGCCAACCGCGCGGCAAATGCCGCGGCGGCGGAAAAATCCTTCTGCTTGCGCGACGCGAGCGATATGGCGAATGCCGGCACGCCGTGCAGCACCGCTTCCATCGCCGCGGCAACCGTGCCGGAGTAAATCACGTTTTCACCGAGATTCCCGCCCGGATTGATGCCGGAGACCACCAAGTCGGGCTTTTGCGGCAGCAGATGATAGAGGGCGATAATCACCGTGTCCGCGGGCGTGCCGGTGACGGCGAAGTGACGCTCGTCGTACCGGTGCACGCGCAGGGGCGAGTGCAGGCTGATGGATTGGCTGGTGGCGCTCATCTCCCGGTCGGGCGCCGCCACCGTGACTTCGCCCACCTCGCACAGGGCGGCTTCCAGCGCCTTCAACCCCGGCGCGTGGATGCCATCGTCGTTGGTAACCAGAATGCGCTTGTTGGTCATCGTTCGAGCGCGCCCAGAGACCCCCAGCCGGGCCTCCTGAGTGCGGCGCAACCTCAAATGATGACACGCGGGTTCGCGACGCGTCCAGGACTTTCTGAGAAGTGGGATGACGTCGGCGGGCGCGTCAGCGTGCAGTTTCCGGCGTCCGGCGAGCGCTTCGGCCGTAGATCGTCACCTTGTCGTCCACGACCACCGCGATGTAGCGTCCGGACTCGCCCTCACGAAATTGCATCACCTGATGTCCCTCGCGTGCCAGCTTCGCCCACTGGCTGGCGGTTTGGGGATTCTGCTCGATGCCGACCACTTTGTTCCCTTCCACGAAAAATTCCACGCGCCGCAGCCGCTTCGAGGGCGTGCGCCTGACGGGCACGCGGCCGTCCGGCGTTTCAACTTCCTCCGCGCCTGCGAAAACCTGTTGGGCCACGCTGCGAAAGATTTCTTCCGCGTCCATGTTTCCCTCCGCGGCCTCCTATTCATTCAGGACAGTCTCAATTCTGGCTCCCACGCTGTATCTGCGGTCTATGACCGCCGTTTCTGGTGTCAAACAAGTCGGCGCTCATAGAGCGCCGCTACAATTTACGCTCCTCTGATTAATGCGGCCCAGCGCGCTCGACGCGCACGATGGCGTTGTAATCGGGCTCCCGTGAGCCCTGATCGATTTTCTCGCGCGACAACAGGCAATTCCCTTCCGGCCAGTGAACCTCGAGGTTCCCGGGTTTGATGTGATCGATGCGGGCGCGGCCCGTAAAACTGCCATAATCCGACGTGAGACAGACCGCGTCGCCGTCGTGGAAGCCGAGCCGCTCGGCGTCCTCACGCGCCATCAACACGTCGTCGCGTGAGGCGCCCGTGAGCGGATCGCGCGATTTCTGCACCATGGAGTTGAACTGTTTGCCACGCCGCGTCGAAACGTGAAACATTCCTTCGGGCGCGCTGCGCGCCTTCGGAACCACTGAGGAGAAATGCGCCTTGCCGTCCGAGGTTCCGAATTTCCCGTCGGCGAAAAGGCGCGGCCCGCCCCATTGCATGCTGTCGCCTTCCTTTGAGAGTTTCTCGATGCCGGCATAAAGCGGAAACGCGCGCGCAATTTCCGCGCGAATTTGCTGCGAGGAGTCGAAGCGCACCTGCGCCGCGCGCTCCGGGCAGACGCGCGCCGCCACTTCGCCAAAGACCTCCCACTCCGACTTTGCCGATCCAACGCGGCGACCGGGTATCTCCGGCGAAAAGATGATCCGCCGCTCCGTGGAAGTTTCCGTTCCGCCGCCGGGCGATTCATACCGCGTCGTTGCCGGAAAGACAACGACGGCGTCTTTGGGCGGCAACAGGATCATCGGAGAAAGCACGACGTCCTGGTGGATTCGTGTGCCGACATTGCCGAGCGCCTGCGCGACGGCGTGCGGGTCTGGAAGCGTTCCCAAGAAATTCCCGCCCACCGTCCAGAACACATCGAGCTCATTGCGGTAGGCGGCAGCCACCATTTCGGCGGCGGAGAACCCCGCGAAAGTCGGGAGCGGAAATCCCCAGAGCTGTTCAAGCCGCTGGCGCTGTGCCGGATCGAAGCCGGGCACGCAGCCGACCTCCGCGCCGCCCTGCACCCCGGAGTGGCCGCGAATGGGCATCAGGCCCGTGTGCTCACGGCCCAGCCAGCCGAGCGCCAGCGCGACGTTGATGAGCGCCTCGATGGTTTCGACGCCGTGCGCGTGCTGTGTGAGGCCCATCGACCAGACGAAGATGCCGTGCCGCGCGTCCCGCAGCATTTCCGCGAAACGCCGCATTTCCTGTCGCGTTGTGCCGCTCTCGCGCTCGAGAAGTTCCCAGTCCTGCCGCTCGACGGTCACCTTCGCTTCCTCGAAATCGGCGGTGTGCGCCGCGATAAAGTCCCGGTCGAGCCAGCCCTCCGCCACAAGGATCTTGAATACTCCGAGCAGGAACGCGAGGTCGCCGCCCGTGTCCACGGCAAACCAGGTGTCCGCGAGCTTCGTCCCGAAAATCGCTGACTCGGTGATGGAAGGCACCCAGTACCTTTGCAGGCCCGGCTCGAAGTAGGGGTTGACGACCGCCACCTTCGCGCCCGCCTGGCGCGCGTAATAGAGATACTTCATGGTCACGGGCTGATTGTTGGGCGCGTTCGAGCCGAAGAATACCAGCAGGTCGGTCCCCAGCCAGTCGCGATACGAGCAGGTGGTTGCGCCGTGGCCGAGGTGCTTCTTCATCGCCGTGGTCGAGGCGGCGTGGCAGAGACGCGCGGAATTATCCACGTGGTTCGTGCCCATGGCGCGCGCGGCCTTCTGCGCGGCGTAATAGTGCTCGTTCAGAATGCCCCGCGAGGTCAGATACACCGCGAAGCCTTCGGGCGCAACCGCGCGAATCGCGTCCGCCGCCTCGGTGTAGGCTTCCTCCCAGGAAACAACGCGGAAGCCCTTTTCGCCGCGCCGCCGGATCGTGGGGTCTGCAAGGCGGCCCAGGGCGCGCAGCTCGCGGTCGGAGAGCTGCGTGAGCGGCTCGACATCCGCCAGGCGCGCGGGATCAAGCGCCGGCGCGGTGTTCAAGCGCATCAGTTCCAGGCGAACCATGCAAAGGTGGACGCCTTTCATCGTCCAATCGCGCAGCCCTTTCGTGCCCAGCGCGCAGCCGTCGCAGACGCCGTGCTTCAGAATGCGCCACGCGTAGGGGAGCTGATCACGATTCTGCCATGCCACGCGCGCCATCTCCGCGTAATGATTTGGCTTGCGCTCGCCCGGATGACGAGGAATCACCGAAGCCCAGAGCGACGGCTTCCAGCCCATGGTTCAATCTCCCTGCTGTGGATGTATCGCGCGTTCGGCCACGCCCAGCTTGCGGCACACGAGGCGGCAGAGTTCGCGGCTGAAATAATCCCGACGCGACACCTGAAATAGCGGCTTCCCTTCGAGCAAACTGGCATCGAGCGCCGGCCAGGCGCGCCCACCGCGTAGCGGCTCGACCGCCACCAATGCGTCAGCACGATTGAAGAAACGCCGGGTCGAGTCCTTAAAGTCTCGCCGCGCAGGATCGAGCACCACGAGATACAAGTCCGGCTCGAGAAACTCGAGGATGCTGTTGCTTTCGATGATGGCGTGCTCCGCGCCCCTTAGCGCCTCGGCAAGGGAAGGAAAAGCCGTCGCCAGTTGCCCCTGGCGCACGCGTAGCCAAAGCGCGCGACGCGCGCCCGCGGCGAGAAATCGGCAGGTGTCTCCGCGCCCGCGCGCATCCGTTTCCTCGGTCAAGGCAAAGGGATGCTCATCCGGCGCGCAACCGCAGGGCTCGCCATCGTGCGAGCAGACGCCGTGGCCGTATTGGGTGATCTTTACGCCTGTCCAGTCGAGGAACGGAAGAGCGCGAATCACGCCCGCCATCACCGAAGTTTTGCCGATATTGCGGGAGTGTCCGCCAACGACGACCGTTTTCATTTGCGCGTGTGAGCCAAGGCCCTGCCACCGTCGAGTATAGAAACCCGATTCTGCGAAGTCAACGCGCGGGCGGGATAGGAGACAGCGCGATCTGAAAGTGTACCCCCCTCCTTCAGTTCAATACGATTCTATGCGATTGCAGGTTATACGATTCGAGCGCGCGCGCTCGGACCGACTGGGTGGCGAGGGCGATCTGAAGGTGCACACGTGGGCGTGCGCGCGGTGCAATCGGGGATGAGGTCAGAGGGGGTGGTGTGCGAGCGCGAGCGCGCCGGGGGGGAGGGTGTGGCGAGCGGCGCCGACGGCAGTTCCAGCCCCACACAGTAGCGGGCCAGCAGCTTTCCGTCCGAGGCGAATTCCCAAAGGCCCGTGGGGCCGCAAAGATAGAGGCGGTCGTGAGAGAACGCCGCGTCGCGAAAGGCGGCGGCGCTCACGGATTCCACGCCTGCCGGAATCGTCCGGTCGAGGCGGCGCGTCGTGAACGCGAGGTTCTGCTCCCTTTCAATTTCGAGGGTGGCGCGGCGCAATGCTCGGCGGGCGCTCCAGAACGCCCCGCCGACAAATACGCCCACAGCCAGAGCCGCCCCGGCCAGCGCAAAGGCCAGTTTCCTTTTGGACGGGAATTTCATAAAACTTGCGCCAGTATTAACCACAAGATCGCCACAATTGCAATTGGGACGTTAGGGATTTGCCAACTTCCTATCCATTTCCAGAGGAGGGGGCGTGCGATAGAAGTTGAAGAGGCTTGTCACCTGAGGGCTGGCGGTGGTATACTGTGTTGGGTAGTTGGTCCCCTCATTTCGTGTATATCTGGACAGGGCGAACGTAAGAAGGTTTTTCTGGAACACAAGCGAGGTAGTGCGGTCAGGGCGCACGAAAACCGGAACTGTACTCCTGCATTGAGTCGCGCAGGGATACCGTGGCGCGGTGAGAAGGTTGAGGCCCTGAAAGGCACACCCGGAAAATCAAATCTACAGGAGGGTTCAATTGAAAACTAGAATCGCGGCGGCAGTTGGTCTCCTTACGATCCTCGTAGCAGCTTTAGCTTACGGGCAGGACCATGGAATCCCCACCTTGGTGAATATACCCTTCAAGTTCAGCGTAGGTAAGAAAGAGATGCCGGCTGGGAAGTACTTGTTTGTGCCCGATCCAGAGGTAGGCAGCCTCATCCTCCGCAACAAGGATAATGGCAAGGCTATGTATGTTCGCATCCGGGAGCGGCTCGCCCACGTGAGCTCCTCTGAGAAGCCAAGCGTGAGAGTCGTGTTCGATACGGTGGGAGATCAGAAATTCCTTTCCGAGTTCTGGCCAGCCACCAACGACGATGGGTATCTGTTAGGGGTCACCAAAAAGGAACAAAAACACCTGGTTCTGAGCCAGTAGCAGGCTAAACGCCAACAATCCGCGCGAGAATCCGCCAGTGCCTTGGATGTGGTCGTCGCCTGCCCGCGCGAATATCCGTAGCGTAGGGGCCTGAGATGCTAAGTGCCGATGAGATGGCCGAAACGGGGAGCCCGGCAAGGCGAGGTTGAATCCTCTCGCGGTACGTCTTTTCATCAAGCCAGTCTGGTTTGTCCGATGGGTCCCAAGCTTTCAGTTCGACAGCGTGCCGTCGCTGCGCCTGGGCGCGGAGAGCTTCGGCCGTTGGGTTGTGGGTAGCAACTCGTCCCAATCTTGCAGCTTCGATGAGATTTTCTTTGGCACGTACACGCCCACGACGCACACGCTCTCAAAGGTAACGCCCCACCATTTCTAGCGTCCATGCGGGGCGCCTCCCAGCTACATGGGTTCGAATCCCACCGCCGACTTCGCACCCGATATACCACTCGGGCATTTATAGCGCAATAATTCCATGGTAATATGCGCCGCTCATGTGCCTCGAAAGCATTCCTCGGCCGGATTATTTTTCATCTTGAAGCAGGCCTGGAAGCCCGTCAAAAGTTGGTCCGGTTGGATCTTTCCTGCACAAGGGCAGAAACATAGTATTGGAGGGTGTATGGAGGATATAAGTGGAAACCCGAACTCCGCTGGAAAGCTGCAAATATCCCGATCTTCCACGATCGCGGTGCTCGTTCTCTCCTTTCTTGTGGGAGTGGGGATCGGAAGGTTTTCGATGCCAAGTTCAGGTCCAAACTCATTATTCGATGCATATCTCAATTGGTTGGACGACTCTGGAAAGGAAACCTGGAAAAACACTTATTGGTTGGGGGTCCCGATCCAGAAGTGCCCTTGGGATAGCTGGGTCTATCAGGAAATCATCTACGAGACGAAGCCCGACGTGCTCATAGAGACGGGAACGTTCCAGGGGGGTAGCGCGTTATTTTTCGCGTCCATCTTTGGTCTCCTAAAGAGGGGGCGAGTATTGACGATCGACATCGAGAAATACCCCCCAATGCCCCAGAACGAAAGGATCACTTACCTCCTTGGTTCGTCAACCGCGGACGCTATCTTCCAGCAGGTTAAGAACTCGATTCGGCCGGGCGAGAGGGTAATGGTGTCTCTTGATTCTGATCACCACAAGGACCATGTTCTTAAGGAACTAAAACTCTACAGTGGCCTAGTGACGCCAGGCAATTACCTAGTCGTTGAAGATACCGCCAACGGCCATCCGAACCTGCCCAGTTTCGGCCCGGGCCCGTTGCAGGCCGTAGAGGAGTTCCTGAAAAATAACTCCAACTTCACGCAAGACAAAAGTCGCGAGAAGTGGGGTATTTCCGGGTTTCGCGGGGGGTGGCTCAAGAGGGTTCGTTAAGCGGAGGAACACGCCTAGGGTAAGAGAGTTTTTCAAGTGATTTTAGGACCCCTTTTCGGGGACTTACTTGAATAAGACGTTTTGTCGCTTTCTGTGCTGATGATTTCAGTTTCAAAACCCTGTGGTTTCGGCAGTGCTGAGACCACACCGCTACTCCTCGAAAGCTTCACGTCTCCTGCGATACGCCACCGATTCGTGCAAGAGTCCCCCAGTGCCGTGGGTGCGGTCGTTGCTTGCCCGCGCGAATATCCGTAGCATAAGGACGTGGGATGCCGAGCGCCAATGATATGGCCGAAACGGGGAGCGGGGCGAGGCGAGGTTGAATCTTTTCGCTGAAGGCCTTTTCGTCAAGCCAGTCTGGTTTCTCCGATGGGTCCCAAGCTTTCAGTTCGACAGCGTGCCGTCGCTGCGCCTGGGCGCGGAGAGCTTCGGCCTTTGGGTTGTGCGTGGCCACTCGCCCCAGTTTCGCAGCTTCAATGAGATTTTCTTTGGCACGTACACGCCCACGACGCACACGCTCTCAAAGGTAACGCCCCACCATTTCTAGCGTCCATGCGGGGCGCTTTCGAAGTGCTGCCAAATCGCATATACCCTCACGCATACAAATCGCATGAATTCGTATGAATCCCAAGTGGGGGGTGCAATCTTGGGGGTCGCTATCTCCTATCCCGGCAAAGCGCGGGCGCGACCGCCAAGTTGGCGAATCCGTAACGACCCGATTGCATTTGCAGCGATCTTGTGATTAATACTGGCGCAACTTTATGAAGTTCCCCTCTAAAAGGAAGCTGGCGTTCGCGCTGGCTACGGCGGCTCTTGCTGTGGAAGTGTTTATCGGTGCGGCGTTCTGGAGCGCCCGACGAGCGCTACATCGTGCCAGCCTCGAAGTTGAAGGGGAGCAAAACCTGGCGTTCACGACGCGCCGCCTCGACCGGACGATTCCGGCGGGCGTGGAATCCGTGAGCGCCACCGCCGCCTTCCGCGACGCGGCGTTCTTCCACGATCGCCTCTACATCTGCGGCCCCACGGGGCTTTGGGAATATGCGCCGGACGGAAAGCTGCTGGCCCGATACCGAGTGGGGCTGGAGTTGCCGTCGGCGCCGCTCGTCAGCCTCGCCGCCGGCATGGCTGCCGACGCGACTGACTCGGAACTCTACGTCGCCACGGCGGGCGCCGGACTGCTGGCGTTTGGCGATAAGGCCATCCGGCAGTTGCTGCCCGAGAAGGAAGCCTTCCGCGAGTTGACGGCATTCCTGCCGCTCTCGACCGGGCGCTTGCTGCTCGGCACGGAGAAAAACGGCGTCCTGGTTTACGACGGAAAGCGCCTCGCCCCATTCCATTCTTTGCTTTCCAGCGCGCACGTGACGGCGCTCGCCGGCGATGCGGCGAGTTTCTGGGTAGGAACCATCAGCCAAGGCGTGCTGCACGCGCACGCGGGGCAGGTGGACCAATTCGGTGAAGCGGAGGGCTTGCCCGACCCGCGCGTCCTCTCGATTGCCGTGGAGGGAGATCGCGCGTTTGTGGGCACTCCTATGGGCGTGGCGGAATTCCGCGATGGGCGCTTCGCGCGCGTCCTGGCTTCGGGATTCTTTGCGAACTCTCTGCTCGTCCATGGCCAATCGCTTCTGGTCGGCACGATGGACGAAGGCGCCGTCGACGTCCCGCTCGACTCCCACGCCAGCAGGACGCCACGCGTTCCGGGCCCGGAACTTCCCGGGGCCGTACAACGCCTGATTGCGGAAGGCCAGCGCGCCTACGCGCTGACGAGCAGCGGCTTCTTTACGCTTGGGGCGCGGGGCGCTGATTGGCGGGAATTGATCGCGAATGAAGCCTCGCTCCTCAGCGACCGCGATGTCTCCGCGCTGGGAGTCGATGGCGCGGGCCGGCTCTGGGTCGGTTACTTCGATCGCGGCCTGGATATGCTCGACGCGAACTTCCAGCGCGTCAGCCACGTCGAGAACGATCACGTCTTCTGTGTCAACCGCCTGGTTTACGACCGCAACCACGACCGTATGCTGGTGGCAACGGCCAACGGACTCGTTTTATTCGACGGAGAAGGTCGCGAGCGGCAAGTGTTGGGGCGCGCCGAGGGCCTGATTGCCGATCACGTCAGTGACGTGGCGCTGACGCCGGACGGCATGACGCTGGCCACGCCCGCGGGCATCACGATTCTCTCAACTTCAGGCGCACGCAGCATCTACGCCTTCGAAGGTCTCGTCAACAATCACGTTTACGCGCTTGCGGCGTCGGGCTCGCGCGTACTGGCAGGAACGCTGGGAGGACTTTCCATTCTCGACGACGGACAAGTCCTCGCGAACTTCACCACAGCGAACTCCGGCCTCCGGCACAACTGGATCACCGCCATCGTTCCCGTCGGCGACGAATGGTTGGTGGGGACGTACGGCGCGGGAATCCTGCGGCTCGATAGCAGCGGCAACTGGCAGACCTTCGTGGACGCGACCGGCCCGTTCAACATCAACAACAACGCGATGCTGGCGACGGACAACCGCGTCTACGCCGGAACGCTGGGTAAGGGTCTGTATGTGTACGATCGTGCCTCCGGGCGCTGGACCGTGGTGACGGCCGGCTTGCCTTCCCTCAACGTTACCGCCATAGCTTTGCGCGACGGGTATCTGTACGTGGGAACCGATAATGGCCTGATCCGAATAGCCGAGTCTGACTTGAGAATTCCATGATCCGCGCATTTCGTGTGCTGCTCTTCATTGTGAGTATGCTGGCCGCCGCCACGGCCTTTGGCGACGCGGGCGTCATCATCCCCATGGGCGCGGAGCAACCCAACCCCGCGGCTCTCTCGCTCGACGAGATGCGCATCGACATCGTGATTGACAACGGCGATGCGCGGATCTTCATGACGCAGATTTACGCCAATCACGAGCCCGGAATCCTCGAAGGCACCTACCTCTTCGCGCTACCGAGCCACGCCACAGTTTCGGACTTTGCCGTCTGGGACGGCGTCACGCGCATCCCCGGGGTGATCCTCGAACGCAAGCGAGCGGAAGAAATCTACAACAGTCTGAAGTGGCAGGCGATCGACCCGGGCCTCCTGCAGATGGGAGAGCGCACCGCGCAGGAGGCGCGCCGCACCGCAGTTTTCAGCGCCCGCATCGTTCCGATTCCGGCGTACGGCACCAAGCGCGTGGAGATTGAGTACCACGAGGCGCTTCCTGTCGAGAGCCTGAAATCGTTTTTCGCGGTGCCGCTCCACCCCGACGCCTATCATGTGCAAACCGCCGAACACCTGACGATCAATTTCGAATTGCGTTCGCAGCACGCCATCCGCGACTTCGAGGTGGTCGGGAAGACCTACCCGCTCAACATCACCGAGCGCTCCGCGAACCTGATCAAAGGAACCTTCGAAGGGAACCGGATTAGCTTCATTGAAGATTTTGCGATCAAGTACGGATTCGACGAGGCGAAGAGCGACTCGCTCGAAGTGCTGACGTACCGTAACCCGAAGCCGGCTCAGCCTTCGCCCACGGAAATGGCGCCGGAGAAGACCACGCGCGAGCCGGGATTCTTTGAGGCTTCGGCGTTGTTCTCCTCGCATGGCCCATCGCCCGGCGCCGGCGCTTCGGGCGCAGGAACGGCTGCCCCCAGAACGTTGATCATTCTGTTCGATACCTCGCTCTCCATGCAGTGGGAAAAGCTGGACCGCAGCTTTCGCGCGCTCGAGGCGCTTCTGCGATCGTTGCGTCCAAGCGATCGCTTTAATCTGCTCCTCTTCAACACGGAGATGAATTGGTACGCGAAGCAACCCGTGGCTGCCGACCGCGCCACCGTCGAGAAAGCGCTGGCGTTCGTGCGCGGCAACCCTCTGCGAGGAGGAACGGACCTACAGCGGGCGCTCGACGGCGCTTTCAACCAGGTGGCGTTCGTGGAGGGCGACAAATACCTCGTGCTTTTGAGCGACGGGGACGCGACTCGAGGGCCGATCAGCAACGCGCGGCTCGCTTCGTCGTACGCGCAGAAATGGAATGATCTCCCCGCGGCCTCACGGCCGGAAACATACGTCTTCGGCGTGGGCGATGACGTGAACCTTCCTCTGTTGCGTATGCTTACCAAGGACCGCGGAGTCCTGGAGTCGGTCCGCTCGACGGAGCCCATCGACTTCAAGCTCAACGCGTTCCTTGACAAGATCGGGCGATACCCCATCGCTCAACTTCGCCTCACGACAACGCCGGCGGAGAATTTCGATCTCGTTTACCCGCTGGAGGACGCCGTCTTCCCGGGCGCCATCGGAAACTGGGTGGGCCAATACAAGCGGCCCGCGCCTTCCGCGCAGTTTGCAATCCAGGGACAACGCGAGGGCCGCTCGGTTGCGTTGCGCGCCACAGTGCCGCTGCCTGCCGAAGCCTTGGAGCATGCCAGTCTGCCGCGCACCTGGGCCAAAGCGCGGGTCGACGCGCTGCTCGCCAAGATCGAGCGCGAAGGCGAGGACCAGGCATCGGTGGACGAGATCATCCGGCTGGCGCGGAAGTATAAATTCGTGACCCCGTACACTTCATTCCTTGCGGCGCCGCGCGCGCTCCTGCGGCCGCGCGTGATCCGGCCGGGCGACCCCGTCATCCGCGTAAAGACCGATCCTTCGATTGTCTCCGTCATCGCGCTTTTCCCGTTCGGGCTGGTCAAAAAGCTGCGCTACCTTCAGGACGAAGACATCTGGCAAACGCGTTTCTTGGCCCCCACCGACATGACCGACGGTACGTATCTGGTGCGGTTGATTCTGCGGGATCAGGCGGGCCACGTTTACCGCGAGTCGAAAAGTTTTGTGATTGTCACGCAGCCGCCCGTCGTCCGCGTGCGCCTCAACCGGAAGCAGTACCGGCGCGGTGAGGTTGTGGAGCTTCGCGCCAGTGCTTCGGCGAGAACGCGAACGATCGTCGCACGCATGTACGGCGTGCCGCCGGTCTATCTAAAGTGGGACCAGCAGGCCGAGTCGAACGTCGGCGAGATGGTAGTTCCCGGCGACCTGCCCGCGGGCCGATATCAACTCACCGTGACCGCCGAAGACATCGCCCACAACATCGGGAGTAAGGAGGTGTCCGTTGATGTGGTTCCCTAAAGGGCGCCTCTGTCGCCGGCATCTGCTTGCGGGCCTGCCCGTGTTGTGTCTGTTCGTCGTGGGAATTGTGGCGCGCGGCGAGTTGGATGAATGGATTCAGAACATCGAAGGTTCGGGCCGGATGGAAGTCGTCTTCTTCAAGTCGTTCCCCATGCCCGAGGGCGTAGTGACCGCGCGCCGGCCCCCGGCGGAGTCCCGCAGCGACCTCGACGAACTTGTCGCGAAGTCGCCCGGCGACGCGGAGTTGCTGCTGATGCGGGCGCGCGTGGCAGAGGAGCAACTGGACTTCGCCGCCGCTGAAGCAGACTGGAAAAAGCGAGTCGAAGTTTTGCAGGACAAGACGGCCGGCGAACTGGACCTGGCAGACT
Source organism: Terriglobia bacterium (assembly GCA_020072925.1). Lineage (GTDB taxonomy): Bacteria > Acidobacteriota > Terriglobia > UBA7540 > UBA7540 > JAIQGA01. Next base: position 7,324 of record JAIQGA010000074.1, on the reverse strand, counting down.
TCTATCATCGGCGCGTGCGCCCACTCGACGAGGTGAAGGCGCTCGCCATGGTGGCTCGTTCACCTTCGACACCTGCTGAGAAGCTCCTGCCGGCTCCGCAGCAGCGGTCCTGGCTCGCCTTCGCGCGCATCTTCGCGCTGATTGACGCGCAGGCGCTCCCCGCGCCGGCGGCGACGGAGCAGTACCGCACCTGGATCGCGCGTTATCCCAAAGAGACCGCAGTCTATTCACGATTCTTCGACTTCCTTCTCGCGCATAAGCAGTTCGCGAGCGCCGAACGGCTGATCGTGAGCTATGAGAAAGCCTTTCCGGAGGACAAGATCTTTCCGATGGAGGCGCGCGCCTGGCTGACTTACCGGCGGGGCAATGCCGAGCAGGCGCTGGCGCTTTACGACCAATCCTTCCAGCCGCTCTGGCCGCCGGACCTAGTAAGAGCCTACTTCTCATTGCTCAAGGAAACGCATCACCTGCGCGACTTCCTGGGGCGCGCGCAGGCGGGCGCGACGGCTCACCCTGAGGACGTGAGCGCGGCGTCGCGGCTCTTTTACTACTACCAGCAGCAGGGCAACATCATGGAGGCTCAGCGCGCCCTGTTTGAATACCGCATACGCATGGAGAGGAGCCACGCGGCGTGGACAGCCGACAAGCTCTGGACACTTGGGCAACTCTTTGAAGGCCTCCACAATTACAACGAAGCCGCGCGTAGCTACTACGCGCTCTACAGCCTGCCCGGCGCGGAACCGGCATTTGTCGAAAAAGCGCTGGGAGGAATCATCAACCTGTTGCTCACCGCCCCCGAGCAACCCATCGCTTTTGGGAATCAAGATTTGACGCTGCTCCGCGATATCGGAACCCTTGACGCTTACCCCGGTTTCTTGAACGGAATCCTGTCACTGCTGCTGAACTCGCAGCAGCCGGGCTACAACGAGGCGCAGGCGGAAAGCGCTTCGGTGGCTTACTTCCACCGTGCACGCGCCGCGGAACTTCTGCCGTTGTTCGATTCGCGCTTTCCCGAGTCCCCTGCCCGTCCTGGGCTGCACGCCAAACTGCTCGAGGTGTATGCCACCTACGGTGCGAGCGATGCCATTATTCGCGACGCGCGCCAATTCTTGACGTCGTTTCCCAAGGCGCCGCAACGCGTCCACGTCGCCATGCTGATGGCTGATGCGCTGGCCAGGAAGAATCAGGTCAACGAAGAGTTGGCGGTGTACGACCGACTGCTCGCGGAACTTGCGGCGCGCGCGGACCACGTCCCGCTGGGTGAGCAAGCCCGCCTCGCGGAAACCTATCGGCCTTCACCTCAGGAATATTCCAATTCCCAGGCCGAGGCCCCACAGGCGGAGGCCGAAGAAGGTGGAGAAGGAGAAGAAGTCCCGAGCGCGGCTCCCGTGGCACCTGCGGTCCCGAAGCCTTCGGTGCGTTCGAGCCAAATCGGAGGAGCGCGATCGCCGGAATACTCAAGTGTCCTGGAAAGATATGTGTCGCGATTAGTGGCGCTGAAGCGACCTTTCCAGGTCCTCTCCCTTTTCAAACGCGAGATCGAGCGCAATCCCAATGATGCAGGCCTCTATGAACGCCTGGCGACTTTCCTCGATCAGAATCGCCTCGGCGAAGGAGTGGAATCAGTCTATCGACAGGCGATCAAGCAGTTCCCAAACCGCAATTGGTACGAGAAACTGGCGCGCTGGTATTTGCGCCACCGCCGGACTCAAGACTTTGAAAAACTGAGCCGCGAGGTCGTGGGTATCTTTTCGGGTTCAGACCTCCAAGAGTATTTTCAGCGCGTGGTCGCGTCTGCGGGTCTCGACGCCCAGCTTTATCTACAGTTGAACCTCTATGCCCACACGCGATTTCCGCACAATCTGGCTTTTGTAAATAACCTCTTGTCAGCCTACACGCAACCCGGAACAGCAAACAATGCGGCTTGGGTCGCGTTGATCCGCCAGCACTGGTACTACGACGACAACCTGCGTTCCCGGTTTTTCGCTTTCCTTTCTTCCAATCATCGCCTGGATGGCGAGCTTCAGGCCATCCGGCAGGCGAACCCGGCGACATCGAGCGGTCACTGGCAGGAGCTCGCCGGCGCCAATCCCGCCGCGGCACAATTCCTGTCGGAGGCGGAACTCTGGCGCTCGCACTTTGAAGCCGCGGCGCCCATCGCGCGCGGAGTTGCTGCGACGTTTCCCACGGACGACGCCATCGCTTCGCGAACCGCCGCGGTATTCCGCTCGCTCGCGGCGTTTGATCCCAATGACACGGAGATTGCCGCAAGCATCGAGGAAAACCTTTCCAAGTATTCTCCTCGAAGCCACCAGGCGCTGACGCGGGTCGGCGAAGTTTACGCTGACCGCGAGATGTTCGAGAAATCCCGGCCCTATTGGAACCGCATTGCGGAGCTTGAACCCGGCCGCGCCGACGGCTATCTGGAAGCAGCAACGATTTTCTGGGACTACTTCCTCTTCAACGATACACTGCGGCTGATTCACGCCGGCCGGAAAAAGCTCGCCAAGCCCGCGCTGTTCGCTTATGAAGCCGGAGCGGTTTACGAAAATGAGCGAGACTATCCGCGTGCCATCCGAGAATACATCCGGGGCGCTCTGGCGGGTGAAGGTGATTCCCCCGCACGCAGCCGGCTGATTCAACTCGCCCGGCGGCCCAAAGAGGGACCACTGGTCGAACAGGCCACGACGAGACTTGTGGCCGCGCCAAGTCCCGAATGGAATGCCGTGTCGCTGCGCATCGAAGTGCTGGAGGCGCTGAATCGGCGGGACGACCTGCAGAAACTCCTCTCCGCGCTGACTGAAAATGCCACATCGCTGGAACTGCTGGAGCGGGTCGACCCCATTGCCGAGCGCCTGGGATTTGATGCGGTCCACAACCGCGACCTCGAGCGCCGGGCCGCGCTTTCCACGGACCCCGTGGAGAAGCTCAGCCTGCAGTTGCAGCGGATGCGCTTTGCAGAATCCCAGGGGAAGATTGATGAGGCGCGGCGGTTGATCGAAGCCATCTACAACGACCATCCCGCCATTCTGGGTGTGGTCCGCGCCGCGACGGATTTCTATTGGCGCAACAAGCTTTGGGATCCCGCGATCGACACACTTCTGAAGGCGTCGAAGGCCGCCTATCCCGACCTGAGCAAGCAGTTCACCTTCGAGGCCAGCCGCAAGGCGACAGATGCGAAAGAGTATCAGCGCGCTCGCGACCTTCTGATTCCGCTGCTCGCCGCAGAGCCCATGAACGCCGAGTATCTCGCGGCGATGGCGGATACCTTTGCGCGCGAAGGCAACGACGCGGCGTTGCGGGATTTCTATCTGGCTAAGATTCAGGCCTTCCGCGACGCGCCTCTTTCTGCCGACGAACGCAACCAGCGCATCGCGGCGCTGCGGCGAGGACTGATCCCGGCGCTTACTCGCCTGAAGGACTATGCCGGGGCCGTCGCGCAGTACATCGAGATTCTGAACCGCTATCCGGAAGATGAGGGCCTGGCCCAGGAAGCCGCAGCGTACGCCGAACGGCGCGGCCGGCGCCAGCAATTGCTTGAATACTACACCAAGGCGACTTCCGACTCGCCCAAGGATTTCCGCTGGCCGATGGTTCTGGCGCGCCTCGAAACCTATTTCGAGGATTATCCCGCGGCAATCGCGTCTTACACAAAGGCGCGGCAGGTTCGGCCCGACCGCAGCGATCTCCTCATCGCGCGCGCGGCGCTCGAAGAACGCCTGATGCGTTTCGACGAGGCGATCCAGAGCTTCACGCAGGTCTACGACCTGACCTACCAAAACCCGCAATGGATGGAGAAGGTCGCCGAACTGCGCGCGCGGCAGGGACAGACCGATGCCGCTCTCGAGGCTCTCCGCAAAGCCAAAATCGAAGGCCGGGCTGAGAAGCCCGAGATTTTCTTTGACGCCGCGGCCAGGCTCGCAAGCTGGAATATGCTGCCCCAGGCACGCGAGTTCGCCGAACGCGGCGTTGGGGTCGCGGGGCGCGACCTGCTCACCGATCCCGCCAATGTCGAAGGCTCCAAGACCTACGCGACCGTCCTGACGCGCCTGCGCCACGCTGACGAAGCGTTCTCCCAACTTGAGAAGGCCGCGCAAGCCGCCAAGGCCGAAAAATTCTCACCGAACCTTCAGGCGCCGCTCGAAGCGATGGGCCAAGCCAGCAGAACCTACTTTACTCCCGAGGAGAAGATTGCCTTTGCAGGCTTCCTCGAGAAGCAGAAGCGGGCGATGTCCTCAGAAGACCTCGTGGCGAACCTCTTACCACTGGCACAAGCGGCCGGCCTCGAGGACCTCGAGACCCGCTGGCGCAATGAACTCATGATGGCGAAGCCCGGTTCACCGGAAGCTCAGGCGCAGGAAGCGCGGCTAGTATCGCTGCAACGACAGCGAATGAGGTTCAACGAATTGGGAGCGCAGTTGGAAGCCTATTGGAACGTTTACCCCAACGTTGTCGGAAAGGACCTCATTCTGGAGCGCGCGGCTGCGAGCTATCGCTCCGCCGGAAACACGGAGGCCGAATTGCGCGCGCTCGGCAAGGCCTTCGCCCACCAAGGGCTGAGCAATGGAGCCCTATCGCGCTTCATGGATCTGCTCCTGGCAAACAATCCCGAGCGGCTGGCCACGATTGCCGGCAACGGCTATTCCACGTCCGTGAAGGATGCCGCCGCGAATGTCGCCGTGTCGAGTGGCGATGCAAAACTGGCGCTGGGGGTGATCGCGGCGCGCGGACACGGCCTCCCGCCCGTTTGGACGCACGCTTACACCGGGCTCGTCGGGCTTTATTATGCGGACCCGGCGGCTGAGATCAACGCGGCGTACGAAGCGGCGTTGGGAAAGGGCACGATTGGCGATCGAGTGGGCAAACCCGTGGACCGCACGCAGCAACTCGCCGGGAACGTCTGGTTCTATTACGGGTCTCGGTATGGCGAGTACAGCGCGGTCATCAAGAGTGGGAATCCCGAAGATTATCTCCCTGCAACTCTCGAAGGCACTCCGGCCAGTCCGGAAGCTTACACCACGCTCGCAGACTATTACCAGGACGTGGGCGAGCTAGATCGCGCTCTGGCGGACTACGCGCATACGTTGGAATTGAACGCGCAACTCGGCGCCGTGCACGATCGCATTGCGCTCATCCTGTGGCAGCAGGGAAAGCACGACGACGCCATCGAGCGTTGGCAGGCGGCATTCCAAGCGTTCTTGCACGAGGAGAACAGTGGGCGTGTGCCTCCCAGTTATTGGGAGGAAATGCGCGTGGCACTGGAGCATGTGGGTGAACGAAAGTTGCTCGCGCCGGTGCGGGATGACGCCGACAAAGTCCTACGGACGTACGTCCACCGCAATGGCACTTACATGGTCGAAGAACTGCTGCGAGGCGCCATGGCGGCTGCGGGGGAGCCCGCAGCGGGCGTTGCCTGGATTTTGGATCTGGCGGGCTCGGCGCCCAATCCTCTGTCCTTCCTGAACGAGATTGTCGAGGCCAGGTGGATCCCGCAAGCACAACGCGAACCCATCCTCAAGCGGATCGTGCAGCTTGCGGAAAACGACGTTGCTCAGGCGCACGGAGCCGACGAGGGCGTGGCGCTGGAAACGCTCCGCACATCGCAGGTGCGCTGGATCAGCTACCTGTTGGACGCCCGCCGAACGGAAGAAGAACAGGCCGCGTTCAATGCCATCCCCGAGGAGGTCCGCAAACAGCGCATGCAGGAATTCGCGCCGCTGGCGATTCGCCTGGCGGCGCAATCCGACACATTGGACGCCACGCTGGCACGCTATCACCAGGAACCCGAAAACACGCCGCCGTTGGGGATCCTGCAATCCGCCGCTGAGACTCTGCGGCGTAAGGGGGATGAATCCTCGGCGCGGCGCGTTCTGGAATTCGCCTATACGCGCGAAATCCAGCAACACAATCTGACGCCCGCGAATTTCCTCGGCCTGGCGGAGATTCGCCTGCAATCCAACGATTTGCCGCAGGCCATGGCGCTCCTGCGGCGAATGGCCCTGGTGGTTGGAGAGCCGTTCTAAAACCTGAGCGCGGCAGCAGACCTCCTCACCAAATACAACCATCCCCCCGAGGCGATAGAATTCCTTTCCGCGCGCGTCAAGGCTGTGCCCTGGGACGCGCAGGCCCGGGTGGATTTGGCCAAGGCTGAAATCACGGGGCAACGCGAGCGTGACTCCGCGACGGGGTTGCTCACCTCCGTCTCAGCCTCGCCGGACGCGCCTTACGCCACACGCGCTGCGGCGGCAGAGGCAATTGGGGCGCTGAAGGCCTCGGTGCCAAATCTCGGGAGCGGCGAACTTGCACTCCTGAGCCAGGGGGAGCGAATTGAAGCCGCGGCGGCGGAACAGCCTGGTTACTATTACGCGCGCCTCCGGGCCGCGGAACATGCCGCCGACCCCGCCACACGCGTGCGATTGCTGCTCGACGCCATTGCACTCGAACCACAGGATGATTCGCCGCGCCTGCCGCTTTTCCGGGCCGCCGCGGAGGCAGGTCAGAACCCGCTTGCGTATTCCGCCCTCGAGCCTCTGCTCAGTTACGGCTACGTCGGCTCATACGAAAGTCCGTATCAGGCCCGATACGCGCCGGAACCTGGAAATCACGAGGCGGAAACTTACGGCGGAATCTCAGCACCCGTAGAGTTTTTGCCTCGCTTCCAACTTGGCGCCGAGGAGCGAATGGCTCTAGCCGCGAAAGTCGCCGAAGTCCTCGAGAAGCTTGACCGCTTGCAGGAAGCCACAACCTATTGGCCCGTGGCGATAGCACTCGCTCCGACCGGGGCATCCCGCAACCAATTCCAAAACAGTCTAGCTAAAGCCCAGGCGGCGATGAAGCTGCAGCGTCAGGATTTGTTGCGCCGGCCCGTTGTGACCGAGCATCTTGAGCAGAGAGTGACCGTGCGGCCTCGAGTCATTGTGAATTCGGGCGGAGTCGAACGAACCTCCGCGGGAGGAGGTGGAAGCCGATGAAGCGGCACACGGTGTGGATATTCTGTTTCCTGAGTGTAGCGTTGGCCGTCACGCCGCAGGGCCAGGCGCCTCAGGTGGCGAACACGCCGCTGGCCAAGCTGATGCCGCCGGGGCCGGTGCTGTATGTAGGGTCCCCGGACTTCGCCGCGCTCCTCCATGACTGGAACAACTCTGCGGAGAAAAAGACCTGGCTGGCCAGCGACAACTATCGTGTCTTCTCGCGGTCGCGTCTGTTTTTGCGCTTGCAGGAGGCCCAGGAAGAGTTCGCGGTGGCGGCCGGCGCGCCGCCGGATATGGCATTGCTCGAGTCCGTGGCGGGAAGCGAATCCGGCCTGGCGCTTTACGACATTGGC
>JAIQGA010000073.1 GCA_020072925.1 Terriglobia bacterium | reverse complement strand
TTCCTCTCCGGCGGCTTCCAACCCCTGCCTTTCCCTGCCTTTCGGGGCCTCCGAGGTCTCCACTGGGCGCGTCACTTGACTTCACCAGAGCGCGAGTATAGTTTTCCCAATGATGCTCGCTGAGCGTGCGCCCTCTCATTTCAGACCGTCGCCAACCCTCCGCCGGTACTACGCGGCTTTGCTGGCGCGCTTTGGACCTCAGGGTTGGTGGCCCGCCCGCACACGCCTGGAGGTGATTCTGGGAGCGATCCTCACGCAGAACACCGCGTGGAGCAACGCCGCGCGGGCGATCGCCCGCCTGCGACGTGCCGGTCTTCTCAATCTGCGGAAGCTTCGCGGCGCTTCCCAGGCGGACCTTGAGATCTGCATCCGGCCGGCGGGGTTCTACCGCCAGAAGGCCGCGGCCATTCGCAGCTTTCTCGAGTGGCTGGACCGGACCTGTGGAGGCTCGCTGCACAAGGCTTTCTTGCGACCGCCGGAGCTGTTACGTAAGGAGTTACTGGGCCTCCGGGGGCTGGGGCCGGAGACGGCCGATGCCATCCTGCTCTACGCGGGCGGCAAGCCGTTCTTCGTAGCCGATGCGTACACTCGACGCGTCCTGGCCCGGCACGCCATGGTCTCGCCCCGTGCCGGATATGCCGCCGTCCAGGAGTTTGTGCACCGCTCACTCCCGCCGGACCCGGAGATGTTCAACGAGTTCCACGCGCTCCTCGTGGAAGTGGGCAAGCGCTGCTGCCGGCGACGCCAGGCACTTTGCGGAGAGTGTCCCCTGAAGGGTTTTCTGCCTCCCGAGGCCCGGGTGAACGTTCAGGACGCAGCCGCCCTCACCTCACCGGCTGCCCCCTAAAGCGGGCGGCCACTGATCGTTCGTATGGATGAGAGGGACAAATCACGGCGCAAGGCCATTCTGGTCGTTCTGCTGGTGCTCGTCCCCGTTCTGTTTTTTCTGGGCTGGAGCCAGGCTTCCCTGAACCTGTCGTTCATCCGGCCCTCGAACGCCCAACAGACCATTCTCCTCATGGCCGTTTCGACGGTCATTTTCCTGGCCTTCGTGATCTTTGCGCTGATTCTGGCGCGCATCCTGCTCAAGGTCTATGTCGAGCGGCGCCAGCAGCAACTCGGGGCGCGATTCAAGACGAAGATGGTTGTGGCCTTTTTGGTCCTCTCGCTGGTGCCCGTCTGTTTCCTTTTCATCTTCGCCTATGGGCTCATCAATCGCAGCATCGACAAATGGTTTGGCATCCCGTTTGACATCGTTCGCCAGGACGCCAGCGAGATCTTCCGCCAGGTGGAATTGCAGGCCGAACAGCACACCTTGCATGACACGTTCCACCTCGCTTCGGACGAGCGATTGGAACGTGAAATCGCTCGCCGGGATTTCGCCGCGCTTGCCCAAGTCCTGGCGCAGCATGCCCAAATGCTGAACCTGCAATCGGCGGCCTTCCTGGATGCTCACGGTCACGTTCTTGCAGGCGTGGGAGAGGCCAGCGCGGATGAAGCACAGTTCCTGAAGCTCTTCCCTGGCCTTCGAGCCGGCCGGCTCCCTGCCGAAGGAGCGGCGGCGCGCTGGCGTTCCGGCAACACCGACCTCTTTCTGGCAGCTTACCCTGTCTTTGGGCCGAGAGGCGAACGTCTGGGAGCGGTGGTGAGCGCCCGGCACCTCCCCACCAACGTCAAACAGATGGCGGACGAAATCCAGCGCGAAGCGCACAAGTACGACGAACTAAGCCACGAGCGGAAGGCCGTGAAGCGTAACTACCTCTCCATGCTCTGGCTGCTGACGCTCATCATCCTCTTTGCCGCCACTTGGTTCGCCCTCTTCCTGGCCAAGCAAGTTACCGTGCCCATCCAGGCGCTGGTCGAAGCGACGCACGAAATCTCCGGAGGCAATCTGAGCCATCGTGTTGCCGCGCGCGCCGACGACGAGCTCGGAAAACTCATCCTGTCTTTCAACGAGATGACACGCCAACTGGAGGAGAATCGTTACGCGCTCGAGCAGGCCGCGCTCGATCTGCAGAAGGCCAACCGCGAACTCGAAGAGCGCACCCACACGACGGAAGCGATTCTCGCTAACATCCCGACCGGCGTCATTTCGCTTGACCGGCAGGGACAAGTCACCCAGGTCAACGCCACCGTGGAGCGGATGCTTGGCACCGAAAGGGTGAAGTCCGCGCGCACGCTCGCTGATGTCTTCTCAGCCGAGGATTTCCGGGAAATCTCCCGCCTGCTCCGGCGCGCGACGCGCCAGGGGGTGATCACTCGCCAGATTGAGCTCGAAATGGGAGGACGGCGCGTCTCCATCGCTTTGACCATCTCTTCCGTCCGGGCGCCGCACGGTCCGGTGGGAACCCTGCTGGTGCTCGAAGATCTCTCCGAACTTCTCCGCGCCCAAAGGGCCACCGCCTGGCAGGAGGTCGCCCAGCGCATCGCCCATGAGATCAAGAATCCCCTGACACCCATTCAGCTTTCCACTGACCGCATCCGCCGCCTCATCGAGCGGGCCGCGCCGAACGCTGTGTCCGAGGACCTCGTCAACGCGGTCGGGGACAGTGCGGCGCTGGTCAGTCGGGAAGTCGAGACCCTCAAACATCTGGTGGACGAGTTCGCGACCCTGGCGCGCTTTCCGGCATCACGACCGGAGCCCTCGGCCCTGAACCCCATTGTCGAGAAAGCGCTGGACATCTTCGACGGACGGCTGGACGGAATCACCCTCTACCGCGATCTGGCTCCCGACCTCCCCCTCGTCCAGGCCGACGGCGAGCAGCTCAAACGCGCGGTGGTGAACCTGATTGACAACGCCGCCGAGGCGCTTGAGCGCTCAGCGCTCAAGGAGATTCGCGTGCGCACCGGGCACGACACCGAGCGCGACGTTGTGGAACTGGTCGTCGCGGACAGCGGCCCCGGAATCCCGCCCGAAGCGAAAGAGCGCCTTTTCCTGCCCTTTTTCTCCACCAAGCGGCGAGGAACTGGACTGGGACTCGCCATCGTCAGCCGCATCGTCTCCGAGCACAACGGCACGATCCGCGTGGAGGAGAATTCCCCCTCCGGCACCCGATTCGTGATCGAGCTGCCCGTGGACCGGGCCACCGCGATAGCAGAATTATGAATGCTGAATTCTGAATTAGGAGCCAAGCGCCTCCAACCATGGTCCGTCGCTCGTACTCCGCCTCTCACTCTTTCCGTTCATCATTTAGAATTCACTATTCACAATTCACCATTCAGCCTTCATAATTCAGAGTTCCCATGGCGCGCTCAACCCTGCTGATTGTTGACGACGAACCCGGGATTCGCCAATCCCTGGGCGACGTGTTGCGGGACGAAGGTTACCGCGTCGAAGCCGTGGAGAGCGGCGAGGCTTGCCTGGATTTCCTGGGCAGGAAGCACTGCGACCTGGTCCTGCTCGACATCTGGCTCCCCGGCATGGACGGGCTGCAGGCGCTCGAAAAGATTCGCGCGCGCGAGGCCCCGCCCGTCGTCGTCATGATTTCCGGACACGGCAACATCGAAACCGCCGTGCGCGCCACCAAACTCGGCGCTTTCGACTTCATCGAAAAGCCGCTCTCCATTGACAAGACCCTGCTCACCGTCAAGCACGGGCTCGAGCAACTCGAGCTCGCGGCCCAGAATCGCCAGCTCCGCGAAGAATTGCGCGGGCAATACCGAATCATCGGCGAGAGCGTACCGATGAAAGCTCTCCGCCAGCAAATGGCGCTCGCCGCGCCCACCAACGGCCGCGTGCTCGTCTACGGCGAAAGCGGGACGGGCAAGGAACTCGTCGCGCAGGCGCTCCACCTCATGAGTCTGCGGGCCGAAAAGCCCTTCGTGGAAGTGAACTGCGCCGCCATCCCTGAAGAGCTGATCGAGAGCGAATTGTTCGGGCACCTGAAGGGATCGTTCACCGGCGCGCTCGAAGACAAGGTGGGCAAATTCGAGCAGGCCCACGGTGGGACGCTTTTCCTCGACGAGGTCGGCGACATGAGCCTGCGGACGCAGTCCAAAGTGCTGCGCGTCATCGAGGAGCAGCGGTTCACACCCGTAGGCTCCGGTCAGAACCTCACCGTCGACGTGCGGGTCATCGCCGCCACCAACAAACACTTGGACGAAGAAATCCAAAAAGGCAACTTTCGTGAAGACCTGTTCTTCCGGCTCAACGTCATCCCTTTTTATGTCCCCGCCCTGCGCGAGCACCCGGAAGACATCCCCGCCCTTTCCAGCCACTTCTTGGCGGAATTCGCGCGCGCCTACGGCCGCCGACCCAAGCGTTTCTCGGATTCCGCGCTGGAAGTGCTGCTCAAGTACCGCTGGCCGGGCAACGTCCGCGAGCTCAAGAACCTCGTCGAGCGCATGGTGATCATGGTGGCCGGCGAACGCATCGAGCGCCGTCACCTGCCCCCCGCCGTCCACGCCGACCACAGCCGCGCGCACGCCGCGGGCGCAACCACGTCCTCGACTCGCCCCGCCGCATTCACGAGCCTCCAGGAAGCGCGGGCCGCCTACGAGCGCGACTACATCCTGCGCAAACTCGAGGAGAATCAAGGCAACGTCAGCCGCACCGCAGAAGTCCTCGGCCTCGAACGCAGCCACCTGTACCGCAAAATGAAGGCCCTGGGCATTGCCGTCGGGGAATGACGCGACAGGCGCTAAGCGCGCCCTGCCTTCCTTCAGGGCCTAAAACCCACCCTTAGCCCTTCTGCATGTTTCGCGAACAGCCAACTCCTGGAGGAGCGAAAGGCGCAGCTTCAGGGGAGTCTCGATTGGCGTGTGACCTACTGCAGCGGCGTGTAGCTCACCGAGTCCACGTAGAAATAGCGGCTGACGCCGGGCGTGGCCGGTCCGCCCCAGCCCGTGCTATTCGTTCCCCAGTGGTTGATCATGAAATAGGCGGGAGCGCTTGGAACATCGGTGGTGTGTTCGGCCACCTGGCCGTCATCGATATAGAACGTAAGCACGCCCGGTGCCCAAACGAATCTATAGGTGTGGGGTGGGTACACCGTGGCGTCAGGCATCGGCACGGCGTCTGCCGTTTCCATGGACGAGGTGGGATCGCGGCGGGGCTTTGTATTGTGCCAGTTCACCGTCCAGACATTTTCTGGAGAGAGGGCCGAGTACTCGAAATCGATTTCCGTCTCCGAGTTGTTCACATAAAGGAAGCCGGCGGATACACTGCCCGAAACCCAGGCGCCCGACCCACTTGGTGTGGAGGATGTGGACGACATTCGCATGGTCCACTCACAGGTCCCGTAGCCGCAAGTCGCCTTTGTGTAGATCAGGCCGCCGCGCGAGATGTAACCGTTGAACCCGTCAACGAGCCCGGTCTCCTGTGTGAGCAGGATCTTCAGGAAGCCGTTCTCAACGCTCACCCGGTCCGGCTGGTAATAGCCGATGTGGTTGCCCGGAATGTAGCCGGGCGCCCGGCCGTTGGCAATAACCCAGCGGTTGGGATCGAGACTTGCCGACCCGAAATCGTCTTGCCACGCGGCACAGGTTGGCGGGGGAGGTGACGGGCGCTTGGCAGGAGCAGCCCACCCATTGGCCGATAGGGAAAGCAGCACAAGGGTGATGACCCAGGCCAACGCCCCGAATGGGCAAAGGACGTGCAGCTTTTTACTCATTGTTTTCACTTCCCTCCCCGGCGGGCAAGCAGCGGCCCGAACGGGCGCGTCCCACTCGGAGGAGCCGATAAGCCCCCCGTGGAGACACGAGTCAGGCCCCAGACGAAACCTGTGCTTTCACCGTAAGTACAACATACGTCGCGGGAAAGCACTCGTCAAGGTGAACGCGCTCTTTAGATGATGAGGTCTCTTTACCCACCTCGCCCGACACTTCCAATAGATAGGGGTCCGGGGTCCCCATTGGGAGGCAGGCAAGCAGCGTGCCACGTGGGTGTCCATTTACCGCGAAGCGTCGCCTCGATAGTCGAGTTCCGCAACAATGCCGCGATTGTCGCGCCAGTTAGGTTCGACTTTTACGAAGAGTTCGAGGAAGACTTTAGGCGGCAGGAGCTTCTCGAGTTCCACGCGCGCTTCCGTTCCAATCTGCTTGATCCGCTGGCCGCCGCTGCCCAGGATGATGGGCCGCTGCGACTCGCGCTCGACGAGGATGGTAGCGTGGATGCGCGTCAGGGTTTCAGACTCCTCGAATTGTTCGATGAGCACGGCCGTCGCATAAGGAAGTTCCTGCTGGGTATGAGCGATCACCTTTTCGCGGACGATCTCCGCCGCCAGGAAGCGTTCCGGCTGGTCGGTGTAAACGTCGGGAGGAAAATACTGCGGCCCCTCGGGCAGGCGCGCAAGGACGGCCTCCATAAGGTCCGCGAGCCCTTCTCCACGCAAGGCGGATATGGGGAAGATCTCCTCGAAATCGTGCAGCTTCGCGTAGCGGTCCATCAGCGGCAGGAGTTGAGGCTTCTTGATGATGTCGATTTTGTTGAGCGCCAGGATGGTCTTCGGCCCGTACTGCTTGAGCAATTGCAGGGCGAACTCATCGCCCTTCCCGAAGCGAGCCGCGGCGTCCACGATCAGCACGGCGAGATCGCGCTCTTCGAGGGCCTGCCGGACGAAGTTCATCATCTGCTCGTTGAGGCGCGAGAGCGGCTTGTGGATGCCCGGAGTGTCGATGAAGATAACCTGGCCGTCCGGCCGATGAACGATCCCCAAGATGCGGTTGCGCGTGGTCTGGGGGACGGAGGTGACGATCGACACCTTGGCCCCAACCAGAGCGTTGAGGAGGGTGCTCTTTCCGGAATTGGGCCGGCCGACCAGAGCTACGAATCCGGATTTAGTGGCTGGGCTCGGCATGAGTGGTTGCGGCGCGGGGCGCGGCAGGTGAGTGACGAAGGCGAACCTTCAGGACCGTCCGCCGGTTGGCCTCAAGAACCTCGAACAGCAGGCCGTCCTTTTCGAGTCTTTCGCCAGGTAGTGGAACGTGGCCGAGGTGCGCGAGCAGCAAGCCGGCCACCGTCGAATACTCTCTGCCCTCGAGATCCAGTTCCAACTGTTCGGCGATCTGCGCCAGCTCGGTCTGGCCGGCGACGAGGTAGCTTCCCGGGGTCTCGCGGACAATGTCGCGGGCGTGGGGCTCCACTTCGTCGCGGATTTCACCCACCAGCTCCTCCACCATATCCTCAACCGTGACGAGTCCCGAGACGCTCCCATATTCGTCAATGGCGATCGCCATCTGGGTGGTCGTCTTCTGCAGGTCTTTGAGGAGTTCTTGAATGCGCTTGGTTTCCGGAACGAAAGTTACCGACCGGACCAGCGAGCGCAGGGCGACCTTCGCCTGTTCCTCCGTCGGGAGTGCCATCAGATCACGCACGTTGACGATTCCTTCGATGTGGTCGAGCTGGCCGGTGTAGACGGGATAGCGCGTCAGGCGCTTTTCCCGGAAAAGGCGGCGCAGTTCCTCGACCGGAGCATTGATCTCGAGCGCGGCGATTTCCGGGCGGGGAGTCATCACCTCGGACACAACGGTGTCGCCGAATTCGACCACGGAATGCAGAAGCTCGCCCTCGCCCTTCTGGAGCAGCCCGCCCTGCTCGCCGGCTTCGATCAGCTCCTGGAGATTCTCCTGGGGCGTGGGGGGTGCCGCGTCCTCCTCCGGCGGCTCGAGCAGGCGGGCGATGGTGGTGGAGATCAGAATCGGGAAGGTGAGCGGCAGAGCCAAAAAGACGCAGGTTCGCAGGAAAGGCATCCAGCGTTCCAGGATGATTTCTGGTTCGTCGTGTCGGGCAACAAGGATGAACGGAATCAACTGGTCAATGACCGCGATGACGAGGAGGACCAAGGCCAGTGAGGCGCTCAGGTTTTCCCAGAGGTGTCCGGGGCGATGGAAGAAGAACAGCCCGGTTACGCCCACCGCAAAGAGGTGCATCGCGGCGCCGTGCAGCGTGGAAATCGAAACGCCCACGCGCTCGCGGTCCGCCTGGATGCGCCGGCCCTTGTCTGATTTGAACAGGCGTAATGCCGCGACGGGCGTCAGCCGGCGCATGAGCAGGCGCAGGTAGGAAGCGACGGACCCAACGGTCAAGAGCGCGCCCAGCGCTGCAACCCAGATGATGGTAATGAGCAGGCCTCTATACATGCGCTCGCCTTGCCCCTGCATGTCGTCGTCGCGGAGCCAGCGAACCAGCGATACCCAGCCGCTCTCGTAACGACAACTCGAGTCGAACCATTTCGCCGTTGTCCTGTTCGTGATCGTAGCCCAAAAGGTGCAGCGCGCCGTGCAGAATCAGCCAGCGGATTTCATTGATCGTCGAGTGCCCTTCGCGGCCAGCATTCCGGCGCGCCGTATCGACCGAGATCACGACGTCGCCCAGAAAGTTGCCAAACTCGCGACTCTCCGCGGCGTTCGCCCCGTTTTGGTCTGCCCCCTTCCAAGGAAAGGAGAGAACGTCCGTGGGATAAGTTTTGCCTCGAAATGTGCCGTTGAGCCGCCGAATTCCCCGGTCGTCCATCAAGCAGACGTTGAAACTTCGCCGGCCCAGTTGCAGGCCCTGCCGCACCCTCGCCACATAACGGCGCAGGGCCGAAAGATCCAGGGCGCAACGGGTCTGTTGATTCAGAACTACGGGTTCACCGATCATGTGGGTTCCGGGGCTGAGATTCCAAAGGATCGTTGCGGCCTCGCACGCCTTACACAGCGGTCCACCCTGACCGGAGGCATAGAAACAAAGCGGCCTCTCGCACTTTGGGCGGACGCCGCACTAATGTCCCGGAATCTGGTGATTCTTGCTATTCCCGCCGGCGGCGCGTGTCTGGTCGAACTCTTCGTAGGCGCGGATGATGCGCTGCACCAGATTGTGGCGAACCACGTCGCGCTCATTGAAGTAGATAAAACTGATGCCCGGAACTTTGGAAACAACTTCGATCGCCTCCACCAGGCCCGAGCGCCGGCCTTCCGGCAGATCGATTTGGGTGATGTCGCCGGTCACCACCGCTTTGGAGTTAAAGCCCAGCCGCGTGAGGAACATTTTCATTTGCTCGCTGGTGGTGTTCTGGGCTTCGTCGAGGATCACAAAGGCGTCGTTCAGCGTCCGGCCGCGCATGAAAGCAATGGGAGCGATTTCGATGATGCTCTTCTCGATGTAGCGCTCCACGCGGTCGGGATCCAGAACGTCGTAGAGCGCGTCGTAGAGCGGGCGCAGGTACGGATTCACCTTCTCCTGCAGCGTGCCCGGCAGGAAGCCCAGGCGTTCCCCTGCTTCCACCGCGGGCCGGGCTAGGATGATCCGACTGACTTCCTTAGTCAGCAGGGCATCGACGGCCATGGCCACGGCCAGATAGGTTTTCCCCGTGCCCGACGGCCCGATGCCGAAGACCATGTCGTGGCGCTCGATGGAGTCGACATAACTTCGCTGGTTCAAACTCTTGGGGGTGATCGATTTCTTGCCGAAGGCGCGCGGTCGCCCGGCCTCCGCCAGGCCTTTCAGTGTGGCATCGGGGTCCTGGCACATGATGCGCAAGAACGCTTCCACCTCGCCGCTTTCGAACCGCGTTCCGCCAGCGATCAGGTCCGTGTATTCCTCCACCAGGCGCTGGGCGCGGCGGACGTTTCCCTCGCCCCCTTCGATCTCCAGGGCTTCATCGCTCAGGCGTGCCGACACCTGGAAGCACTTCTCGAGCAGCTTCAAGTTGCCGTCATAAGTTCCGATGAGTTCCTCGACGCCCTTCTGGATTCTTACACTTGTCTTCATACGCGGCGAATCCTTCGGTACTCTCCCATGTTAGACAGTAAACACCCTGCGGGGGCCGGGACAATGCAGGAGGTTGACAATGGCAGGAAATCCGTCCCTGTTCATTAGTTCATAACCAGTTTAACCAAGGGCAGTCGGAAAGTCAAGGTCAGCAACACGCTTGCCGCCACGGTGTGCTTCCGTTCAGGGCTTCAGCAGACGGTAACTCACAAACGCCAGGTGCCGGCAGTCCGGCGCCCAGGATGGCACGTTGATGGTGCCCTGCCCGCCAAAGAGCTTGGCGAGAACTCGCGGCGACCCTCCGGCCAACGGCATGATGCGGAGCATGACGCGCTGGTTTGGTGGGTGGCCCTTGACCCCTCGCTCGTAGGTCAGGAACACAAGCCACTTCCCATCCGGCGAGGGGTGCGCGAACCAGTTGTTGTAGTCGTCGTGGGTGATTTGCTCCTGCCCGCTGCCATCCGGCTTCATGCGCCAGATTTGCATCAGCCCCGTGCGCTCGGAATTGAAGTAAATATACTTGCCGTCAGGGGAATAGTCCGGCCCATCGTCCAGACCGTCGGCGGTCGTAAGCCGCGTCTCCTTGCCCCCCTCCACCGGGATCGTGTAAATATCGAAATTCCCGTTCCGCTCGGCGCAGTACGCCAGGGTTTTGCCATCCGGCGACCACCCGTGCCAGTAGGATGGCCCAGTCGGCGTGATAAGTCGCGGCCCGCCACCGGTGGTCGGAACGATGTAGATAAGAGATGCGTCGCGAGGTGAATTGCTGATGGCGAGCAGCCGGCCATCCGGAGAAAGCCCATGATCGTTGTTGCAGTGCGTAGCCGAGCCGGTGTCCAGCAAGCGCGGCTCGCCGCCGGAGACCGGTTGGACATAAATATGTCCGTCGCGATTGAAGAACCATGCCTTGCCGTCGCGCGACCAGTTGGGCGCCTCGAAGCGCCCGCGCGCATGATACACGACCTTCCGCTCCTTTCCGTCCACGGCAATAGTTTCCAGGCTGCTTTCAACTTCCGGCTCCGGGTCGGCGGCCCGGCTCATCGCCTGGTGTTCCAGCGTGACATGAGAGAAGACCGCCTCTTCAAGGGCCTGCGCATCATGCGCGCAAACCAGCAAACCGACATACACGGGATCGTGCAAGGCGAGTTGGATTGAGCCCTCGCGATTCGGTGCCTGTCCTGCCCCCGCGGCCCAGAGCGTAAACTGGTCACCATGACGTTCCAGGCCGATCGTCGTGGGCGCTGAGATGCGCGCGCGGACTTCCTCCGTGAGGCCGCCGGGAGTGCGCCGGAACTGCAGCGCGGTCAGCCCATCACCGTGTACGACCGCGTCGACGTATGGCGAGTCCGGCTCCAGACTCTGGCGAATCATCCAGCCGGCTTTCCGATGCGCGTTGCCGCCAGCCTGGGGCCACACAACGTCTGCAGCAAGGTTCAAGTCGCCGGAGGTTCGGAGCCACACAAAGTGGAAAGCGTCCGTCCCCTCCCAGAGGTTCGTCCCGCCGCCGCGAATCCGGTATTCACCCCTTGCGGCATCGAATTCCGCGGAACCAGCACGCGGCGTTACGCCCACGTCGCTCTGGTTTTCGAACTCCCCCAATCCGGCCTGTTGCGCCAAGCCCGGCCGCGGCGCAGGTGGCCCGCCAAGCAGCATCGCGAGCGCCAGTGCCCATAGGCCGGACCCCGCGAGCGCCGCCGCCCTCCTCAGATTGAGTCTGAAGTATTTTCGCGATGCCATGGCATTTCCCTCCTCGGAAAGTTGAGGCGCCAGTTTACTACTTGCTCGCCAACCTTCCAAAGCGCAACCCGCAAAGGCTTCCCGCCTTGACTGGCGCCGTTCTTCGGCATGCCTCCCGCAAATTCCAAACCAATTGGCCGGCGCGCAGTCTGCTATAATTGCCCTTCGATCATCCTCAGGTGTCCGTCATCGAACGGCGCATTCAAGCGGTCGGCGCTTCGCCCTCGCGCCTGAACAGGAGAAACCCATTGTATCTGGACATCCAGCGACGAATTCAGCAGCGGTTTGTGAATGTCATCCGGGAGGCTTATGGGCTGGAGGTCACGCCGCCGCCTCTGAACGATCCGCCCTCCGGCGACTTGGGCGACCTGTCGCTCGCGAGCTGCTTCGAGTTGGCGAAGCAGTTGCGTCGCTCCCCAAAGAAAATCGCCGAGGAACTCGCCATGCGGATTCCACCTCTGGCGGGCATCGAGCGCGTCAGCGTCGCGGGCGCGGGATACCTGAACTTCCATCTGGATCGCGCCGCGGCCGCCGCACAGCTCTTCGCATTACGCACGGCGCCGCCTGTTCCCGGCGCGGCGGGCTCTGGCAAGATTGTCGTCGAGCACACAAGCATCAACCCCAATAAGGCTGCGCACATTGGCCATCTCCGCAATGCCGTCCTCGGCGACACGTTTGCCCGCCTGCTGCGCGCCTCCGGCGAAGAAGTCGAGGTGCAGAACTACATTGACAACACGGGTGTGCAAGTTGCCGACGTGGTGGTTGGCTTCGTGCACCTCGAAAAGAAAACGCTGAGCGACGTAGAGAAATTGATCCAGGACTCTGCCGTCCGCTTCGATTACTCTTGCTGGGACCTCTACGCCCGTGTCTTCCAGTTTTATGAGGAGAAGCCGGAAGCGCTCAGCCTGCGCTCGCAGGCCCTCAAGGATATCGAAGAAGGCCACGGGGACCTTGCGGCGCTCGCCGACCTCATTTCGACTGCCATCGTTCGCCTGCACCTGGCGACGATGCTGCGTATCAACGTCGAATACGACCTGCTGGTCCAGGAGAGCGAAATCCTCCGCCTGGATTTCTGGAAGTCCGCTTTTGAGCTGTTGAAGAGCACGGGAGCGATTCGCTACGAAGATTCCGGCAAGAACCAGGGCTGCTGGGTGATGACGCTGCGCGAGGCGGAAGAAGGCAAAACGGAAGAAGCGGCTGGAGGCGAAGACGTCAAGATCATCGTGCGCTCGAATGGAACCGTCACCTACGTCGGCAAAGACATCGCGTATCACCTATGGAAGTTCGCGCTCCTGGGGAAGGATTTCGGTTACCAGCTCTTCCACACTTATCCGGGCGGTCATCAGGTCTGGCGCACGGCGCTCGAGGGCGAACCCGCTGCCCCGCCCTGCGGCCGCGCGCACGCCGCCTATGCCGTCATCGACACGCGCCAGTCCTATCTTCAAAACGTGGTGAAGGCCGCGCTGGATGCTCTGGGATTCCACGAACAATCCGCGAATCTTCACCACTTCGCCTACGAAGTGGTGGGCCTTTCACCCGGCTGCGCCGAAGAGTTGGGCGTGGAACTGACCGCCGAGGACCGCGCGCGGCCATACGTTGAGGTTTCAGGCCGCAAAGGCCAGGGGGTCAAAGCCGATGACCTTCTCGATAGGCTTCTCGCCAAGGCCCTCGAGGAAGTGCGCTCACGGCAGATCACCCAGGACCCCCAGGAACAGGAAACCTGCGCGCGGCGGATCGCCGTCGGCGCCCTGCGCTATTTCCTTCTAAAGGTCTCGCGGCGCGTCATTATCGCCTTCGACTTCAAAGAAGCCCTGGCGTTCGAGGGCGAGACAGGGCCGTACCTGCAATACACCAGCGTGCGGGCGCGCAATATTTTCCGGAAGTTTCAGGAAACCCATCCCGAATTCCAGCCCGCCGACCTCGACTTTGACCTCAGCATGGAGCAGCTCCGGAAACTGTATTCCGGCGAAGATGGTCTGGCATTTTGGCAGCTCAGCTTACTCGCCGCGCAATTGGAAATGGCCGCCCAGCAGGCCATCGCCACGCAGGAGCCGTCGATCGTAGCCAAATACGCCTTCCGCATTGCCCAGGCTTTCAATAATTTCTATCACCGCTACCATATCCTCAGCGAAGCCGATCCGGGGCGGCAAGCGTTTCTCCTCTTTCTGGTCCACATCGTCGAACGGACTCTGGCCCAGGCACTCGACCAAATGGGAATCGAGATCCCTGAACACATGTAGCGAGACTGCTCATACCAACTTGACTTCAAACCTAAAGTATTGGATCGCGGCTGGGGGCGGCCGATGGAGATTCTCTGCGTCCTCTGTGCATTTCAGGGTTTCACGCAGAGAGCACTGAGAATCTCCGTGAACTCTGTGTTCAGTCTTCGTCTAACCACAGAGGACGCGGAGGCGTTACTGATGATGGGATCTCGTACCGGCGGGATGTATTCAGTCTTCTGATCTACGCTGAATTGCGTCCATGCAGGGATGCTGCTGCAGCCGTTCAACCTAGTAGGACTTTGCGCACCGCCGGCTCCTGTTCCTGGGGGACGAGCGCGACCACCACGTCGCCCCGTTCGAGGACCATGGAATCGAAGCACGTCACGGTTTGCCCGCCGCGCACGACGCCAATCAGGCTGCAATGGGCCGGGAGACTGAGGGCGCGAGCCTGCTTCCCCAGAACCGGAGAGGTAGACGCGAGGTGGTACTCCATGATCCCCGCGCCGCAGGAGGCCAGGTTCGCCAGGGTCCTTACGGGTATGGCTGGCAATTCATTTTCAATGAGGCTGGTGATGATGGCCGTCGAGCTGACAGTGGTGTCCACGCCCAATCGCCGCATCACCGCCTCATTCTTGGGATTCTTCACCCGCGCGATGGTCTTGGGGATTCCAAACCGGTATTTCGCCACCTGGCAGGCGATGAGGTTGTCCTGGTCGTGGTTGGAAACCGCGCAGAGCAAATTCGCCCGGCTGGCTCCGGCGCGTTCAAGCACGCCCGTCGCCGAGCCGTCGCCCAGAATCACCGGGCAATCGACCTGCTGCGAAACCGTCTTATAGGTGTCCGGGTTGTTCTCGATGATCGTCACTTCATGCCCGATCTGTAACAGTCCACGGGCGAGGTAGTAACCCACCAGACCGCCGCCCACGATGATCACATAAAACGAGCCATCCACGGTTTCGAGTGGCCGCGGCGGCACGCGGGTAGAAGTGAAGCTGCTCGGCTGCCAGGCATCCAGAGTGAGCCCCGCGGCGCCGGAGGTTCCCGTGAGTCGCGCCGCCAGCAGGTCCGCCCCCGCGACCGTGATCGCCAGACTCTCGATCCCCGCCTCGTGGAAGTACGCCTCGCGTTCCGGATCGTACACCACGGCGATGACCTTCGGAACATTGAACAACACCCGGGCGATTTGAGCGATCATCAGGTTGGTGTTCTCGTCGCGGGTCAGGGCGAGCATCACGTCTGCTGCGTCGGCGCCGGCCTCGCGCAACAGGTCCTCGTCGATGGCGTTGCCCAGGATGAATTTTGCGCCGCGAGGAGCGTCCGGCAGGCCGAGGGCGCTGCGTTCCCGGTCGATGATGACGACGTCGTGCGCCTTCGTATCAATCTTCTTGACGAACTGCGACCCGACCCTGCCGTAACCGATCACAATGATTTTCATGAAACGCTTTGCGGCGGCCCCTTCAGGAAGGCGGTGCAATGGCCGTGCAGATTCTCCTCTTGTCTCGGGCGAAACTCCTGTTTGACCTGCGCCATCCCATCATAATCCGCAGCCCACGCAGGGGCAATGGCCAAAAGGGGCCTGACCCGTTGCGTGCTTCATCAACCGCCGCGAAGGCTCTTGGAGCTCTCAACGCAGCCTCGCGCGCAGACGTCAGGCGGCTTGACCGAGCGGATGCTTGTCGACAATCACTTCGAAGTTCGCCTGGCGGAGGAGCGTCTCCGTGGTCCGGCCCAACGGATCAGCAAACCGGCTGCGCGCCGGGTCCATCCCAATCACCACCAGGTCGACGTCCAGATCGCGCGCCGCTCGCAGCAAACCTCTCCCTGCGTCCCGGTCCCGCACGATTCGCGGCGCTGCAGGCAGGTTGTGCACTTTGACGATTTCCACGCTGCGCTTCATCGCCTGCCCGGCTTTCTGCTCTTCTTCCGGCAGCGGTGTTCCGAGAGAAAGCGTCAGGGGGATTTCCAAGACGTAGGCGAGAATGATCTGCGATTTCTGTTCCTGGCCCAGCCGACACGCAAGCTCCACGGCGCGCTCGTCATGCTCCGCGCCACGCGTCGGCACCAGAATGCGGCGAATTCCACTGACGCTCCGCCGCGCATGCGCCACCGCCTGCGGCAGCGGTGCCGGCACGCGAAACATCCACAGGAGCAGGCCGGCCATCAGCAGCGCGAACAGGATGGCCAGCAATATCCCAAGGGGTGTAAGAATCGGGGCGCTATGCACGGTTGCCGGCACGCCTCCGCCATTCTCGTCTCGCCAGCACCAGCCGGTAAACGCCCAGGAACAAAAAAGCCAGTCCCAGGGCGAGGGCGATCCACGGTGCCGGCTTCAGAAAGTATCGAAGCGTCAGGGCCCCGCCCACGACGCAAAAAAGGACGCTATTGACGATCTGAATCCTGTCGCGAAGGGATAACGCTGAACTTGCCATAAGCAATTCCAGGGCGGCCGTTCACTTTCCTGCGGCGAGATTTTGCAGCAACCTGACGAGCGTCCGCACGCCGTGGCCTGTCGGCCCCTTCGCCCGGTAGGGCTTCTCTTCGTTCGACCAGCGCGTGCCGGCAATGTCCAGGTGGACCCAGGGGGTGTCGCCGGCGAACTCTCCCACGAACATCGCCGCGGTGATGGCGCCGCCGTACCGTCCGCCGGTATTTGCCAGGTCGGCGATGGGACTCTTGTAAAGCTCGCGATAATCCTCGTCCACCGGCAGGGCCCACATCTTCTCGCCCGCCTGGCCGGCGGCCTCCAGCACACGGTTGACCCATTCCTTGTTCCAGCCGAATACGCCCGTGGTGATATTTCCCAGCGCGATGGTCACCGCGCCCGTGAGCGTGGCGGCGTCGATGAGCGCCGTGCAGCCCAGTTGCCGCGCGTAGGCGAGCGCGTCCGCCAGCACCAGGCGCCCTTCGGCGTCCGTGTTCAGGATCTCGATCGTCTTGCCCGACATCGAGGTGATGACATCGCCGGGCCGGTACGCCTTGCCACTCGGCATATTCTCCGTGGCCGGCACCACGGCGATGACCCGGACACACGGTTTGAGCTGCGCGATCACCCGCATGACGCCGAGCATGGTGGCGCCGCCCGCCATGTCGGTCTTCATCTCGTGCATGTTCTCGCTGGGCTTGATCGAAATGCCACCCGTGTCAAACGTAATGCCCTTCCCCACCAGTCCCACCACCGGCGCGGGCGGCGCATCCGGCGGCGTATAGCGAAGGACGATCAGCCGCGGAGGTTCTTCGCTGCCCTGTGCCACGGCCATGAACGCGCCCATCTTCAGCGCCTGGATTTCCTCCGGCCCGAGCACCTGGCATTCCAGTCCCAACCGCCCTGCCATTTCCTGCGCCTGGCGGGCGAACAGTGTAGGCGTCATGCTGTTTGCCGGCTCGTTCACCAGGTCGCGCGTGAAGTTCTGCGCCTCCGCGAGAATACGCCCGCACTCGAGCGCCGCATTGGCGGCTTCACCTGCCGGCGCGCCCCCTGCGGCGAGCCAAAGGGTATCAATTCGCCGCTCGCCGTTGCGCTCCGTGCGGTAGCGGTCGGCGTCGTAATCGCCGAGCAACGCCCCTTCGGCCAGGACTTCGACGTCTTCAGCGGCGCCATCGAGCGTCCAGGCAAGCTCGTGAAGGCTTCGCGCACGCAGGAAGCGCACTGCCGTTCCGGCCAGGCAACGAAGTTGCGCCAGGTTAAACTTGTCTCTCTTCCCCGCGCCGACGACGAGCAGTCGCTCGACTTTGAGCCCCGCCGGCCGATGGAGCAGCGTGCACTCGAACGCCTTGCCGCTCAATTCGCCGGAGGTCTGCAATTCCTGTAATAGCGCGCGCGTGGCGGCTGGCAACCGCTCGACGCTTCCCTGCGAACTCCCGGCGCCCTCGAAGCCGTAAGCTACCAGCGCCGGAGTTTGAAGCTCCGCCAGCGGTTCTTGTCGGAACTGGATCTTCACGGGATTCTTGCTCCTCCAGGTCTGCGCGGCTGCACCGCCCGTGCAATTACGTGTGGCGCCGGCGATGCTCGCGAATCGCCTGCTCGGTTTCGCGCGCTATGGTCCGGCGCCGGGAAGTCTCGCGGTGGTCCCACACTTTCTTGCCCTTGGCCAGCGCCAGCTCGCACTTCACGCGGTTCGCCTTCAGGTATAGGCGCGTGGGAATCAGCGTCAACCCCTTCTCCTGCGTTCGTCCGGCGAGTTTGTCGATCTCGTTGCGATGCAGGAGCAGGCGCCGGTCACGCAGCGGATCGTGATTGAAGCGGCTGCCCGGCAAATAGGGGCTGATGTGGCAGTCGATCAGCCACGCCTCGCCGTCCCGGATCATGCCGTAGCTGTCCTTCAAGTTGACCTTGCCCTCGCGAATCGATTTCACTTCCGTGCCCGTCAGCTCGACACCCGCCTCGAAGTGCTCCAGCAGGTGATAAAAGTGCGGCGCCTGCCGGTTGACGGCAAAGTTTCGCGGTGCCGGTCGAGTGGGTTTCGTCGCCATGCGCGTCGATGCGGAAATCTCGCATTTCAAAAGCCCTCATGTTACCACACCGTCCCTGCGTGCGCACCGGCCCAGTTGCGCAAAAAAGACGTTGTCATCTCCCCGCGATTTGTATATCATACCAGTGCGGGGTGGAGCAGTCTGGTAGCTCGTTGGGCTCATAACCCAAAGGTCGCTGGTTCAAATCCAGCCCCCGCAACCAATCCTTTCATAACAGCTTCTGCCAGATTGTAGCTGATCTTAACTTTCAGAGTTTGCGGCTCCGATTTGACCTCCTGCACCCAGGTGCGGATCAGGCGCTTTTGTTCCGCAGAGTGCCCCGAAGCCATCACTTTTTCGGTCTCTCGCCGGTAACTCACCACTGTCTTGAAATCAATCTGCGGAGGGTCAGGCACATTGAGAGCGGCGGTTAATACTTCCCGCTTGGCAGTCAGGTCCCGAAGTCGGCCGTTCGCCCAGGACGCATCGGCTGATTCTGGGAGGGAGTTTCGCCGGCTCTGCCGGGGGTCTCCTGGGGACGCCAGGGCTTTCTCCCATCGAGGCTATTGTCAGGGCAGACCAATGTGATCCTGCGCTTGTCCTCCGATGGGCCTAAGGAGGAGGTCTTTGTACCGCCTCGGATTTATCCAGAGTGGCGTAAACTCAGGCAGTGCAAGCGGCAAGGGCCACGAGATCTTCTCTGAATGCCGGGGCAAACGCACGATCGTGTTGCCCCACTGTGGCATTACAGTTGAACGACGACCGACATTGAAACCAGCGATTGAAGAGCAGTATGATGGGCTCCACACGAAGCGTCCTTCAATTGGATCATCGGCCATCAGGACCGGAATGCTGGAGCATTGTGGGCCTGTGAACTAAGCTGTGGTGACTGTTCAAGACTGGAGAGGAGCACACACCATGCCCAAGATTCCCGGAAAAGCAAGAACGATGACCCCTAAGACAACCACCAAGAAATTGCAATCCCGCGCGCCTAAGAAAACCTTCTCCGTTCTCGAAAGAAACATCCTGATGTCGAAAGGAGTTTCGGAAGTCCAGCTCGAGAAAATCGTCAAGAACGGTATTCGCGGCCGCGAGGACTTCAGAGCTGTAGGTGATGCAGCAACCTTAGCGGTCCTAGCAGACCTGCCTCCGGATACCGCTGCTAGAGTCATGGCATGGGCGCTCGGGTTAGAAAACATTGTGGTCGAGTCAGCCGATCTCGTCCGCTGCATGTACTGCGGCACGAAACAGCCGAAGGACTACAAGAGTGGAGATCTCTGTGTTTCCTGCGGGAAACAGGCCGAGCCCATCATGGCCTGCTTTTGGTGCGGCTCAACCGGACCGGGGAAGTTCTGCCGTCGCTGCGGCGCTGAGTTCGTTCCGACCGGTGAACTGGAGCTTGCGATCCTCCTCAAGCGCGACGGCTTGCCGAAGGGCGATATACCGGAAAAACTCCGCGGCATGAGTCAGGCCGATAAAGACGTACTTTGGGGACGCGCGCGCAGATATTGAGGCAGCCAATGGAACGAGCCGTTTGCGAACGATGTGGTGAGAAGCAGCCTGTGGATTGGAAAGCAGGTGACTTATGCCTGGCCTGCGGAGCGGCGGTTCGTCACGAGGTGCGCTGTGCCTGGTGCGCCGAATGGGTGCCAGCCGGCAAGTTCTGCCGCTCCTGCGGATGCGAAGTCGTGAACGAGATCCTGTATGGGGCGGCCCGCATGCTTAAAAGCGCGGGGGTGGACCGCTTCTCCATCGCAGGAAAACTGCGCGAGCTGGACCCAGAACAGGTGCGAAACCTCTCCCGGATTTATGAAGGCCAGCTAGCGGTTGTCCTGCGGCGCTGCGAAGAGGCACGCCTTTGCGAGATGTATCTGCTTCAGAAGACTCATTCCCGCCGCCTCGAGGAGAGCCCCGTTCCTTCGGCGGCCGAAGGCGGGACGGCATGCGAGATAACCAGGGGAGGGACAAGATGCCAAAGCGAAAGGTTGTGCGAAGAGGGTCCAAACAAGAGAAGCTCGGCGTGAAGAT
>JAIQGA010000072.1 GCA_020072925.1 Terriglobia bacterium | reverse complement strand
CGCCTGTCATCTTCCCGCATCCACTGATAGTTCTGCTGCACGAATGGTTGCGCAAGGCTCCCCAGGTAGCTGCTGGCGCGCCGGAATGAGACGTCGGGCTGGAGCCTGGCAATCAGTTCAAAATTCTGCCCGCTCCCGATGGTATGGCGCACCGGTTCGATGGTCGTCCACAACTGGACGGGAGGTACGCTCGCAAAGCCGGCCGGCATCACCCCGATGACGGTGTAAGGAGTGCCGTCAAGCAGAACGCTCCGCCCGACGGCGCTCGGGTCACCGCCAAAATGCTCTCTCCAGAGGCCAAAGCTCAGGACCGCAACATTCGGACCGCCCACATGATCTTCATCCGCGCTGAAACTGCGGCCCAGGAATGGCCGCACGCCATACACGTCAAAGTATTGCGAGGAAACGCGAAGGACGTCGATGTGCTCCGGACGGCCCGCCCCCACTAAGTTGAAGCCTACTCCGGTGGCCGCCGCGAGGCACTGAAATGGCTCCCGGTGTTCTTTCCAGAAATCAAACCCGCTCGCGGTGAAACCTGAATACACGTACTTACTGCGGTAGGTACGCGAAATTTCCACGATGCGCTCGGGCTCAGGATAAGGCAGCGGCCGCAGGAGCACGCCGTAGACCACGCTGAACACTGCCGTGTTCGCCCCGATGCCCAGCGCCAGCGTGATCACCGCCACCACCGTGAAGCCGGGATTCTTCGCCAGCATGCGCATCCCATACCGCAGATCGTGAAAGATGGTGCTCATGTTCTTTCTCCGACTGGATGCATGGAGCCGATAAATGGTGAATAGTGAATGGTAAATAGTGAATTACAAGCCAGACCCCAACCTCGCATTGCTGCATTCATAATTCACCATTCACTATTCACAATTCACTATTCGTAACGCAGCGCTTCCATAGGATCGACCCGCGTCGCCCGGCGCGCGGGAACGTAGCAGGCGATCAGCGCAATCAGCGCGAGAATCAGGGCGGTCAGCACGAAGGTGAGGAGGTCGAACGCGCCGACCTCATAGAACTGGCTCGCGAGCAGGCGCGCCAGCAGGAAGGAAATCAGCAGCCCCGCCAGGACTCCCGCGCTCGCCAACTTCATGCCGTGCCTCAGGACGAGGCGCAATACCTCGGCGCGCTGGGCGCCCAGCGCCATGCGGATGCCGAACTCCTGCGTACGCTGCGTTACCGCGTAGCTGACCACACCGTAAAGTCCGAGGGCAGCAAGCAGCACCGCCACGGCGGCGAAGAAGCCCAGCAAGGTCACGGCAAACCGACGCGGTCCGAGGGAATTCAGCACGCGTTCCTGCATGGGGAGGAAATCATAAACAGGCTGAGCGGAATCCACGGCCTGCACGGCGGCGCGGAAAGGCATGGCGAGTTTCGCGGGATCCGCCGTGGTCCGGGCAATCAAGAAGGCGGCCGGCTGGGAGTGTTGCGCCATGGGGTAGTAACAAACTCCTTTGCCCGTGTCGCCGACGAGCATGGAACGATCCACGTGTCCCACGACTCCGCTAATCGTAGCCCAGGGTGTGTTATTGCCGCGGCGCAGGCGCCGGCCCACCGGGTCCTGATTCGGCCAGTATTGGCGCGCGAGATTCTCATCGATGATTACCACCGGCAAACCGCCCTCGCGATCCTGATCGGTAAAGACGCGCCCCGAGCGGAGAGGAACTCGCAACGCCGAGAAATAACCCGGCGTCACCCATTGCAGGTCGCTGTGCGGGCCGGGGTCGCCGGGCAGTTGCGGCCGTCCTTCGATGTTGAACGATGAAGACGCCCCGCCGCCGGCGAAGGGCAGTGGCGCGGTGGCCGCTGCGGACTCGACGCCGGGCAAGTTCCTCAGGCGCTCCAACACCGCGCGATAGAAGGCGATCTGTTTCTGCGGCTCCTTGTACCGGCTCTCCGGGAGAGAAAGCGCGCCGGTCATCACGCCGCGCGGGTCAAAGCCGGGATTCACCTGCTGAATTCGAGCCAGGCTTTTCAGGAACAGCCCTGCGCCGACAAGCAAGACCAGAGCCAGCGCCACTTCCCCGGCCACGAGGAAGGCGCGCACGCGCTGTTGGTCGCGGCTCGCCGTGCCGGAGCGCCCTCCTTCCTTCAGGGCTTCAAACTGGCGCACCACGGACAGTTGCCACGCGGGAGCGATTCCAAAGAGCAGCGCGGAGAGTAGTCCCATCACCATCGTAAACGCCAAAACATAGGCATCGGTTCGAATCACTACGACACTGGCCTCCGCCGGGGCAAGCGCCTGAAGAACGTGAATCCCGCCTCCGGCCAGAAAGAAACCGAGCAGCGTTCCCCCGATGGCCAGCAGAGAGCTTTCGGCCAGGGTAAGTCGGATCAGATCCCACCGGTTGGCACCCAGCGCGGCGCGCACGGTAAGTTCCTTGGTGCGCGTCGACGCCCGCGCCAGGAGCAACCCGGCGATGTTCGCGCAGGCGATGAGCAACACAAATCCTACCGCGCCCAGAAGGATCAGCATCGGAGTCTGCAGGTCGCCATAGACAAATTCCGTGAAAGGGACGGCGAACATCCCCCAGCCGGAGTCCTTCGCATAAGCGGCGGCCCGAGGATTGGCTTGGACCACCTGGTTGCCGAGAACCTTGACGAAGGCTTCAGCCCGCGCGACCGAAACGCCCGGCTTGATCCGCGCCACCGCCAGGTAATTCTCGTTGAAGCGATTCTCCGCGCCGTATTCGCCCGGGGGCAATCCCATCGGCACCCAGAGCTTCGCCTGATTAGGCCACTGAAAGTCCGGCCCCATCACCCCGATCACTTTGTAGGGCAACTGGTTGAGCTGGATGGACTGCCCAACGACGCTGGGGTCTCCCCCGAAGGTCTGCTTCCAGGTTCCGTAAGCGAGGATGGCGACAGCGCTGGAGCCCGGCTGATCGTCCGAGGCGCGGAACGTTCTTCCCAGAAGTGGCTGGGCATTGAAGACCTCAAACCACTGCCAGGATACCTTCGCGCCGAGCAGTCGCTCCGGCAGATCACCCGCGAGGTAGGTGAAGTCTGCGTTATCGAGAATCGCGGCGGAGGAAAACACCTGCTTGCTGTCTCGGACGTCGGCGAAGTCCGTGGGCGAAATTACAATGCTCTTGAGATTCAGCATGTCGTACTTTACCCGGATCGCCAGCAGACGGTCCGGGTCCGACACGCCGACCGGATGAAGCAGGAGTCCATTGATGACGCTGAAGATTGCCGTGTTGGCGCCAATGCCCAGCGCCAGCGTCAGCACCGCCACGGCAGTGAAGCCGGGATGATTGGCCAACATGCGCATCCCATACCGCAGATCTTGAATGACAGCATTCATGCTTTTTCTCCGCGCGAACGGCACCAATCGGGAAATAGTGAATGGTGAATAGTAAATTGGAAAACCCGCCAGACCATCCCCGCGTGCAATTCACTATTCCCCATTAGTACCCTTCCCTCGGCAACTTGAGGAGCACGCGTCCCACCATTGCCGCTGCCGATAATTCATTGATTTGCTGTGGCTTACGACGCCTCTTGCCGCTGAAGGTGAGCGTGCCTGTTCGCTTTTGGGATTCTGGAGACCGGAATCGAACACCTGCCCTGCCCCCGCGCCGGCCCAGTGGGTTCGGTTGCGGCGTTTGTGCAGTCCGTTGTCCGTGCTCAGTGGTCCGTTGCGCCTTTGATTGCTGACCGCTGACGGCTGATGGCTGAGGAAGGGTCCGACCTGCCCTCGGCGTCACCCACGTTCATTCGCCTGCCCATTTTGGGCTTTCCTGCACTAAAATACTTGCGCACATGTCCAATAAACCCAAGTTCTTTGGCACAGACGGAATTCGCGGTGTGGCGGGCAGCTTTCCGCTGGACCGCGCCATGGTAGGGAAGATCGGCCGGGCGCTGGGGAGGGTGCTGCGCGCGACCTCCGGAACGCCGCGCGTGCTGCTGGGCCAGGATACGCGCGAGTCGGGTGAATGGATTTCGCGCACGCTGGCCACCGGACTGCGCGCCGAAGGCGCCGAGGTGACCTACGCGGGCGTCATCACCACGCCGGGCGTGGCATTCCTGACGCGGCATCACGCCTTTGCCGCCGGCGTGGTGGTTTCCGCATCGCATAATCCCTATGAAGATAATGGCATAAAAGTGCTGGCTCGCACGGGAATGAAATTTTCGGAGGACGCGGAGGTGGAAATCGAGCGGGCGCTTGAGCAGGTTGACGCCGGCGGCGTTGCGATACCCGAGGCGCCGCTCGAAATCAAGCCCGGGTTGCTCGAAGATTATCTGGAGTTCCTGGCGAGCCTCGTGCCCTCAGGCAAGAGCTTTCACGGCTATCGCCTGGTTGTGGATTGCGCGCACGGCGCCGCCAGCCGGGCGGCGCCGGCGCTCTTCGCTCGCCTGGGCATCGAGGCGCGCATTCTGCACGCCGAACCCACTGGGCGCAACATCAACCTGCAATGCGGCTCGCTCTACCCTGAAACGATGCAGGCCACCACGCAATCGCTCGGCGCGGACCTGGGCGTGGCTTTCGACGGCGATGCAGACCGCGCCATCTTCGCCACGCGCCCGGGCCGACTCGTCGACGGCGATCATGTTCTGTTCGGTGTGGCGCCATTCCTCGCGCAGCGCGGCCTGTTGAAGGGCGGGGCGGTGGTCGGCACCTTGATGACCAACCTCGCGCTGGAACTGGCATTTGCGCGCCACGGCCTGGCGCTCAAGCGCACCGCGGTGGGCGATAAATACGTGCTCGAGGAAATGCTCCGCTCGAGCATCAACCTGGGCGGCGAGCCCTCCGGCCATCTGATCTTCGCCGATGTTTCGCTCGCCGGCGACGGATTCATCACGCTGCTGCACGTGCTCTGGCTCCTCTCCGAGACCGGGCAGAGCCTGGACGCGGTGGTGAGTGGCTACCGCCCTTTCCCCCAAATCATCCGCAACGTGCGCGTGCGTGCAAAGAAGGTGCTCGAGGGCGTCCCGGAAATCGCCCAGGCGATTGAAGAATGTCGCGGCGCGCTTGGCGCGCGGGGGCGCGTGGTGGTACGGTATTCGGGCACCGAGCCACTGGCCCGCGTCATGGTGGAAGCCGAGGATGCGGCGACGGTCGAATTCCACGCGGCGCAAATTGCCGGCGCCATTGATGCCGCGCTGGGCTTGCGCTGACGCCGCTACCGCATCACGGCGACTGCCAGCCGCACCTGCGCCGAGGCTCTCTCCATGTCCTGCAACGACGCGCCATGAGCCAACCCGCTCCAGCATCCGGCGGGCATGGCGCCCCGCGGAGGTCAACATGCGAAACGTCCTTGTCACCCTTGCTGTGGCAGCCTGTACTCTGCTGCCCACCGGGTTGGCGGCGCAGGAGAAGTTGACGCCGGAGGGCCTTCCGGAATTCCTCGCCGCGTACGACCAGAATTTTGACCCGATTGAAGCTTTATATACGGAATTGATCGAGGGGCAATTGCCGCTACGGGATGACCAGGGCCAGCCGCTCGGCCGCCGCCCCCTCGAAGACCGCCGCCAGGCGCTTTCCGACTTGCGCGAGGCGGCGCGCCAACTCAGCCGCTCGCCGCAAGACCTGGTCCTCACCGCCAAGCTGGTGCTGCGCACGGAGAGTCTTGCCGACGACCTGTTCGACCTCTCGCAGATTGCCTACGATAACGACCGTGAGGAACAGGGCCGGCGGCTTTCCGATATGCAGATCACCATGGACCACAATAAGGAGGCCCTGGCAAATTACCTCCTGGACCTGGCGGGAAAACAACACGAGCGCATTCAGGAATTGGAAAAGGAGAATGCGGAGTTGCAAGCCAAGCTGAAGGCGGCGGAGAAGAAGTGAGTCGCTCTCCCACCCATGCTCAGCTTACATGCCTGAATAACAGACTGCAAACCTGGCACCGGCTCTGTGTCCTCTGTGGCCTCAAAAGCCTCAACACGGAGATCACTGAGATGCTCCGTGGACTCTGTGTTTAATCTTGCCCGGTACAGAGAACACAAAGAACTACACTCCGGGGCGCCTCAGGCGTCGTCGGGGATGTGCCGTCCGGGAACTCGTGATTACTTATGCGAGCGCGTATAGCTCCGCGATGAAAGCAGCAACCCATTTGGAGTTATAATCATCGTACACGCAGTACCGAATGGTCGAGTAAAGGGGGCGCGCCATGAAACGAAATCGAATGCTCCTGGCGGGATTGGGGATTACGCTGGTGGCTTTTCCTCTGAGCGGCGGAGCGCAGGCGGATCATCCCGCCCCCGCAGCCACCGCGCGTCCCGCGAGCCCCGACATCGTTGTTCCGGCCGAGACCACGATTCCCGTGCGGCTTCTGAACACCATCAGCACGCGCAGCGGGTATGTGGGCCAGGCCATCTATTGCGAGACGATTTTCCCCATCACCGTCAATAATCGCATTGTCATTCCTGTGGGGAGTTCAATCAAAGGCGCGGTCACGCAGGTGGTGCGCCCGGGGCGCGTGAAAGGCAGAGCCCAGCTCGGGCTGCGTTTTGAGACCCTCATCCTGCCCAGCGGCACCACCATGCGCCTGCGCGGAACGCTCTCCGGCTTCGGCGGGAACGGCAAGGAAACCTTCAAGAAGAAGGAATCCAAGATTGAAGCCGACTCCTCAAAGGGTGAGGACGCCGGCAAAATCGCCGAGACCACCATCACCGGCGCGGAGATCGGCACCATCGCGGGGGTGGGAACGCACCGAGTCGGCACGGGGCTCGGCGCCGGCTCCGCCGCGGGCGCGCTTGGCGGGCTCATCTGGGTCCTCGCCAGCCGCGGCAAGGAATTGCTCCTCCCCTCCGGCACCACGATGGAACTGCAACTCGCCACCCCGCTCACCCTGGAGCGGTTCGACGTCGATCCGCCCACTCCCTACGACCAGGGTCCTAAACTTCCTCCGCGCGAGCCGGGACTCTGATTGCCAAGCGAGTAGTAGCAGGTTACTTGTTCGGAGGGTGGCCCAACCAGCGCTGCAGTCCCTCGAAAACCTTATCGAAGACCTCTGACCGAAGCGTGCCAATCAGGTGCAGGGCACGGACAGTGGGGAATGTCGTGATGCCCTGCACCAGAAACGCTCCGGGTTTCAGGAACGGAACGTCAACGGCAATCTCAAAGGGCGAGCCGCGCAAGCTGGTTGTGTGGGGAACAACAGTGATGAGGGATCGGTCCTGGTCGCCGAATGGCACGCTGACAACCAGCGCGGGTCGAGTGTTACCCGCCAAGCCGAAGTCGATGAGCCAGACCTCACTGCGGTGCCCGGCGGAAGGGATGGCGCCTTTCCTTCGCCGCGGCGCGGGGCGAGAACGGCCTTGTCCGCGGATATTTCCGCCGCCCGCTAAAGAAAGACCACCGACTGCACGCCCGAGATCTCGAAGCGCTTGCGGCAGCGCGGATTCTTGCACTGCACGAAATCGTCGCGCCGCAGCATGTAGGAACGCGCCTTGGCAAAGCGCGCGCGGTCGCGCTCATCCGTTTGCCCGCGCAGCGCCTTCTTTTTGGTGCGCACCAGCCAGCGGATCTCGTAGGTCTCCGATTGATGGCAAAACAAGCAAGAAAGATTGGCAGGCTTCAGGCTTTCGTTTTCGTCGAAGAAATCGCGCTCGTCCATAGGCGGAGTATTGTAGCGGGAAATCAGCGCCACGCCAATGGTTTCTGCCAAGCCCCGGTGCCGCCCTTTCCCAAACACCCGGCGCGCTCCTGAGGCGCCGGGAGTATAATGGCGCCAGGTCGTACCCGCAGTCTCAGGTCTTCGCCCGAACGGAGGGACGAACCCATGGCCCGCATTTTTACCGAACAAGCCTTAGCCGATTATCTGTTTGACCGAATCATTGTAAATTGCCCCAAGTGCCCGGAAACCGATTGCCTGCGCGTGGCCTGCCAACTGGTGGCGGCGGAGCTGCTCGAGGACGCCGACATCGTCTATAAGATGGACCCCGTTTCCGACGGCGGAGCGTAAGTGCCTCGGAGCTTGAACCTCGAGCGCCGAGCGGGCAGCCATGCCCGGTCCCACAAGAACGACGGCTACTAAAACCACAAGAACGAGTCGGCCTTATTTTGGCCCGTCTTGCAGGGGGCTGAGGGCCAACGCTGGCCCGGCTATTTCTCGATGCGGTGAATCTTCAGCAGGTTGGTGGTGCCGCGGCGGGCGATGGGCGTGCCGGCAACAACGGCGATGAGGTCGCCGGGCCTCACCACACCCCACTCACGCAGCCGATTGGCTGCGCCCTCCCCCATGCGGTCGGTGGACTCCACGTGCGGCATGTAGACGGGACACACGCCCCAGTAAAGCGCCACGCGGCGGAGGATGTCGCGAACGGGCGAGAAGGCGAAAACCGGCGCGCGCGGCCGGTACTTTGAGACGAGGCGCGCGCTTGAACCGGACTGCGTGAAGACCGCGATGGCCTTCAGCTTCAGGCCTTCGGTGAGGTGCGCAACGCTCTCGCAAACGGCCTCGGCGGGTGTAAGGGCGGTGTCGGCCCTGCGGTGCCGCGCGAACCAGCTATAACGCGAACTGCTCTCCGCGGCTGAGATGATGCGGGCCATCATGCGCACGGCCTCACGCGGATAGCGACCCGTCGCGGTCTCCGAGGAGAGCATGAGCGCGTCCGTGCCGTCGAAGACGGCGTTCGCGACGTCCGAGGTCTCGGCGCGCGTGGGACGCGGGTGGCTGGTCATCGAATCGAGCATCTGTGTGGCGGTAATCACCGGCACCTTGAGCGAGTTGGCGTGGTCGATGATGCGTTTCTGGATGATGGGTACCTGCTCGGGCGGCAACTCGACGCCCAGGTCTCCGCGCGCCACCATGACCGCGTCGGCAACGCCCAGGATCTCCTCCAGACGGTCAATGGCCTGGGGCTTTTCGAGCTTGGCAATGATGGGAATGGCGCGGCCCGCGCGGGCCAGCACGCGCCGGAGCCTGAGGATGTCTTGGGGGCTGCGCACAAACGACAGCGCGATGTAGTCCACGTGATAGTGGAAGGCAAATTCCAGGTCCGCGAGATCTTTCTCGGTCAGCGCTGACACATGCAGGGGAAGGCCCGGCAGGTTGATGCCCTGGCGCTCGCCCAGTTCGCCGCCGCTCAGCACGCGGCAGAGGATATCGCGCCCGCGAATTCGCTCGACGCGCAACTCGATGAGTCCATCGGAAAGCAGGATGCGGTTTCCGGGCTTCACTTCGCGGGGCAAGGCCTGGAAGTTTGTGGCAATGACTTGTGACGTGCCGGCGACGGGTCGCGTGGTCAGCGTCACCTGGGCGTTGGCCCGCAGCATCACCCGCTTCCCGCCTTGGAGCGCTCCGGTGCGAATCTTAGGCCCTTGCAGGTCCTGGAGGATAGCGATGGGCCTGCCCCGCTCCCGCGCCAGACGCCGCACCCAATGCAAGCGACGAACGTGGTCGGCCAGGGTCCCGTGGGAAAAATTCAAGCGCGCCACTTCCATCCCCGCATCGAGGAGTCCCACGAGGGTGGGCGGGCTGTCGGTGGCGGGGCCGAGCGTGCAGACGATCTTCGCCCTGCGCCCCAGAGGTCCGAGTTGGGATTTCAGAGAATCGATCGGCACCGGATAGAGTATAGCCGTGGAGGGCACAGAACGATAGCGTTCCGGAGAGCACCGAGGAGCGCTAGAGGTTGAGGAGATAATCCGAGGCCGTCAAGCTGCCGAACCGCACGGCGTTCACTCGCTGCCCCACAACGTTGGCGAAATACTGCAGAATCGCCGTCATCTTGAGGACCGCGGGCTTCTCGCGCAACCGCAGCAGATGCCGCATCACCAGAGAGAAAAAGGCGAATCGGAAATAGTAGATCAGCAGCCGCTCCTCATGCGAAAAGCTGCGGCCGGCGTTGGCGGCGTTCTTGAGCAGATACGTGAGGGCCAGGAAATCGCACTTCAGCATCATGCGCAGGCGGGCGTAATCCACCGGCACATCGAAGTCCTCCAGCGATTTGCGCACCGCGGGGAATTCCAGCCGGTTCGCGTTCACGATGGCGAGGAAAAACTCCTGCTCGAACTTTCGGCGCAGTATCTTCTGGCATACCGCTTGAACGTAGAAGAAGAACAGCGCCGTAGAGAGAATCAAGATGATCGTGGCCATGAACATGGTCTACCTCAACCGGAGTTTCAGATCCCCCGCAGGCTCGGGCCAAGCTACAAGCCCGCGCGCAAGACTGGCATCGACCGCAGTCTGTGGCTGCCGCGTCAGCGCGTACAACCAGATCACCAGCATCGCCAGCGTGCAGACCGGGATGATAAAACCGATAAGGGAACGAACCATCTGCTCGCCCGATGTGAGGTGGAAAAGGGCTAAGCTTGCGGCAGGCCCGGCGAATTGGATGCCCATCCCGCAAACCAGGAACCCCAGTTCATCATCGGTGTTTCCGAGCTGCTGCATGAGGATGTAAAGCAGAGTGATAAGGACGAGGCAGGCAAAATAGACATTCTGGCTAAACTCTACGATGAACCCTGTAAATAGCTGATCTTTGTGGGAGAGAAGGGAATTGATCGAAAAGGCAAGGACACCCAGGAAGACGGCCACCAGCGTCACCCGCACGAAGGACCAGATCTTCTCTTCGTGGGCAGAGGCACGATAGAACAAGACGCACACGACCGCGAACGCCGCCAGCACTAGCGCGGCGTCGCTGGTCCAGTAGAAGTAGCCATATTCCGATGATTTCAGACCGAAATGGTGAATTACATACGCACGGCTGGTACCTACCCCAAGGATGCACGCAACGTACACCATCGGTCCGGCCAAGCGCCTGAAATTGCCTGATCGGACGACGTGCATGATCACGGCGGCCTCAAGCAGGAAACCCCCGTACTGAAATGCGT
This sequence comes from Terriglobia bacterium, assembly GCA_020072925.1. Classification (GTDB taxonomy): domain Bacteria; phylum Acidobacteriota; class Terriglobia; order UBA7540; family UBA7540; genus JAIQGA01. The sequence goes on along the minus strand of JAIQGA010000072.1, from coordinate 9,451 downwards.
ATTTGAGCAGTTCACTACTCATGAGCGATCCAGCGAGTTCCCGCATACTCACGGCACCTTCTGGACCGCTCATGCGGCGCAGAAGGCGCTATAAAGCACGCTTGTGAGAACCAGGCGGCAGAGGCACCGGGTCCGCACCTATGGAAGCCTTGGGCGGCAACGGCACCGGGTCCGCACCGATTGTCCTGCCCGGCGGCAAGGGGACAGGATCGGCCCCGATCGATAGCTGCGGTGGCAACGGGACCGGATCTGCACCGATGGCCACCAACTTCTGAACTTGAACGTTCGACGGGCTCGCTCCCACTACGCTGCGGCGCAGCGTCATTCCCGTCATGACTACCAAAACTGCCAATAACAGCGCTAGGGCATATTTTTTCATTTTTCCTCTCCTCCAGTCAAGTAGCAGAAATGCGGAACTCTACTGGAAGAGAGCCTAGCGTTTTATGGCCTATCTGTCAATTACGAAGTTTGCACTCCTACTCTAGTCTATTCTTTCCCAACCGGGGAGGAAAGTCAAGCCTCTTTAAATACCCGGCGGCCATACCTTAACTTGCCGGGTGTGAGGTTAGCGCAGGCTCGAAAGGTTGGCAATAGTACGTTGGTACCATAGGGCTCGACAATTTGTCGCTCTCCCCTGCCCCCTCAGTTGACCCTGGGGCACCCGGATGGCATCATAGTTTGGGAAGGCATTGTGTGAGGGGAGAATGCGACCTATGAGTACTCGAACATTCAGGAATTTGTTGCTTCTCTTGGCGGCGCTGCTCATTCTCGGCGGCGTCGAGTTCGGCTGGTATCCTATGCCACAGGACCAGTCTCAGCAGCCCTCCGCTCAACAACCGCAATCCCCGCCGCCGCAGCAACCCGCCCCTGCCACAGGCCCCAAGCCGGAAGTGGGTGAGACGGTGGTCGTGCCGAAGAAAACCGAGCCCGCTCCCGTTCAGCCCGAAAAGAAGCCGGAGAAGATCAATCCGAACGACCTTTACACCATCTCCACGAGTACCAACCTGGTGAATGTGAATATCATGGTGGTGGACAACGACGGGAACCCCATCCCCAATTTGGGTCGCACGAATTTCAAGGTCATGGACGACGGCGTTCCGCAAACGATCTCTAACTTCGGGACCACGGAAGTCCCCATGACCATCTGCCTGATGATCGAATTCAGCAACAAGTGGTGGGGGTACCTGTACCTGGCCCTCGAGTACTCCTATCAGTTCGTCCAGGTGATTGAGCCGAAAGATTGGGTGGCGGTAGTCTCCTTCGACATGAAGCCGTACATTCTCACTGACTTCACGCAGAACCGCTATGACGTAAGGTCTGCGCTGGACACGCTGCGCATACCGGGCTTCAGCGAGACCAACCTCTGGGATGCGCTGGCGTTTGCCATAGATCGCATGAAAGATATTCAGGGCCGGAAGGCCATGGTGGTGGTCTGCACCGGCATTGACACCTTCAGCAAATTAACTTATCCCGAGATGCTGAAAATCGCCAAGAACTCGAATACCGCCATCTACCCTGTCAGTATTCTGGAATTCCTCACCGTGCGGTACGGGGATTCCATCGACACGCTCCAGGCTCGCAATGCCCTGACGACGATCGCCAAGTACAGCGGTGGACAGGCTTACTTCCCACGCTTCGAGGGTGAACTTCCCGGCGATTTCCAGCAGATCGCCAACCAGCTTCGGACGCAGTACAGCGTGGGGTTTATCCCCACCAATCCTACGCATGACGGACGATTCCATAAACTGAAAGTGGAAGTGGTCGATAACCAGGGCAATCCCTTGCAGATTACGAACCAGAAGGGCAAGAAGATCAAGTACCGCATCGTGGCCCGAGACGGCTACTACGCCCCTAAAACGTAGCTGGAAATTGGAAACTGGAAACTGGAAAAAAGAAATTGGAAACTCGATGGCCCCCCCGAGTTTCGATTTTCGAATTTCCAGTTTCCCTCTCTGCTGACAACCTACAACAAATGCCGTCGACTCTCAGGGGATGAGCAGAACTTTTCCAAGGTTCTTGCGCTCGTGAAGGTAGAGGTGTGCGGCGGGCGCCTGGTCGAGAGGAAAGGTCCTATCAATGTAGGGGCGGATGCGTCCTGCGGCGAAATGCTGGAGAAGCGCCACGTATTCCTCGGGCAGGGTTTCAGGTTTGAGGCGGCCAATATGCACGCCGATGACGGCGCGATTCTCGCGCATCATCTGCAGCGGGTCGAACTTGGGGATGCGCAGGAACCGTGGCGCGGCCTTGAGATAGCTACGGTCCAGTCCCGTCATCGCCGCCGAAAAGCCAAAGATCATCAACCGGCCGGCGGGTCGAAGCAGGTTGTAGCTTTTTTGAAAAGACTCGCCGCCCACCGCGTCGAGAACGATGTCCACGCCCTCTCCCTCGGTGAGGCGGCGGACCTCTTCCTCGAAATCCTGCGTGCGGTAGTCGATGGGATACTGAACGCCCTGAGCGCGCAGGAAATCGAATTTCGCGGCGGAGGCGGTGCCGTAAATTTCGGCTCCCGCAATCTTACAAAGCTGGATCGCAGCAATCCCCACGCCCCCCGCCGCGGCGTGGATCAGCACGCGTTCTCCTCGCCGCACGTTGCCCATATATACGAGCATGTGGTAGGCGGTCAGATAGTTGATGGGGAGGGCGGCGGCCTGCTGGAAGTCCATGCCCTCAGGAACGGGAACCGCCTGCGACGCGGCCACGCGCGCCTTCTCGGCGTAACCCCCCGAGCGCACGATGGCCATCACCCGCTCGCCCTCTTTGAGTTCCCGCACCCCCGCCCCGACCTTTTCGATGACGCCGCTGATTTCCAGCCCGGGCGTGAACGGCGGCTTGGGCGCGTCAGGATAAAGCCCCTGGCGCGCGAAGAGATCGGCAAAGTTGATGCCCGCGGCCTTGACGCCAACGAGAATCTCCTTGGCCCCAACTTCCGGCTCGGAGACGTCGGCGAGTTTCATCACCTCCGGCGGCCCCGATTTGGAAATGACAATGGCTTTCATAGTCGAAAATCGAAACTCGAAATTCGAAACTCGGGCGCTCATTTCCTTCCGCCGAATTTCGATTTTCGAATTTCAAGTTTCGCGTCAGCTTCAGTGTCGAAAGTGCCGCGCCCCGGTAAACATCATCGCCAGCCCCAGCTTATTCGCGGCGGCGATGACTTCCTGATCGCGCACCGACCCGCCGGGCTGGACGACAGCCGTGGCCCCAGCTTTGGCCGCTTCCTCGACGCCATCCGGGAAGGGGAAGAACGCGTCCGAGCCGATCACGGTCCCTTCCAGCGAATGTTTCAACTCGCGCGCCTTCGTCGCGCCCAGCTTGACGGAATCCACGCGGCTCATCTGGCCTGCGCCTACCCCCACCAGCACGCCCTCACGCGCGTACACAATCGCATTCGACTTGACGTGCTTCACCACGCGCCACGCAAATGCGAGCGCGCGCTTCTCTTCCTCGGTCGGCTGGCGCTCGGTGACGCACTTCCATTCGTCGGGCTTCGTCCCGAGCGTATCCGGAGTCTGAACGAGCACCCCCCCACCGACCGCCTTCAGTTGCAGCCCGTAATCGTCCCCGGCGGTCGCGGACATATCCATGAGCCGCAGGTTCTTCTTGGCAGCCAAGCGCTCGAGCGCCGCGGGCTCGAAACCCGGAGCGATCACCGCCTCGACAAACAGCTTGGCCATCGCCTCCGCGGTCGCGCCGTCCATTTTGCGGTTGAAGGCGATCACTGAGCCAAACGCCGAAACCGGATCGACCGCGAGGGCGCGCGTAAAACTCTCCGCCAGCGTCGAGCCGGAAGCGATGCCGCAGGGATTCGTGTGCTTGATAATGGCCGTGGTCGGCTCGTCGAACTCCTGCGTCAGCCGCCACGCGGCCTCGAGGTCCACCAGATTATTGTAAGAAAGCTCCTTGCCCTGAAGTTGCCGCGCGTGCGCCAGCCCGCGTCCGCCCGCCGCGGGATTGAAGTAGAGCGCCGCCTTCTGGTGCGGGTTCTCGCCGTATCGCAGGTCCATGGCTTTGCGATAATTCAGGTGCAGGGCCTCGGGGAGGGCGCCGCCGGCCAGTTTCTGGAGCGTCGTGGAGATGGCGCCGTCGTAGGCCGCCGTGGTCGCGAAAGCCTTGCGCGCCAGGCGCGTGCGCGTCTCCGCGGACACGCAACCGCCGCTCTTCCGCATCTCCTCGAGGACAACCGCATAATCGCCGGCGTCCACCACCACCGCCACATCGTGATGATTCTTCGCGGCGGAGCGAATCATCGACGGCCCGCCGATATCGATGTTCTCAATCAGTTCCTCGAATTGAACGCCGGGCTTCGCGGCGGTCTTTTCGAAGGGATAGAGATTCACGGCGACCAGGTCGATGTACTCGATGCCGTGCTCCGCCACTTGCTGCTGATGCTGAGGATTCGAGCGGACGGCAAGCAGGCCGCCGTGGACCTTGGGATGGAGCGTCTTGACGCGCCCGTCGAGCATTTCCGGAAAACCCGTCAGCTCCGAAACGTCGCGCACCTTCAAGCCATTCTCACGCAGCAACTTCGCCGTGCCGCCGGTGGAGAGGATTTCAACGCCCAGAGCCGCCAGTCCTGCCGCAAAATCGGCGACCCCGGTCTTGTCGCTGACACTGATCAGCGCTCGAGAGACTTTTCGCATGAGTGCTCCTTTGGAATTTGAATATGAATCCTTACCGCGTTCTTTCCTCGAGACCCTGGGCGAAGAGCGGGCAGCCGTCTACGGCCCTTGCCCTGAAAGGGAGTGCCTTCGAGGTTTCGCTAACTGGAAAACAGACTGTCGCACGGTCAACCGGAAAATTGCTGGGAGGGACCCGAGCGGGGGCTCACTCCGCCTTAATGGCTCTGAATTTCACCTTGCCATCTTCCACGGTCACGGAAAACTGCACCTTGTCGCAACGCATGGATTCCTTGATCTGCTTGGTTTTCTCCGCCACAAATCTCTGAAAGGCCACGGGGTCCAAATTATCCACGCGCTCCCCAATCTGCCGCCGCGCCTCCACCACCGCCTTGAGCAATTGCTCGACTTTCTCCGGCTCCTTTTCCGGGTTGGCGCAGACCACGCGCGCATTCCCGCGGGAAGCCATGATCTCCTCCAGTTCGCGTCTCTGTGCGGCGAATTGACCCCGCCCCTCCTCCTTCTCTTGAAGTCTGCGCCGCCAGAGCTGGTTGTTGACCGCGTATTTCTGCACCAGCGACGTGAAGCGGTAGCGCTGGCTGAAATTCAGCTTCGATTGGTCGGAGGTATAGCGCTTGATGACCGTTTCCACGCGGTAGAGCGTGTCACGAGGAGGGCGAGGGGCGCCGCCGTTAAAATACACTTCGTACTCGATCTTCAATCGGCGAAGGTCATCGTCCAGCTTGTTCAGCTCTTCGTCAACCGTCACAGAAGGGCCTCGAGTCGCCACAACGCCGCAGAAATTATACCCATGCCGACGCGCGGCGAGTCAATCGGAAAGTTGACGGCCCCGCCGGTCTGTGTTGAAATGACGTTGGACGCGCCGATTTCGCTGGGTGCCCGGCGCATACCTAAAGAGTTAATATGGATCACCCCGAGTCTGGAACGGAACGCGCCAGCGCCACTCTGCTGCGCCAGATTCCCGCCGTGGATGAACTACTGAATCGTCCCTCACTGCGGGCGCTGGAATCGCGCCTGGGACGCCGCCTGCTGGTGGACGCCACGCGGCGCGTGCTTCAGAGCCTCCGCAGCCGCATCGCCAGCGGCGGCCTCACCGCCGTGTCTGTGGAATTGCTCGAGCAGGAGATTCAGGCGCAGACCGAAGCAAGCGCCGGCTTCTCCCTGCGCGCGGTGATTAACGCCTCGGGCGTCATCCTCCACACCAACCTGGGCCGCGCGCCCCTGGCCCGCGAGGCGGTCGAGCACCTTGCCGAAGTGGCCACACGCTATTCGAATCTGGAATACGACCTGGAGCGCGGCGAGCGCGGCAAGCGCGACGTCCACACCGATCGCCTGTTTGCCCAGCTTCTCGGCGCAGAACGCGCTCTGGTGGTGAACAACAACGCCGCGGCGGTCTTCCTGGCGTTGAACGCGCTCGCGGAAGGCTTCGAGGTGATCGTCTCGCGCGGCGAACTCATCGAGATTGGCGGTTCCTTCCGCATTCCCGAGGTCTGCGCCAAGAGCGGCGCCGTGCTGCGCGAAGTAGGGACCACCAACCGCACGCGCATCGGCGACTACGCGGCGGCAGTCAATGAGCGCACGCGTGTGCTGATGCGCGTCCACCCCAGCAATTTCCGGATTGTGGGCTTCACGGAGCGCCCCGAGCGCGCGGAACTGGTCGACCTGGCGCGGCAGAAAGGCCTCCTCGTTCTCGAAGACCTGGGTAGCGGCTGCCTCCTCGACCTGGCGCCCCACGGGATTCAGGACGAGCCTCCCGCCAGCGCCAGCCTCCAGGCCGGCGTGGATGTGGTTACATTCAGCGGCGATAAGCTCCTTGGCGGGCCGCAGGCCGGCATCCTGATTGGCAAGCGCGAGCCGCTCGAGCGGATTCGCAAGAACCCGCTTTTCCGCGCCCTGCGCGTGGACAAGCTCACCATCTCGGTGCTCGAGGCCACCATCACCCTGTATCTGCGCGGCCAGACGCAGGCCATCCCGGCGCTTCGCATGATTCAGCTCCGCAAGGAGGATCTCCTTCCACGCGCCGAACGGCTGGCGGCCGCCATCGCGGCGTGCCCGGGATTTTCCGCGCGCGTGCAGGACGGGGAATCGGTGGTGGGAGGCGGCTCGACCCCCGGCCAGGCGCTGCCCACCGCGCTGGTCGCCGTCACTCACAGCCGACACAGCGCCACGACGCTTGAAGGGCGATTGCGCTGCAATTCAACTCCCATCATCGCGCGCGTCGAGCGCGACACCTTGCTGCTCGACCTGCGCACGGTCTTCGAGGATCAGGACGACGAAATCGTGCAAGCCTTCAGGCAAATAGTGAATGGTGAATTGTGAATAGTGAATGCCCGAGTAGAATTCGACACATCGCGGTCTTGCCGGAAATGGGTGTTCACCCCGCCGCACTCACATGAGGGATACAAGAATAGAAACACGCCTCGGTTCCTTCTGGGTCTTTAATTCACCATTCGCAATTCACTATTCACCATTCTTATGAATTGTCTGTATTTCGACGGCCAACTCACGCTGCGTGAAGTCGCGCGGCCGCGGCCCGCCGGCGACGAGGCTTTGCTCCAGGTCACGCTCGCGGGCATTTGCGGGACCGACCGCGAGATTCTGAAGGGCTATTCCCAATTTCGCGGGATTCCCGGCCACGAATTCGTCGGCCGCGTAGTCGAGTGCCAAGAGAAGGATTGGCTGGGCCGGCGTGTGGTCGGGGAAATCAACATCGCCTGCGGGCACTGCGCCTGGTGCACGCGCGGGTTGGGGCGGCATTGCCCAAGCCGCACTGTCTTGGGGATTGTTAATCATGACGGCTGCTTCGCGGAGTACCTCACGCTTCCGCTCCGCAACCTTCACGAGGTCCCCGAAGAGATTCCGGACGAGGCCGCTGTCTTCACCGAGCCGCTGGCCGCGGCTGCGGAAATCCTCGAACAAATGATGATTGCGCCGGGCACGCCCGTCGCGGTTCTGGGCGACGGTCGGCTGGGCCTGCTGGTGGCGCAGGTATTGAAGCAGGCAGGCGCGCACATCACGCTCGTCGGCCATCACGGCTGGAAGCTCGATTTGGCACACTCTTGGGGGCTCAAGACTCTGAGCGCCGACGAAGAGGAGCTAATACCGAGCAGCTTCCCTGTGGTCGTCGATGCCACCGGCTCGCCACGCGGCCTTCCAGAGGCGCTGCGCCTGGTGGAACCGCGCGGCACCGTGGTGATGAAATCCACATTTCATGAAGCAGCCTTTTTCGAGACGGGCAAACTGGTCGTCGACGAAATCACCCTGTTGGGCTCGCGTTGCGGGAATTTCGCCGTCGCGCTGAAATTGCTTCGCGAAGGAAACGTCACGGTCGAGCGCCTGGTCTCCAAGGTCTTTCCTCTCGAGCAGGGCCTTGAGGCGTTTCAATACCTGGAGCAGACTGCGTGCCTCAAGGTGCTCTTGAGGACGGCCTGAAGAGCGAAGGCTTTTAGGGCCAGGCGCCACGCGTCGAGGACCCTGGACGGATCTCCGACCTGCGTTACAATGGTGATAGACTAAACACGATGAACTGTAGCGGCGCTCTGCGAGCGCCGACGGCGGTCATAGACCGCCGCTACAGCTAGTTGCGCAGAGACTCATCCCGCTCTGTATAGACTGCCTGGGGGAGGCACGGTCCCACTGATGAGGAAACGGAACCCGCGATTCACGCCACTCAAGTTCATGCTGGTCCTGCTAGTTGGAGTTCTAGCCCCAGGATGGGCGCACGCGAAGAAAAAGAAACCGTCCCCGCCCACTGGCCTTCCCGGCCAAGTGAATCTCCTCGCCCGCCAACTCTATGGGCTGCACATGGACGAGTCGGCGGAGGTCGCAGGGAAAATCCGGAAACTCGTGCTCGACGATCTCGAGCAGTGGATGGCGAACCGCACGCCCACCGACGTGGAAGTGCGCCGCGAGCTGGAGATGGCCTTCTCCGCGCTGCATTGGCCGCTGGTGGGGCAGCCCGCCACGTTTGCCCTGCCTTGGAAAGGCGGCGTCCTGGTGGGCGCCGGCTATACACTCGAGTGGCCGACCTATAACCGGGTCAACACGCTTGCCCTGTTCGACAGCCGCGACGGGCACAGCCGCCTCCTGACCACGGCGGACTTTGTACCCTACGTCGACCAGCACTTCGAGTTTATTCCTAACACCCCCGCCGGGGATGATTTTCGATTCATCGTCTGGGGAAATCGTCCCGGCAAGAGCCAGCCGCGTCTCTCGGCGGTCCTGTATTCCTTCGACGGTCGGTCCCTCGAAACGCAGTGGGAAATTCAAGACTATTACGATGGCAGGCTGGACGTGGACGGCACGAAGGTGGTGATTCGTTTCCTGCGTGAAAGTGAGTACGTCAACGCAACGCAGCAGCGCCGCTACCCTCCCCGCCACGAAGCCACATATCTCTTGACGCCCACCGGCCTGCAACTTCAGGCCGAGCGCGACATCCCCTTCTGAGATTCGCGAAGATTCAGGACAAGTACGTGCCACCCCAGATGAGGCCAGGCGCGGGTAGCGAGGACCTGTCGTCCAAGGTCCGCGGCTTTTGTCGGGTCACATGCACCACGGCCGCAGACCTACACAACAGGTCTGCCTGCTGATTTATTTCGTCCCGGAACCAACTCGCACGCCAAGAAAAACGACATCCGAATCAGGCCTTCAGCTTCCCTAGCCTCACTAAGATATGTTTAACCCGAAGTTCCCCGGATAATCGTCGCTGAATTGTGGGTCAACGCTCTGATTTTGGAAGGGTTGGGGGGAGCTTTGGACGTCGGAAATGTTCCCATGTATATATTGATATTCCTCTTGACATGCCGATACCATGT
>JAIQGA010000399.1 GCA_020072925.1 Terriglobia bacterium | reverse complement strand
GGAGGAAAGAGGAGAGGAGTCAGAAGTCAGAAGTCAGAAGACAAGGAGCCATCCCTGATGGGGTTTCAAGCCAGACGAAACTTGCCAAGAATCGAAGCCCGATTTTTGGCCATTGACTTCTGGTCTTCAGCAGGAGGGCGCTCCCTTCTAACTTCTGACTCCTGTCTTCTGACTCCTGTTTTTCGACTCTCATTGACACAGCGCGCTCAACGAGCCTATCTTGCTTCCGGGTGGAAAAGTGCGGCTTGGCACTCCACTGCAAAAGGTTCGGAGGGAAAAGGATAGCACACAGCCTCCAGGGGCGGCCGCATAAATGAGCCCTGTTTTCGAACAAGCACACAACCACAGCCGTAATCATCGTGAAGAAGTGCTCAAAAGTGAAGCAGCTGAATTTATTCTGACTTCTGGCTCCTGACTCCTGACTTCTTTTTTTCCCATGCCCCTTCCCCGCGTCGTCATACTCGGCCGCCCCAATGTAGGCAAATCCACGCTGTTCAACCGGATTTGCGGCCGGCGACGCGCGCTGGTGGGCGACGAGTCCGGCATGACCCGCGACCGGCTCTACGCGCCCGCTGAGTGGCTGGGAAAATCCTTCGAGGTCGTGGACACCGGCGGCATCATCCCCGCGGACAAGGAATTGATTGCCACCGAGATTTTTCGGCAGGCCAAGGTGGCGATCGACGAGGCGGCACAACTGGTTCTGGTGGCGGACGCGCGCGAAGGCGTTGTGCCGCTCGACGAGGAATTGGCCCAACTCCTCAGGCGCACCGGCAAGCCGCTCGCCCTGGCCATCAACAAAGTCGATTCCGCCCAGCATTCGCCCCTGGCCGCGGAATTTCACCGCCTGGGGATCCGCGATACCTTCCCACTCTCCGCTGAGCACGGGCTGGGAGTAGATGACCTGCTTGACCACGTCACCAGGAATTTCGCGGCCGCTGGTGAATCTGATGCCCGGCTAAAGCCGGCCGCTACGGCGCCTGAGGCGGCCCACGAGCCAGGCGCCCTAGCGCAAGATGCCGGGCTGAAGCTCGCCGCTACGGATCGCCTCGGCGAGCCCATCCGCGTTGCCATCATCGGCCGGCCGAATGTGGGCAAGTCCACCCTCTTGAATCGCCTGCTGAACGAGGAGCGCGCCATTGTCACCCCCGTGCCGGGGACGACGCGTGACGCCGTGGACGCGGAATTCCAGCGCGACGGCCTGCACTTCCGCTTCATCGATACCGCGGGGATTCGCCGCAAGGGCAAGACGAAGCTGCACGTCGAGAAGCTCAGCGTCATCCAGGCGCGCAAGCATCTCGAGCAGGCCGACGTGGCGCTGCTGATACTGGACGCGACCGAAGGAGTGACCGCCCTCGACACGCACATCGGCGGCTACGCGCATGAGAGCCGCCGCTCGATCCTGTTGGTCGTCAACAAGTGGGACGCTCTCCAGAAGGGTCCGACCACCACGCGCGATTTCACCGAACTCCTCCGGCAGCGAATGAAGTACCTGGACTACGCCCCGATTGTTTTTATTTCTGCTTTGCGCGGCCAACGGCTGGGGACGCTCCTGAAGACCTTGGCGGAAGTAGTGGAAGCTCGTGGCCGGCGCGTGAGCACCGCCGAAATGAACCGCTTCCTCGCGGAGGTCGACTTTGACCGCGCTTCCACACCCGCGGGCCGGCCGACGCGGATCTATTACCTCACTCAGGGTGGAGTGGCGCCGCCGACCTTCGTGGCCTTCACCAACCGCCCCGGCAAACTGCACTTTTCATTCGAGCGCTTTCTGGAAAACCGCATTCGCGAGCGCTTTGGCTTCCTGGGCACGCCCATTGTGATCAAGTCCCGCCCGCGCCGCTGATGCTCAACCACACGCCGCCCGGGATCAGGATCGCAATGGAAGATCCTGAGCCGCTGCCCTCAGCTTGGCCGTCCGCCCGGCCGGTCAGGGGCCGACCACCCCGTTTGGAGAGCGAGGAGCGGGATGCTATACTCCAATCGTCATCAAACCTGAAGGGAGTCCTTCGCTTTCATGACTGCATTGTTCATACCGTCCCGGAAGGGAGGTCGATGTTCATGTCCTGGGAAATGGCAGGGGTCCGTACCATCTTCATCTTCGCTATCATCGCCGCCACGTACCATCTTCGTCCCCTGGGCTTATCCGGCCTGAGGTCCGCTGCCCTGGGCTTGGCGCTGGCCCTTTTCTTTGTCTATTTTGAAATCCGTTTGGAGCGAGCAAGCCTGAAGCGACTGATCGGTGCGGCCATCGGTTCCATCCTCGGCATCCTAGGCGCGCTGATGATCAGTCATCTTCTGAATGTCACTCAGCTCGATCGCAACGCCGTCTCGTTTCTCCAGATCGTTCTACTCCTGTTGATGGCTTACACCGGGTTGGTGCTGGGGGCGAACAAGGGCGATCTGCTGAACCTCGCCGCGCTAGGGGGCCTGTTCAGCGCCGAACTCAAACCCAAGAAAAACTACAAAATCCTCGACACCAGCGTCATCATCGACGGCCGCGTCGCCGATGTGTGCGAGACAAGCTTTGTGGACGGAATCCTGATCATTCCGCAATTCGTGCTGCGGGAACTGCAACTGGTCGCGGACTCCTCCGATCCCCTGAAGCGCAACCGCGGCCGCCGGGGTCTGGACATTCTCCACCGCATGCAGAAAATGGCCAACATCCAGGTGCAGATTGTAGAGGAGGATTTCCCGCAAATGCGCGACGTGGATATGAAGCTGATCGAATTGGCCAAACTGTACGAGGGCAAGATCGTTACCAACGATTTCAATCTCAATAAAGTCGCGCAACTCCAGGGTTTACCGGTGTTGAATATCAATGAGCTGGCCAACGCCTTGAAGCCGGTCGTCCTGCCGGGCGAAATCATGCGGGTTTTCATCCTCAAGGAAGGCAAGGAATACAATCAGGGCGTGGCCTATCTCGACGACGGCACAATGGTGGTGGTGGACAACGCCAAGAAAATGATCTCCAAAACCATCGACATCTCCGTGACCAGCGTCCTGCAAACGACTGCGGGGAAGATGATCTTCGGGAAGTACGACGAGCGCCGGGTCGTGGAGGTCGCGCAGTCGTCACAGTAGGTTTCTCAAAGCACGTTAAGGCGACGGACGGCGGTGGCGCCCGTCGCCTTTCTTGTCGTAAATCGTGGGCGGGCGGCTTCGGGTCGCCAGCCGGCCGGTGAAAACAGCGTGAACTCTATGAATACACTGGCCATCATTCCGGCCGCGGGCATGGGCGTGCGCATGGGAGGCGCCACGCCCAAGCAGTTCCTTTCGCTCGAGGGCGTGCCTATCTTCGTGCACACCCTGCGCAAATTCGTCGCCGCCGAGAACGTCGACAACATCTTGCTGGGCCTGCGCCCCGACGATATGGAGCGCGCCCAGCGCGAAATCGATCGCGAGCACTTCACGAAATCCGTACGCCTGATCGAAGGCGGCACCTCGCGCCAGGAAACCGTGGCTCGCTGCCTGGCGCAGGCTCCGCCGGGGACCGATCTGGTGTTGGTCCACGATGCCGTCCGACCGTTCATCGAGCTCGAAATGATCCGCCGCGTTATCGACGCAGCGCGCCAGCACGGCGCCGCCATCCTGGGCATCCCCAGTGTCGATACGGTGAAGCAGGTGGAACGCCAGATGATCCTGGGCACGGTCCCACGCGAGCGGATCGTGCTGGCCCAGACTCCCCAGGTGTTCCGCTACGACATCCTGCGCGAGGCGTTTGACCGCGCCCTCGCCGATGGCTTTAATGGCACCGACGAGTCCAGCCTCGTCGAGCGCCAGGGCCACACCGTCACCGTCCTTATGGGCTCCGACCGGAACATCAAAATCACCAAGCCCTCTGACCTGCCCCTCGCCCGGCTCTATATCGCGCAGGAAAGGGAACTACATCCCAAATGAGGCCAATGTGGTGGCGATTGAAAGTGAATAGTGAATTATGAATTGTGAATTATGAATTATGAAACGAAGACCAACTAAGTATGGCCCGGACAATATCCTACGTCGCGTACCGCTTCGCACGGGCTCAACGAGAATTCATAATTCTGAATTCATAATTCTGAATTTCTTTCGCGCCGGAATTGGGAATGACCTGCATCGCCTTCGGCCATTCGGACGGTGATGCGCTGGCGCACGCAATCTGCGACGCCCTGCTGGGCGCCGCAGCGCTCGGGGACATCGGGCGTCACTTCCCCGACACTTCCCCGAAGTGGCGCAACGCTTCGAGCCTTCTGTTCCTGCGCCACGTTCGCAAATTGCTGGACCGGGCGGGTTATACAATTGTCAACCTCGACGCCACCATCGGTCTCGAGCGCCCCAAGCTGGCTCCCCACATTCCGCGCATGACCAAGAGGGTCGCCGCCGCGCTGGGCGTCAAGCCTTCTCAAGTGAGCGTCAAGGCGAAGACCAGCGAAGGCCTCGGCGCCATCGGCCGCGGCGAAGCGATCCGCGCGGACGCCATCGCGCTCCTGCAGTTATCTCGTGAATAGCACCATCCCCCAAAGGACCGTCAGCGACACGCTTGTCCGCAAAACGCCGCGATGATTGGAGTTCCGGCTATGGATGCGCTGCAGGTGGGATGCGGCTCAGGATAGCGTCAACGACTCTTATCGCTACTGCCAGCGCGGCCTGGGCTTCGTTCAGCCCGGGTGTTTCTGGGGTCCCGGGGTAACGAAATGCCCAGGCATACTCAGTGAGGGGGACGGCGTCATCGATGATCCGTCGAAGCGCCGCGTCGATCTGAAGACAGGCTTCGCCAAGCTCCTCCAAGCTGTGCGTCTTCCGGAAGGGTCGGTCGTGAAAGGTGAGTAAGGCTTTCAAGGCTTTTTCTACCGCCTGTTGCGCATGAAAAAGCGCATCTTCGATGAGGGGAGGGCTGGCTTCCAAATCAATTGTGGCGCCCCGCAAGTCCGTTATCGCCTTCTTCAGCCAGCTCCGAGTGTCCTCAATCGTGGCGGGATCAGGCGGCATAAAGCAACTTCCCTTCGCCAGCAATAGTGTAAGGAAGAGAACTTCTCAAGCATCGCCGTGTCTCGAAGGCCTGCCGCGTCCATACCAGAACGTCGGCAGCAACCCCTGTTCCCCGCAACACCTGATAAGCCAGCCGACTGCGGCGGCGCTCGGGGGGCGAGTGATCAGGAACGATGACCATGAGATCATAGTCACTGTCAGGCGCGCGCTCGCCGCGGGCCAACGAGCCGAAAAGGTAAATGCGCTCGGGTTGGTAAGCTTCGACCAACCGGCGCACGATCTCGCTCAGCGCACCGTCCTGCTCCAAGTCAGCCGCCGTGCAGAGCATCTGTGCTACCCTTTTTCTCAGGGAGTGTGAGGGCACGCTGCTCTGTGCTCGGACAACAATGCAACGGGATCTGGAAGCGCTGGCCAAACAGACTTTCGACCTCGTGGTGATCGGCGGCGGCATCAACGGCGCCGCGATTGCGCGCGAAGCCGCGCTGCGCGGCCTGAAAGTCGCGCTGGTCGAGGCGCGTGACTTCGCCAGCGGCACCTCGAGCCGCTCGTCGAAGCTCATTCACGGCGGCCTGCGTTATCTCGAGCAGTTCGATTTCCAGCTCGTGCGCGAGTCGCGAACCGAGCGCCGCCTGCTGCTGCGCGCGGCGCCGCACCTCGCCCGGCCCCTCCCTTTTGCGCTCCCCATCTATCGTGGCGATCCTTACTCGCCGCTCAAGGTCCGCCTGGGGCTGACGCTCTACGACCTGCTGGGAAACCTGGGCCGCGCCGACCGCCACCGGATGCTGAGCGCTTCGGAAGCTCTTCGGTTGCTCCCCCTGCTGCGGTCCGAAGGCTTGCGAGGGGCGGCGATTTATCACGACTCGGAAACCGACGATGCTCGTCTGACGCTCGAAAACATCCTGGACGCCGCCGAGCACGGGGCGGTGGTGGCCAATTACGCGGAAATCCGCGCGTTGGCACTCCAGGGCGGCGGGCGCACCGTGATCTCCGCGGAAGCCGAGGACCGCCTCACCGGCCAACACTACGAAATCTCCGCACGCCTCTGGGTAAACGCCACGGGTCCCTGGGTGGACCACCTGCGGGCGCTGCTTCCCGGCTACGATGGCTCGAAGACCGTTCGCCTGACCAAGGGCACGCACCTGATCCTGCCCAAGCTGGCGCCTCATCACGCAGTGTTTGCGGCGATCCGCGAAGATGACCGCATCTTCGTGCTGGCACCGTGGTACGAGCAATCGCTGCTCGGCACCACCGATACGGATTTTGATGGTGACCCCGCGACGGTGCAGCCCTCGTCGGCCGACGTTGAATACTTGCTTCGGGCGGTGAATCGCGTCCTGCGCGAGCCGATGG
>JAIQGA010000071.1 GCA_020072925.1 Terriglobia bacterium | reverse complement strand
GTGTTGAATGCGTCGCTTGACTCTTTATTATTCGTGAAGGCATAGCGCAGCATGAGTGATGTGTCTCCTTTGAGCTGGTGATCCAGTCGACCCGCGGTTTCCCGCCAGCAAGGATCTTCACCCTTTGCCCCTACCGACTTTTACCACGGGCTGCTAGTCTCATGTCCCAGAAATAAGTGAACTAAGTTGGGCCGAGGTGCGTCTAAGATGTAGGAGGCTTAGATGCGAACCGGACGCCCCAAACGGCCCTTGATTTTGACTGAGGACGAGCAGGAGCGGCTTCAATCGCTGGCCCATCGCGCGCGCAGCCAGCCCGCGCTGGCTCGACGGGCGCGGGTGGTGCTGGCCTGCGCCGAGGGACTCGAGAACAAAAGCGTGGCGAAGAAACTGCGCTGCTCGCTGGGCATGGTGGGCAAGTGGCGTTCCCGATTTCTGGAGATGCGCCTGGAAGGGCTCTATGATGAGCCGCGACCCGGAGCGCCCCGCAAGATCACCGATGCTCAGGTCGAGCAGATTGTGGTGCAGACCCTGGAAAGTACCCCGCGCGGACAGACGCCTTGGAGCACCCGCGGTTTGGCCCAAGCCACCGGGCTCAGCCGCATGACGGTCAGCCGGATTTGGCGCGCCTTCGGTTTGCAGCCTCATCGCACCGACACCTTCAAACTATCGCCCGACCCGTTGCTCATCGAGAAAGTGCGGGACATCGTGGGCTTGTATATGAACCCACCCGACCACGCCCTGGTCTTCTGCGTGGACGAGAAGAGCCAGATTCAGGCGCTGGACCGCACCCAACCGCTGCTGCCTTTACGACCCGGGCAAGCCGAGCGCCGCACGCACGACTACCAGCGCCATGGGACGACTTCCCTGTTTGCCGCGCTGGAATTGAAGACCAGCCGCGTGATCGGCCAACTGCACCGCCGCCATCGCTCCTCGGAATTTCGCCAGTTCCTGGATGTGATCGAGGCGCAGGTACCCGCCGGACTGGAGGTGCATCTCATCGTGGATAACTACGGCACCCACAAAACGGCAATCATCCGGAAATGGTTCGCGAAACGGCCGCGGTTTCATGTCCACTTTACACCCACCTACGGGTCTTGGATCAACCTGGTGGAACGCTGGTTCGCCGAAATCACTAACAAGCGCATTCGACGCGGGGTGTTCCGCAGCGTGAAGGAGCTGGAAGCGGCCATCCGCGAGTACATCGACGTGCACAACCAAAATCCTAAGCCCTTCGTTTGGACCAAAACGCCGGACCAAATCCTCGCCAGCATCGCTCGCTTCGCCCAACGCACGTCCACTTCCCAACCCTCATGACTTATGTCACGAACCAATGGGACAGGAGACTAGGGTGACTTGAGGGTTTTGAGTTCGAGGCAGCGCCTGGCCTCCGCTGTCCGGTCCCGAGTAGCCTTTTGGCGTCCCGAGAGACTGGGCTGAAGGTGAGCTAAAAGGCAGATCGTGAGATGCGCGAGATTGCCCAGGCTTGAAACTACAGGTTTGAGAAATAAGCGCGGCCAGAATCGGAGCAGTGCCTAAAGTCTGAGGATGATCTCGAATCTGGACGAGCCTATACTTTGAGTACCCTGTACGCCTGACCCAGGCACGGGTCGCGACACGGGAGCGGACGCCTTGCTGCATTGCGCCTTCCCTCTTGGCCTTGCTGACCAGTGTGGCAATTGAATGAATTGTCTGAGTTCAGAATTGAGTTGTCAACATCAAAGTTAATATAAATCTGGTAGCCACATTTTGTCCGAATCCAAAACTGAAGCGGTGCTGGCAAGATGCCCCACACCGGAACGCACGCGGTTCACCTCGCTTGAATGGCACAGTGTAGCGGGAATTTCCTTTTTCAATTCTTAGCCGAGCGTCAGCATACGCGTGACCGCCTCCGCGTGCAATGGCCAGTCGGGTTTTCAACGTTCGGCGCCTCCAGCGACCACAGGAGGCACATGTTCTCCCTCTCTGGAGAGTCCCCAAGCTTCTGGTTGTCGCTTCTCCGACCGATGTCTCCGACACTCCTCCATCCCCGGCCCTCTCGTCGCTGACGTCCGCTCCGTCGGCGGCAGGCCTATCCCGCTGGCAGGGGCAGCAACTCGATTCGCTGTACCATGGACCCGAAGAGACGGCGCGTCAAATGGCCCTCGGCCAGCAGCAACCAGTAGTACCGGGCGTGTTTCACCAGCCGGCCGCCCGTCCTGACCAACCGTTGCTGCAGGCTTGTCAGCGACCAGTTCCCAATCCGTTGCGGCAGCACCAGCCGCCGCCACAGGTTCCCGAGGTTGTACGCGATCACGCTGAACCACAGCCGCACCTCATTGGAACGAAGCCGATGACTGCTCAACCGCGTCACGTTCACCGCCTGCTTGCCTTCTTTGATCCGCTGTTCGGCCGTGCCGCGCTTGTTGTAGAAGCGCACAATGGCCCGGATAGGTAGGGTCGCTATGAATGCCTTCTGCTGTCGCGGGGGAATTATTCGTACCTTGCCCGGCGTCCCCCGGATAGTTGGACAACGGACCTCCCGTGCCGATTTGCAAATCTCTTTAGCTGATCGGATGCGACACTCCTCATTTCCCACAGCTATTCGAACCTCCTCATGGTTCTGGGGGGTCTATTGGCAGATAAAGCCCGGCGGGCGTCGCAAGGAAGTAACCCGCAGCCATGTGGGTTTGTTCATGGCAGCGCATCTGGAAGGTACTTCCGATTCCGCTGCTCGGCATTCTATCGCACAACCCAAATGGGATTGTGTCCGAACGCCCTTTGCATCCGGCCCCCCCGGCCATGCCTTTGTCCCCGTGAGCGACGACTGTACGAACGGCAACGAACCGCCCGAAGGGCCGCAGCCGTCCCCCATTTAGCTCAGGGGCGTAGGTCGGCGCCTCGACAAGACAACACAATCGCCACCAACCAGCTGACCGAGCGCATCCCAGCGCGGGAGATTCGAAGATGGCAAGCGCGAAAAGGAACATTAAGTTTGTGGCGCTTGGCCGATTGCGCAAGTTTGAAAGAATTGACATCGCCCGTTAAGCGCGGGAACTGTCTCAGCGCGAGAGTCAACCCGATTTTGAACGTGGCGAACAACTTAAAGCTCTACCTCAACGGCGGGAGTACCGCTCTTTCTCTACCGCAAATCTTACCCAATTTTCAACCCAACGAATCTCGGGCTTACTCGTTTTTGCAGGTGAGTTGGCGGCTCCCTGTGGTTGCGTAAGTTATTGAAAGTAATGATCAGATGGGGTGTGTCAAGGTAGCGCTCGGCTTGTGGAAAACTGTTGAGGTTCCGGTTATGTTGCCTTCGAGAGTGTCGGATTCGGACTTCAACATGCGTCGCCAGGGGTGGTATGCCAGATTACATGCCCGAGCCCCACTGGTTAGAGTACTTGCCTTCGAACCAAGCACGCCTGGGGTTCCGGCGCCGAATTCGACCTGAACTTTTCGGCGAACAGCGTCATCAACTAACAGTTTCGGTGTCGTTGAAGGGAGAATGTGTAATGAGAAAAACAATCACGCTTGAAATCGCGGTCAGCGTGGACGAGAGCGTTGAGCAGCGCGCCATCCAGGTTGCTCGTGAGCACTACAGCAAGGCGGGCGGGTCGAGGGTACGGCTGGATCATAAAGGTGAGCGCTGGCGGGAGGCTCTGCCCGAGGAGTTCATACCAGACACCGTCTCGGCCATGATTGAACTCATTGGCGCAAATCATCTGCTTGAGGATGCGGGTGTTGAGGTGACTGCGGTGTCGGCCCGCGAGGGCGGCCGGGGAGAAACGCAACCTCAATTGGTAGGAGAAGCGGAGCTACAAGAGGCCCCGAGTTTGAGGGGTCGGACAGGAGAGGGCAGTGAAGCGGATTTGGACGAATTCGAGACTGGCGCCTACCTGTGTCGATGGCCCAACGGCGATTTTTCATTAGTGACGGCAAACACGCGGCGAGAAGCGCTTGTCCAGCTTGACGAGTGGGACGTAGCCCATCCCTCCCAACTGTTCCCGCTTGAACCCTGCATGGTGGACTTCAGGCTGAACGATTTGGGAGAGATCGAATTGAAACAGTTTGGAGAGGAGAGCGAGGATTTAATCTGGGAAATTAGCTACCCGGAGCTTCATGCGCTTCTGTCGCAGGTGGTGCCGCGGGACGGCACTGAGGATACCGCAGAAGTCAAGGAGTCGATTCGCCAGGCCGTTCAACACGAGCGAACCAGATTATGGAAGAATCAGCCAGAGTCGCCTCCAGCGGAAACAGAAACCGGAAGGACCCTGCAAAAGCGACTCGGAACTGCAGGGCCGGTTGCCGACTATTACGTGCAAGAGATGGCTAACCGGATCTTGCGATCAAAGGATGACAAGGGCGGAAGGCCAAACTAACCTTTTCCGGACATCAGATGATACGCCCCTGCCCTGGGGGCGAGTAATCCCAATATTCCCCTCATCGCTGAATACACTGTCAGCCATTTTCTTACGCGGCTCAGTTCCGGTGTGGTCATCTTAGCGCACGCCGAACTGCACGAGTCCGCAACCCATTGAAACCTCGGCAGGAATGGTCAATTAGGCTCTCTCCGGGTCCAAGCGAGTGCCTTCTTAGCTCGAAAATTTGACAGGATTCGCCCTCCGCCAGAGGATTTAATCGTGCGCTGGGGTGCTCAGGGCATAGCGCACTCCACGATCGTTGTTGTTGGTTGGCTGGCGTGGTCACGTTCCGTGGAAATGGTATGGTGCCTGAAAAGATGTGATGGATTGCGTACTTACTGCGGCAGGGCGGGCTCAGGGACACCGGCAACGCCCGACTATGGGGAATGGTTGCAGAATTTTCGTAAACCGATGGGGAAAAGCTGGGACAGACGGTCAACAGCCATTATCCGCTCGTCCTCGCCACAGCTATAGGCTTGCGTAGGTTCGTGGAAAGAATCGCCCGCCAGAGGTGCATGATGAATGGGCTCAGCGATTTTGACCTGCTTACCCTCGCCGACGTCGCCAAGTTGCTGCACTGCTCCAAGGCGCATGTCTGCAAAGCGGTAGCCGGGCGTGTCCGCGGTTGTCCGCCAATACCTGCGGTTTCCCTCGGGCGGCGAAAGCTCGTTCGCCGTGAGACCCTTGTTTCGTGGATCGAGGCCAACGAACAGCCCGCTTCCGGTGGTATGATATCTGCACCGCCAGTACGGGGTGCCGGTAAACGCGCATAAGGAGAAACCGAATGCGCAAATGCCGGTATCAGAGAGGTTCGGTTAAGAAGCAGCGCGGCCGTTGGGTCGCGATGTGGTGGGTTGATCTCAGGCGTAAAAGCCGCGTCATCGGATTGGTCAAGGATATGACCAAATCGGATGCGCGAGCTGTCGTGGATCGAATCGTTACCGAAGCCGCCGCCAAACGCGAACAGAACAGAGTCTGGCGCTTTGGTGAGTTCGTGGCCGAGGTCTATTTTCCTTACTATAGCCGCAAGTGGAAAGATTCGACGAAGGAAAACAACGTGAACAGGGTGTCGGTTCATCTCGTCAGCAAGTTCGGTCCGTTGGAGCTTTCGGGTTTCCGGCGCGACGAACTGCAGGACCTGCTGGATGCGAAGGCGCACTCCGGTCTGTCGTTTTCCGTAGTCGATCATCTCCGCTGGGATATGAAGCAGATTTTCGACATGGCCGTCGCTGAGGGCCAAATCGAGCGAAATCCCGCGCTGTTGCTGTTTACGCCAAAGGATGCGGCGAAGCCTGTGCGCCGCGTCATGAACATAAAGGAGGTGCAAAACTGTTTCGCGGCGCTCGACCAGAGAGAACGGTTGGTCGCCAAGCTCGCGGTCATTGCCGGGATGCGTCCAGGCGAAATATTCGCGCTGACCTGGGGCCGGATGGCCGCGACGTATGCAGACATTCAACAACGAGTATATCGAGGGGCAATCGACACGCCAAAAACGGGTCAGTCGATTCGCCAAGCGGCCCTGCCGGAGGGCCTGCTCAGGGATATTGAGGTATGGCGCGAGTTCTCGGTTAAAACCAGCGCCAGTGCCTGGGTGTTCCCGTCCGAAAGAATGACGCCGCTCTCAAAGGACAATTGTTGGCGGCGATCCATGTGTCCAAAACTGAAAAAAGTGGGCCTGGGCTGGGCGAATTTCCTCGTCATGCGCCGGACGCATGCCACATTGATGAAAGCACTCGGGGTGGATGGGAAACTGGTGGCCGATCAGCTCGGCCATAGCCTTGACGTGAACCAAAACGTCTACACGCAGTCGCCGGTCGAAAGCAGACAAGCGGCGGTCAACCAGCTAGAGAAAACCTTGCAAGTGATGTGATCGGAGCACAAACGGAGCACAGAGTGAAGCCGGTTCGTGCAAACTATAGAAAAGATGGAGCGGGAGACGGGGATCGAACCCGCGACGTCCAGCTTGGGAAGCTGGCATTCTACCGCTGAATTACTCCCGCTCGCACTACGTCTTTAGGAATGAGACGGTTAGCTAATCAGTGGCAAGCCGTACTGGACAAATAACAGAGAAAAGCGGCTGGTTTCACGCGCCTTCCGGCCTACCCTTCGATTGGTGTCCACGCCAACCATCGGGAAAAATCTACCACCGCCAAGCCGGGAATGCAAGGTCAGGACGGGGCGAATATCGCCGAGTGCATGCTCTTTGGGCTTACGCACATGAACAGTACGCCAGCCATGCTGGTAGGCTTTGGGTAGCAATGGCAAGCGCGTGGTGATCGCTCGAATGCAGTTGCGCAAACTAAGTCCGCTAGGTTGAGAGCTACCGCCCCCAGCTCAACCCGGTCGAACACCGCTGCCCAGCGAGGACAGAAGGTGATTCGAGTAGACAGGGATAGCATGAATTCCCTTGCACCGAGGAATCGGTTTTGACTTCAACCGAACACCACAGTGATGATCTGCACCGCTCAGTCGGTAAAGCCGAGGTTCTTGAGGAGGGCGCGCCCAAGCGCGTCCGGATCTAGCGGGGGCAACGGACGTTTGAGTTCCTCCATTTTCTTGCGGTGCGCTTCCTGCCTCTGCTTCGCCGCTTGCACTACATTTGCAACTTGCTCCTGGTGGGTATTCTGGTGAGCCCTGACCTCCGCCTGCGCAAGTTTGAGCTTCTGGCTATTGATGGCGATGAGGTCCAGCCCCGTTTTGATTTCTGGACGATCAGCAGCTCCTGGGATCGTAAGAATAAAACTACAGAACTTCTCGATTGCGGCAAACACCCCGCTGAAATCCAACGGATCCTTCTGTGGGGCGGCTGCCGGTTGCCCGCCCGGGGTTTCCGGCCCCGCCGTGAGGGGCTGGGCTGCCTCGCGCTTGGTGGCCTGAGAGCCAAAGTTGAAGACGTAGTCGCAAAAAGGGCAGACGATGCAGTTCCACATGCGCGCGAGGCAATCGATGTTGAGGCAGCCCAGGACCGCGTGCGGCTCGAGCCCCACGAGTTTCTTGCATCTCGGGCACGCGACCGAGCGTGGTAGGGGCGCGCGGCAAAGCCAGCAGGAATTGGCGGGGGACGGCTCGGCGGCAATAGCCACCAGCACGTATCCCACGATTTCCGAGTTTGGGAGGCGCGGCTGCCATAACTCGAGCAATTCCGCGTGTGGTACACGTCGAGAGGGACCGTAGAAGGGATCGTGCATCACGACCTCTCGGTCGTCGATGTCCACCAGAACCGAATAGTGGCCGGCAAGTGACTCGAGGGTCGGGCGGTGACTGAGGATCGCGCGTGTGCCGGACTCGCAACAGAGCTTTAGAGTCTGTAGCGGATGACGCGCCTGGAAAGCGACGGCGGCAAGCCCCCTGCTCAATGCGTCCTTCGCCATCAAGTGGGTTGTGGAGGCGATACTCCCAAATTGGTTTACTTTGGCAATTAACGGCCAGATCCTGGACTGAGGGACGGGCTTTCCCAAGGAGCTGTAAACCATACTCAGGCACGCCGCCCCGCAACTCCGGCTGGACTGGGAATCGGATTGTTTTTCGAAAGGGATGGCTATGCTTGTTGCCATATCGGCGATTCCTCCTTGCTTTGGTTCCTTACGGACCGATCAGGACCATGGGAAAACCCATGGCAATGACACCGCCATGGGCGGTCATATCGCCCATGCGCGCGGCGGGTTGCCCGCCGATCTGAACGGTGAACGAACCCAGGATGATGACATCGGGCGGTCCCACGCAAAGAGCCATATCGCCAACCCGAGCGGCAGGCATGCCGCCGATCATGACTAGGGGGCAACAGGGTGGAAGGATCGGTCCCCCAACGTGAGGCACAAGGACGGTCACCAGGGGACATACATGCATATCGCCCATGCGCGCGGCCGGCATGCCCATGTTCTAGTCCCCCCTCATCCCCCTTCGTGAAGTTGCTCGCGGGATCGAAGACTACCGCGAGTTCCCCTCAGCCATCCGGATCGCCAGGTCCAAATATTGACGTTGCGTCTCGACAATCTTGGCAGGGTCCGCTTTGGTGCAAGCCATCTTGACCGCCCCGGCGACGGCTTTCGCCGACGCGAAGGGAGGCGGCGCCATCGGCGGCGCCTTTGGCGGAGCAATGTTTCCACCGGTCTGGTACACAGCCATTGCCAATCCCGCCGCTGGCGACGCCGGTCCCGCAGCCTGGGCGGGTGCCAGCGTTGCAGTGCGGTTCACTTCCGTGGGCTGCATCACCCATTGCACGGCCGCTCTGCATGCCGCTCTGTCGGTTGGCGAAAAGTTGTCGCCGCAGGCGTGCTGGAGACACAGACAGCCCCACCAGACCGCTTCCCTCGCCGGCAGCGCATGGGCCATAAAATCAATTCCATTGACGTATTGCTTGTTTGCGATCAGAGCTTCAACGAAATCCGCGGGGGCCATACCGTGACGAAGGAGCGCAAACGCTTCCTTCTTGA
This sequence comes from Terriglobia bacterium, assembly GCA_020072925.1. GTDB lineage: Bacteria > Acidobacteriota > Terriglobia > UBA7540 > UBA7540 > JAIQGA01. The sequence continues at coordinate 21,499 of JAIQGA010000071.1, read as the reverse complement.
CGTTGAAACGTGCACAGACCTCCTCGGCAGTACTCGCGGTAACCCTCACCAATGGCTTGGCGCCCACGAGGTGATCCCCCCAGTTAATTGATTTGCACCAGTATCCCCTGGATCGTGATGCCCTCCGGTCCCAAGGTGATCGTGCTCAATCCGCCCGCGACCGAAAGCGTGATCTGCGTAAGGCTCTGGATTGTCACCGGCATTGCTCCCGCATCCACGGTAATGCCGCTAGGCGTCATTTCAATCTTTTGGTCAACACCGGGCAGAAGGCCCCGCTGGATGGTGACGTTCTGCACTTCGCCAACCGCGATCTCAACGCCATTTGTGGAATCTGAGTGCGCGCGGACGAGGAGCGGCGGTCCCACACTGATCCGAACTCCCTTGGCTGCTTTTACCTCCACCAGCCCATCCTCCCCGGTGCCGGGCAGGTCGGTCGCCAGTAGCGTGATGACGCATGGCCCCGGCACCGCCGGCGGGAGAGGCGGACGGGCCACCAGCCCTAGTTGATTCGCTGCGATGGTGTGGCTGCCATCGAGTGACGTAGATTGCGTCGTCGTGTCTGGGCTGCCACCTGAGCCGCCCCCCATACCGTCGTCATTCGACTGCATTTCCTACCTCCTCTCAATTCTCCATGCCCCGGAGGCTCTGCCCCGTGTGGCCAGACGTCTACGCCAACTGATGTCACTCGAGCTAACTCTTCAGGCCATGGGTCGCCGAAAGCTCAACTTCACCAATACCCTGGACCAATGCCGGGACCGCCAGACTCTCAACAACCGGCCAGAAGCCGAGGGTCTCGGCCTCTAGCGCCTGCGCCAAGTTGTCGAAGTCACGGTTGATCTGATCTACCGCCCTTGCATCGTCCTCCGTCATATGCGGCGAGAAATGGGCCGCCCAGTCCGCCGTGTTTCGCATTGCCTGATAATAGAGTGCTAGTGCGATGAGCTTCCACAATAGAACTTGCGAGACCGCTTGGAATGCGAAAATGAGAAGTCCCCGCATACCGTCGCACACACCTGCGTCAAGCGCCGCCAACGCGACATACGCCCCTTGGAAGACATAGGCAGTCAGTCCCAAAAGTAAAGCGGTGATTGGGCTAAGCAATTGGCCGCCTGTTTTGTTATGGGTATGGACTTTGATCAGCTCCGGCCCTACGTGGATATCGAAGACGCGCCCTAGAGTGACGGTTATAGCGTTTCCCAGGGTCACCTGCGCGTTGCCGGTTGTGCCGCCACCCAGGAATGCAGCCAGAGTAGGCGGCATTCCGCCCTCCAGCTCGGGAAATACCCTCATGAATCCTGCCGGATCGACGATGATCTTCAAGAGGCTATTCGTGGCCAACTGGAAGGAAATGGGCCAGCTCGAGGCGAAGGCTGACCCGTAGACGACGGTAGAGCTGAGGCCGAGCACGGACCGCGGCTGAGGGGCCGCCATTGGCGTGCCCGAGACGGTCGTGCCCGCAGGTGTCTTAACCGTACTACTACTACTGCCAGAACTCGATGACGACCCTCCTCCCGGCGGGTTGCCGCCCCCGCTGCCTCCCGTGCCGGGCAGACTGCCGACGGTTACCATGTGCGCGCCCGGCACCCGTTGGAAATGGTGGCGGCCCTCCTGGGCGGCTACGTCGAATTCGGCAACCAAGACCATGTGGCGCTCCGAGTGGAGAGCCAAATGCTCCTGGCCTTTTTGGTCCACAAAAACCAGGCTGTTGAAATTTTGATTGGCACGCCCATGTACGCTGACAGACTTGACGCCGGCAAACATGTTTCCCGCAGGCAAGGCAACGGGTGGCATATTTTCGGCGTTGTACACGCTGCCAACGATCATGGGAGTGTCGGGATCGCCGTCCTCGAAAGCGACGACGACCTCGTGGCCGATCCGCGGCCAAAAAAAAGCTCCCCAGCGCTTCCCTGCCCAGATCTGGGCGACCCGCAGCCAGCACGAGCTTTCATTGTTCTTCTTGCCTTCGCGGTCCCAATGGAACTGCACCTTCACGCGGCCATACTTATCGCAGAAGATTTCCTGGCCGGGCGGGCCAACGATTGTCGCGGTCTGGATGCCGGCAATCACGGGCTTGCGGGTCACCCGCTGCGGGCGGTAGGGCAGCGATACCGGGATACAAGTGAAACGGTTCTCGTACTGGAAGTTCGATGCTGACTTTTCGCTGCGGTAGCTGCCCTTCAGGCGGGCAGCATGTTCGACAACGGTCAGGAGATAGTCGTCGTCGGCATCGAAGTGCCGCTCGAGGGTGAACGTGTGGCCGGCCACAAACTGGGCGCAGCTGCTTGCCCCTTCGACGCGCAGGCTCTCCACTTCTTCCTGCTCCATGCGAATCCTGACGGTTCTCTCGCTGTCTTTGGGAATGTCCTTGAGATCCTCCGGCCGCGGCCCGCCCCCGCTGTTGACGCCGTCAAAACGCTGCGCGTAGCCGCCGGGATAATCGTAGATCTCGAGCTCGTCGTTGCCGGCGACATCGAGCTTGTGACTCGCCTTGCCCGCCTTCACGGTGCCCGTGGTCCGTTCCTTCGCTTCCAGATTCTTTCCTGGAAGCTCAAAACAGTGGTCCCACAGGGTATAGGCCCCGGACCGTAATTCCTGGGTCTTTTCCCAGGCCATGATCCGCATGTCTTTGCGGGCACCGCCCTGCACTTCATCGTAAGTGACGCGGCTTTGGCCCGCCACCGAGGGATGCCGGTTCGGAACATCGGTCACGACCATCTGATGGGAGCCATCGCTATGCGTGAAGAAGTAATAGATTCCCTCCTCTTCCATGAGCCGGCTGAGGAAAGCGAAGTCGGATTCGCGGTACTGAACGCAATAATCGCGCGGGAAATAAGTCCCCGATATTTTGTACGCGACGTCCAATCCCGACAGCACCTCGTGAAGGATGTCCGGAACCGGGAGGTGCTGGAAGATGCGGCTTCTGACCTTTCGCGTCAGCAGCCAAAGCTTGGGCACGATTTCAGCGCGGAAGTGGACGAAGGTGTCGTCACGGGAGCCTTGGCTGAGGCTTTTCACGATCCCATTGAAGTATCGCTTTTCCTCGCCGGGAAGCCGCAGTTCGAGGGTCGCGTTCTGGCCCAGAATGCCGTCAAACCGTATTGGAGTCTCCAATTCGGCGAGGAGATCGACCTGAAAATTGAAGAGCTGCGAGATGGCTTCGCGGGCGCGAATGCCGGTCAGAAGCAGTGCGTCTTCGCCAAGAGGTGTCGTAATCGCTAGCGGCCTGTTCGCTTGGGTGTAAGTAGGCATGCCTGCCTCCTGCCAAGTTGCGACAAGTGGGTATGGGTCTTTCCTCCGCGTCGCATCCAGCATTGCAGGATTCGCAACCCTGAAAAGCGCCGAGAAGTCGATAATCCAAATTACTTTCTAGAGCCCTGAAGACTGCGAACTTTATACACCAGTTTTATATTTCAAGAGCGAATTTTGAATTGAGTCCTTGTCCGTGGCCGCCGACCCCCGCCACCCGAGGAAGCCCCCGCTTGGCTATAAATGAAACATTCCTGTAACATTTCGAGGTTATACTTTCGCCTATGCGGACGCGCATCGTCCTCATTGAAGACGAGAAGGACATTGTCGAGCTGGTGGCCTACAACTTCCGCAAGGAAGGGTTCGAGTTGGAGAGCTACACCCGCGGCGGTGAAGGGCTGGAGCATTTGCGGCGCCGCTCCGCGGACCTGCTGCTGCTGGATATCATGCTCCCCGACCTGGATGGCTTCGAGATTTGCCGCCGGCTGCGCGCGGACGAGCGCCTCAAAAACCTGCCCGTGATTTTCCTGACGGCGAAAGGCCAGGAAATCGATCGCGTGCTGGGGTTGGAGATGGGGGCGGACGACTACGTGGTCAAGCCCTTCAGCCCGCGCGAACTTGTCGCTCGAGTGAAGGCGGTGCTCCGTAGGCGGGTCACCACGGAGGAGAAGCCGGACGTGGTGGACATCGGGGAACTCCACCTGGATGTTCGCACGCAGGAGGTGACCGTGCGAGGCGGCGCGGTCGATTTGAGCACGCTCGAGTTCAAGCTGCTGCACTTTCTTGCCTCCCATCCTCGGCTGATTTTCAGCCGGGACCGTTTGCTCGACGAAGTTTGGGGGCGCGACCGCTTCGTGACGCCGCGCACGGTGGATGTGCATATCCGGCGCCTGCGCGAAAAGGTGGAGGCGCGCGCCAGCCACCCGCACCTGATTCAAACGGTGCGCGGCTCCGGCTATCGGTTTATGCCCGAACCGTCCGAAGCGGCCTAAGGCAGTAACCTGGGCAATCGTTGAAACACGCACGAAACTCATCCTCGGCCTGCGCGCCCGGGTTCGCGCAGGCGGTCGGAAGAATCAGCCCCCAACGGACGGAAAAAGCTTGGCTGTGGCATACTTTTGCCATGATCCTTCGCAGCCCCATCTTCCGCAAACTCCTGGCAAGCGCCGTTGTGCTGCTGGCGGCCACGCTGGTGGTGTTGGATTTCTACCTGACCCGCTATACGGGTCAACACGAGATTCGCGATGTCGAGCAAAGGCTGGCAGCGCAAGCACGCATCCTGGCCGGCGAACTGAAAACCGCGCCTTCAGGTTCACTCGAGCCCTGGGCGCTCGACGCGGGCAATCGGGCGCGAACGCGCGTCACGATCATCGATGCCACGGGGATTGTCCTGGCGGACTCGCAGCATGACCCCGAGACCATGGAGAACCATTCGCAGCGGCCGGAAATTCGCCAGGCTTACGAAGGGCTGGTGGGCGCTTCGATCCGCCACAGCGCAACCCTCAACCGCGACCTGTGTTATGTCGCGATCCCTCTGATCTTACGCGGCCAGCCGGGCTACGTGCTGAGGCTCGCCGTGCCCCTGGAAGATCTCGACGCGGCCATCGCTCCGGTGCGCTGGCGAATCCTGGGGGTCTCGGCCCTCACGGCGCTAGTGGCTCTGGCGATCGCTTATTTCTTTTCCCGCTCGTTTACGCATCGCATCGGCCGCCTGCAAGCCTTTGCGGAGAGCCTGGTGGGCGCCCGCTTCACGGAAACCCTCACAGCGCGCGCGGACGACGAACTGGGCGCGCTGGCGCGCTCGCTCAACTCCATGGCCGCGCAGCTCCGCGATCTCGTTACGCGGCTTAATCTGGAATCAGCGCGGCGGGAGGCCATCCTGGCCAGCATGGTGGAAGGCGTTCTGGCCGTCGACAGCGAGCTTCGCGTAACCTTCTGCAACGCCTCGTTTGCCCGCATCGTCAGCCTGGCCTTTCCCCTTTCAGAGAACGTCCACCTGGTCGATGTGGTGCGCGATCCCGGGCTGAGGGAAATTCTGAGCAAGGCCATCGCCTCCGGCCAGACGTTCAAGCAACGCATGCAGCTTCCGGGGCTCGACGGCCGGGTCTTTGAGGTTCAAACCTCGCCGCTTTCGAGCCCCACGGGCCGCGGTGCCCTGGCGATCCTGCACGACATTACGGATCTGGAGCGCCTCGAGCGCGTTCGGCGCGACTTCGTGGCCAATGTCTCGCACGAACTGCGCACGCCGCTCACCGCCATCCGCGGTTACGCGGAGACGCTTCTGGAAGGCGCCATCGACGATGCGGACAACCGGCGACGCTTCCTGGAAATTATCCAGGCACATGCCACGCGGCTCAACAGTATTGCCTCAGACCTCCTGACCCTCTCCGAGTTGGAATCCGGCAAGAGCGTGCCCGCGACGGAGAAAGTTCCGGTGCGGGATGTCGTGGAATCGGCGATGCGCACCCTGGAGCCGGTGGCAAATCAGTACCAGGTGACGATGTGCAGGGATAACCTGGAAGACGCCGAAATCGTGGGCGACCGCTTGCGGCTGGAACAGGCGATTCTGAATCTGCTTGACAACGCCGTGAAGTTCAACCGGCCCGGGGGCGAAGTGCGAGTGAAAGTTGCCCGCCGGGGTGACGGTAAGGTCGGGGTGACGATTGCTGACAACGGGATTGGCATTCCTTCCGACGACTTGCCAAGAATCTTCGAGCGCTTCTACCGCGTGGATAAGGCTCGTTCCCGCGAGGTGGGCGGAACGGGCCTGGGTCTCTCGATCGTGAAACACATCGTCGAGCGGATGAACGGCACGGTTTTTGTGTAAAGCCAACTGAGCAAAGGCTCGACCTTTACGGTCCTTTTGCCCGCCTGCTGAAGCCCCGCGTCAGGGCCATAATCCGACAAACTCGCAATCAGAACTTAACCGAAACTTCATACTTCCCTCAAGCGCGGTTAACAAGGCCGGAGCATCCTCGGCTTGAACATGATGCTGCGAATTTTACACAACTCGGACATCCTGCTGGCGTTGGCCGTGTTAGCCGTGGTTTTCACCTTGGTTCTCATTATTGCCCGGAGCCACAGAGCAAACGCGCGGATGGAATTCCTGCTTGGCCTTATGGAGGTTTTTCCAAAGGATGGCGAGCAGGAAAGCGAAGGCCACCTGAAATTCAGCCAAAAGACTACGACCGAGCACTCCGGCCTCCCCATTCCGCGGAATTTGGGTTTCTAGCGAATTGCCGCCAGCCAATCCGCAGACACTGTGCCATAACCAGCGGCGCGCACGGAGCTCTCTATTTCATGAAGAAGGTGGTGTTGGATGAAGTCTAAGCCGACCGCGTTACTGCTCAGCGACAAAGCCGACGAGTTTTTCGAAACTGCCCACGCGGTTTTCGAGACCCTGTCGGTCCGGACGATCCGGGCGCAACGTTGCCAGGAAGCCGCAAGCCATCTGGCCGCGTTTCCTCCACCGCACGTTGTTCTGACCGATACGACCCTGTTCGACGCGACCTGGGAGGGCGTCGTGGACCTCGCCAGGAAAGCTCCGGGAAGGGTCAACGTCGTGGTGGTTTCGAGGATCGCCGATTTGCCTCTCTACCTGGATGTGATGAGCGAGGGAGCTTTTGATTTCGTAACCCACAGCTTCACCGTCCAGGAACTGGTTCACGTTTTCCGATGCGCCCTGGACGATGCGGCAAGGTCGCGGTCCTCCAAGGGCGACTTGACTCGGCACGCCGAAGCGCGTGATCCTCTCGAACCGACGCCGACCGTTTGATAAACTGGCGACCCCGCGCTTCGCAGTTTGCCCTCAGGGCATGATGAAAACAATCCCACGGAGCGTTCGATTTCATCGCCGACTCGTTCGCCGCGCCGGAACTGAACCGGATCTTGCCGACCGCCTTGGATGAAGCCTCCCAGGCCCGCTCGAGCCGGACTCCAGTCTGTGACCCCAGGTTCCCGCTCGGCTCAATCGCCTCGGGAAGGAATGTAATCAACACGTCATATCCGGGTGATATTCCTTTAACGTCGAGCCCTCACATTCTTCTTCAGGGAACCCCCGGTCCAGCGCGGGGAATCCCGTATCGTGTGGTCTCAGGCTCGGCGCTGCTGTAACCGGCAGAGCGCTAAGGGCTTCCCCGCGTGACCACGCTGTAACACAGACGTAATGTGGCTGTAACAATCGAAACCTAGATTCTAGGGAGGATGGAAATGAAGAAAGCAGCCGTCGTGCTCGGATTGTTGGTGTTGGCCGCGGGCTTGATGGTGACACGTACAAGTGCGCCTTCGGCAGCCGCCCCTACACCTGTGCCGCCGCCCGCAGATGCGCTCCTGATCAACGCGGCGGGCGCGACTTTTCCCTATCCCATCTACTCGAAGTGGTTTGACGCGTACCACAAGATGCACCCGGACATCCAGATCAACTACCAGTCCATCGGCTCGGGCGGGGGCATCCAGCAACTCCATGCCGGGACCGTGGATTTCGGCGCCTCCGACATGCCCCTGAAGGATGAAATGCTTAGCCAGTTGAATTTGCACGTCTTCCAATTCCCTACGGTACTGGGCGCCGTGATGCCCACTTACAACATTCCGGGCGTGAACGCGGAATTGAATTTCACTCCCCAAGCCCTGGCAGGAATCTACCTTGGCAAGATTACCAAGTGGAACGATCCGGAAATTACCAAGCCCAATCCTGGCGTCAGCTTTCCGGGAAATGACATCGTGGTTGTGCACCGCTCCGATGGGAGCGGGACAACCTTTGTCTGGACCGACTACCTCTCCAAGGTCAGCCCGGAGTGGAAGAGCCGGGTGGGAAGCAACACCTCGGTGAACTGGCCGGTAGGACTGGGAGGAAAAGGGAACGAGGGCGTGGCCGGGATCGTCAAGCAAACGCCCGATTCGATCGGCTACGTGGAGCTAATCTACGCGCTTCAAAACCACCTTCCGTACGGTCGTGTGCAGAATTCCTCGGGGAAGTTCATCAAGGCGAGCCTCACGACCGTCACCGCCGCCGCGGCGGGAGCCGCCGCCCAAATGCAGAAGGATGTGCGCGTCTCCATTACCGACGCGCCGGGCGCGAATGCTTTCCCGATCTGCAGCTTTACCTATCTGCTTATCCCCACGAACATTCCGGATGCTCGGAAAGACAAAGCAATAAAGGATTTTCTCCACTGGATGATGACCGACGGACAGAACATGGTGGAAGCGTTGAATTACGCCCGCCTGCCGAAGCCGGTGGTCGCCATCGAAGAGAAGTCCCTCTCGCAGGTGCAGTAACGTGGCCAGCTTACCTATCGCCGTTGAGCGCCGCTCTCGCCCCCCCTCGCGGGGGCGGGTCCGCGCGTTCGTGGCGGGGCTCCGCAGTGGCGATGAAATCGCTCACCTCATCACCCTGATGTTCGCCGCCAGTATATTTTTGATCACCGCTCTCCTCGTGTTCGAACTCTGGCGTAACTCGGCGCTGCCCCGCGAGCATTTCGGGTGGCGATTTCTCTGGACACGCGTCTGGGATCCTGTCTTCGAGAACTTCGGCGCCCTGCCCTTCATTTACGGAACGGTCGTCACATCCTCCGTCGCCCTGCTGCTGGCTGTTCCGCTGGGTGTCGGCGCCGCCATCTTCCTGGCCGAACTTGCGCCGCGACGCATCTCGAATGGCTTGACTTTCCTCATCGAACTGCTGGCGGCCATTCCCAGCGTAATCATTGGGGTACTCGGCATATTCATTCTGGTGCCGGTGGTGCGCACGACGGTCGAGCCGTTCCTGAAGAAAACCCTCGGCTTCCTGCCGCTTTTTCAGGGCCCCATGTTCGGCATCGGCCTTCTGGCCGCGTCGCTGGTTTTGACCATCATGGTGGTCCCGTTCATCATTTCGATTTCGCGTGAAGTCCTGCTGGCCGTACCTGTGGAGCAGCGCGAGGCCGCCCTGGCGCTCGGCGCGACGAAGTGGGAGACCACTTGGAAGGTTGTCGTCCCTTATGCCCGCACGGGAATCTTCAGCTCGGTTTTTCTCGCTTTGGCGCGGGCGCTGGGGGAAACCATGGCGGTGACCATGGTTATCGGCAACGACCCCAAAATCAACGCCTCCTTGTTCGCTCCCGGGTATTCGATTGCGGCCGTGATCGCCAACGAGTTCACCGAGGCGACCGGCAGACTCTATCTCCAGTCCTTGATCGAGCTGGGGCTGGTGCTTTTTGTGGTAACGATCATCATCAACGGGCTCGCGCGCTTGCTGATTCTGACCACCACGCGGCGCGCCACCGCACACCCATAATGAGCTACCGCCTGGTTTGGAGAAAGGCCGTCAACGTCGTCATGCTGAGCCTCACCGGCTTGTGCGCGCTGACCTCCCTGTCGGTGCTCTTTTTCATCCTGGGGTACCTGATCTGGAAAGGTGGGAGTCACTTAAGCTGGAGTTTCCTGACGCACTTGCCGGCGCCGGTCGGGGAGGAGGGCGGCGGCATGGCCAATGCCATCGTCGGCAGCGGCAAGCTGCTACTGATCGCGGCTCTGACGGGTATTCCGGTGGGATTCCTCGGAGGTGTTTACCTCGCGGAGTTTGGCGGGAAGACGTTTTCCTTCCTTGTTCGATACACCGCGGACCTCCTGAACGGCGTGCCCTCAATTGTCATGGGGATCTTTGCGTACACGATTGTGGTCATGCCGATGGGCCACTTCTCCGCGCTGGCGGGCGGTCTGGCATTGGGCGTGATGTTGATTCCCATTGTGGTTCGAAGCACGGAGGAGTTCCTGCGCGCCGTGCCAATCACGCTCCGTGAAGGCGCCCTGGCCCTGGGGGCAACCAAGTGGAGGGCGGTGGCCACCGTCATTGTCCCGGCGGCCTTCCAGGGCATTGCCACGGGCATGCTTCTGAGCCTGGCACGCGTGGCCGGGGAAACCGCCCCGCTGCTCTTTACCAGCTTTAGCAACCAATTCTGGAGTTCCGGTTTCAATCAGCCGACCGCCTCGCTGCCGGTGATGATTTACACCTACGCCATTTCGCCGTACGACGACTGGCACCGTCAAGCCTGGGCGGCCGGACTCCTGCTGCTTGCCTTGGTGCTGATGGCAAATGTCGGCGCACGGCTGCTGTTGTCAAGGCGAGTGGCCACTCCGCGGTGAACTTATGGCGACCGTTATGCGAGACTTCAACCTCTTGGAAGAACCCCTGAAAGAGAAACCGGACCTACCAAAGAGTCCGAAGGAAGCCGTGAACCCCCTCGAACCAAAGTTCCGCGTCTCCAATTTGAATGTCTTTTACGGCGCGACGCAGGCCTTGCACAACGTTTCCCTGGAAATCCCTCCCAACCGGATTACTGCCTTGATCGGCCCCTCGGGCTGCGGCAAGACCTCGTTCCTGCGCGTGCTCAATCGCATGCACGAGACCGTGTCGACGTCGCGCGTGGAGGGGCAAGTCCTTCTGGGCGAGCAGAACATCCTCACCATGGACGTGACGCAATTGCGCCGCCGGGTGGGGATGGTCTTCCAGAAATCCAACCCTTTCCCCAAGTCCATTTTCGAAAACGTCGCTTATGGACTGCGAGTGAACGGCTGGCACAGGAAAGGGACCCTTCACGATGCGGTCGAGGCCAGCCTGCGCCGCGCCGCCTTGTGGGAGGAAGTCAAAGACCACCTTCACAAATCGGCCTATGCCCTCTCCGGAGGGCAGCAGCAGCGCCTCTGCATCGCGCGCGCGCTCGCCATCGAGCCCGAGGTCCTGCTGCTCGACGAGCCCTGCTCGGCGCTCGACCCCATCGCCACCGCCAAGATCGAAGAACTTCTCTTCCGCTTGAAGGAGATTTGCACCATTGTTATCGTCACGCACAACATGCAGCAAGCAGCCCGCGTCTCTGAATTCACGGGCTTCTTTCTGCTCGGCAAGCTGATCGAGTTCAATAAAACCGCAGTCATCTTCAAGACTCCGGCGCGCAAGGAAACGGAGGATTACATAACGGGAAGATTTGGGTAGAATCAGGGAAATGCTTCAGCAGGATGATGAAAAACCCGCCGGCTTTGTCATTCTGAGCGAAGCGAAGAATCCCCGCATTTGTAGCATCAAGCAAATGCGGAGATCCTTCGTCGCCTGCGGCTCCTCAGGATGAAAGTTATCCGGACTGGGCATCTTGCTCTTAGAAAGGTGACAGCCCTTGCGCCACTTCATCGAAGAACTGGACCACCTGCGGGAAAAGCTGCTGGAAATTGATCCGGAATGAAGACAAGATTAACCGTCTGGAAATTGAAGTTGACGATCTTGCCGTGGGGCTTCTGGCCTTGCAGCAGCCCATGGCGAGTGATCTGCGTTTCATTACGGCGGCCATTAAAATCAACCACGATCTGGAGCGCATGGGCGATATCGCGGTCAACATTGTGGAGCGGGCGCTTTCCCTCATGCACGAACCACTCATCAAACCCCTCATCGATATTCCCCGCATGGCCAACCTCGTGCAGTCCATGGTCCGCAAGGTGCTGGACGCCTTCGTCAAGAAAGACCCCGACCTGGCGCGCAACGTGCTCGTCTCGGACGACGCGGTGGATGACTTGCGGGACTCAATCTTCGAAGAGCTGATTGCCTTCATGGAGCGGGACCCGAATGCGGTCCGGCAGGCAGTCAACTTGATGTTTATCTCCCGCAGCCTGGAGCGCCTGGCCGACCACGCCACCAATATCGCCGAAGACGTGCTGTTTCTCGTGCAGGGCGTCGATGTCCGCCACCACGCCGAGACCCGCCAGGAACCTCGGAACTGAATCTTTCCACTTCAACGTACCACGGGCGTCTCGCCCGTGGCGGTGCGTAGGGGGAGCACCTTTATGGTGCTCCCGCTTTGGCAGACCAACAAAAGGGCATGGCAGGGGAGCACCTTTATGGTGCTCCCGCGCCCCCAGGCGGGAGGGCCGTGAAGGCCCTCCCCTACCGCCGCATGCACGGCCAAGATAGCCGTGCTACGACGGAAAATGCATGCGCCGCCGGAGACCTTGGAAGCACGCGGCCTCGTGCACGCGGTCGAACGCGGCGTCTGCGAACACCCAAGGCATTTCGGGATCCCGCTCCTCATAGGCGCGATTGAGCCACGCACACGCATGCTCAGTGTCCCCCAAACTGCCGTAGACCTGCGCGACGCCAGTTGAGTCCACGTACTTTTCCTGGGCCCATCTCCGCTCCAAAGGCTGGAGGATCGCAAGCGCTTGACTTCGGCGACCTGTAAGGGCATAGAAAACAACCATGTGCGGCCCGTCGCCCGGTGCACCCAGCCTTTCATCTTCTTTCAGAGCTTCGGCGTACATGCCCTTCAAAAAATAAGTCGCCGCAAGCCCCACTCGAGATTGGGTGTGGCTGGGATCGAGCGCCAACGCTTGCTGGTAGTAAGCAATCGCCTGGTCATAATGACGCGCCCACGAGTGCACCCAAGCCAAGCCTCGGTAGCTTCCCACACTAAGCGGATCGAGATTTCGGGCTCGTTCCGCTTCAGCTATGGCTTCTCCGAACCGTCCCAGCGCTACCAGGAGGCTCCAATAATGTCGATGCGCCACCGGACTGCTGGGGTTGAGTTCGATGCCCCGTTTCAACTCCCGCTCCGCTGCCGCCCAGTCCCAGTCGTAGAGCGTCAATACTCGCCCCATGGCCGTGTGAGCTTCCGCGAGTGTGTCATCCAGTTCCAGTGCTTTCAGGGCTGCGGCCTTCGCCTTAAAGTTCAACTCGCGCGGCGGCCGGAAAAAGCTGGCTCCCGAGTACGCCAACGAAAGGCCCGCATAAGCAGGGGCGTATTGCGGGTCTTTGGCCACCGCCTGCTCGAAGTACTGAGTCGCCTTTTCCAGATCTGCAGGCCATCGGCCCATGAAATAGCGTCCCATCAGGTAAAGCTCATAAGCCTCGGGATTGACGGGCCGCCCCGCAATGAGACGCGCATGCTCCTGGGGTGTCAGGCCAATCCGGATTTCCTCTGCAATCGCGCTCGCCACCTCCCCTTGCAGGATCAAAACGTCGCCAAAGTCGCCCTCATAAGTTCCCCCCCACAAGCGGCGCTCGGTCGACCCATGGATCACCGTGGCCGTAATGCGCACCCGGTTTCCAGAGCGCAGAACGCTACCCTCTACTACCGCATCCACGTTCAATTCACGCGCAATCTGTAGTATGGATTTCTTCGTGTCCTTGTATTGCCCCGACGAGGTCCGAGATATGACCCGAAGTGACCGGATCTTCGCCACGGTGGTGATCAACTCGTCGGTCATCCCGTCGGCAAAATATTCCTGCTTTTTGTCACCGGAGAGATTCGCGAGCGGCAGCACGGCGATGGATTCGATCTTCGGCAGGGATGGTTCGCGAACTGCCCTTACAGCCCGCATAACGCGATCGCGCACGCCGGCCAAGTTGAGAGCGAGTATTGCCGCCAGCGAGGCAACCACCGCGCCCGTCATGAGCGCGATAATCCAGCCCTTTCGTAGGGGCGGTTCGCGAACCGCCCCTACTTGCTGTACCGGCGACATCCCCGCCGCCACATTCCCCGGTGGGGACACCGGCGCGGACGTAGAGACGGCCCCTCGGGCCGTCTCTACAGAGGCGATGAACTGGTCTCCCCACGGCTGGCCCGTCTCTACGGCCGCGATGAACCGATACCCTCGCCGCGGCAGGGTCTCGATGTAGCGCGGCGTTTCCGCGTCGTCGCTCAGCACCTCGCGCAGCTTCTTGATCGAACTATTGACGCTGTGCTCGAAATCGATGAAGGTGTCCGCCGGCCAAAGCTTCTCGCGGATTTCTTCCCGCGTGACCAGTTCCCCCGGCCGCTCCAGCAACGTGGCCAGGATGCGGAAAGGCTGGATTTGCAGCTTAAGTTTTAGCCCCTGTTTGCGCAGTTCTCCGGTCTTGAGGTCAACTTCAAAAACTCCGAAGCGAAGGAGGCCAGGGACAGTGACGGGCTCGCTCATGGGAACCGCCTCCCGATAGCGCGCAGTCTACCACTCCAAAAATATCGATTAAAGGGCTTTTCCCTCCGGCCGCGCCCGGGAAACCCTGAAAACCCTTGGTATAACTTCCGTCCACCTGTGTTAGATTCTCAGGTTTGCGAGTCGTGGGGCATCAGGACCAAAAATCCTCCTGGGAAGGTGCTATGAAGCTGAATGCGTATTTGCTGAAGGCCACAGTCGTCGCCGCGCTGGGCGGCCTGCTGTTCGGATTTGACACGGCGGTGATTTCCGGGACCACGCATGCTCTGTCGGAACAATTCAACCTCACCGCCTCCTCGCTGGGCTTCACGGTTTCCATGGCGTTGTGGGGAACAGTCGTCGGTTCATTGTTTGCCGGGATTCCGGGCGATCGCTACGGCCGGCGCGCCAGCCTGCGGGTGATGGCCATCCTCTATCTATTGTCGGCGCTCGGTTGCGCCTTTGCGTGGGGTTGGTATCCGCTGGTGGGCGCCCGGTTCATCGGCGGACTCGGCATCGGCGGCTCATCGGTGCTGGGCCCCATGTACATCGCGGAAATCGCCCCGGCCAAGTGGCGCGGCCGCCTGGTGGGGTTCTTTCAATTCAACATCGTCTTCGGGATTCTGCTCGCCTACTTCTCGAATTACGTTATTGGCCGGATGGGTTTCGGGGCGCACGAATGGCGGTGGGAACTGGGCATCGCGGCAGTGCCGGCAGCCCTCTTTCTGCTTATGCTCCTGGGAATCCCCGAAAGCCCGCGCTGGCTGGTGAAGGAGCAGCGTGTTGATGACGCCCGCCAAGTCCTGCGCATGAGCGGGGAGAGAGACTTCGAGGCGGAATTGCAGGACATCGTCGCCTCACTCAGCGCCGAACACGCCCAGGACCGTTTGCTCTCTTGGAAATACCGCATGCCGATTTTCCTGGCGGTTTCAGTCGCCATGTTCAACCAGCTCTCCGGAATCAACGCGGTGCTTTATTATTTGAACGACATTTTCGCGCGCGCCGGCTTCAGCAAGGTCTCCGGAGACCTGCAGGCCGTAGCCGTGGGCGCCACCAACCTGGTATTTACGATCATCGCCATGTCGGTCATCGACAAACTGGGGCGCAAGACGCTGTTGCTGATCGGCTCCGTCGGCACGATGGTGTCTCTGGCGGGCGTCGCGACCATCTTTGCCACCGGGCACCACCAGGAATTACTAGTCTGGATGCTGGTGGGCTTCATCGGCTCTTTCGGCTTCTCCCAAGGTGCGGTCATCTGGGTTTACCTCGGGGAGGTTTTTCCTAACCAGGTGCGAGCCAACGGTCAAAGCCTGGGCAGCTTCACGCACTGGATCATGAACGCGCTCATCTCCATGATATTTCCCGTCATGGCGGCGCGCTCCGGCGCCTACCCGTTCATGTTTTTCTCGTTCATGATGGTGGTGCAGTTCTTCGTGGTCCTCTTTTTCTATCCCGAGACCAAGGGAGTCACGCTGGAGGAAATGGAAAGGAAGCTGGGGATCAGCTAGAGCTGTAGGGGCACGCCATGGCGTGCCCCTACGAGTCAGGGGGCGGCACTTAGGCCCCACTTTTGCCGCAATCGGCTCTCGAACCGTTCGAAGATCAAGCGGTCCACGACATAGCCGATAGCCACGATGAGCACCATCACGGCCACCACTTGGTTCACGTCGTTCAGATCGCGGCCCATCATCAGCAGGTGGCCTAGCCCCAGGCTCACAAAAATCATTTCGCCGGAAATCAGCGAGCGCCAGGCGAACGCCCAACCCTGCTTGAGCCCCGCAACCAGGTGAGGAAGGCTCGCGGGCAGCAGGACGTGCACGATCAGGCCCAGACCGCGCGCGCCCAGGTTCCGCCCAGCCATGAGATAAATCTTGGGCACGTGCCGCAGGCCCATTTCCGTATTGATCGTCACCGAAAGCAGCGAGCCCATCACCACCACAAACAGGATGGCTTTCTCACTCAGCCCGAACCAGAGCACAGCGAGGGGCAGCCAGCAGAGGCTGGGCAGGCTTTGCAGGCTCAAAAGCGTTCCGCCGAGCGTGTCTTTCAGGAACTCGCTGGCGGCAATCAGGCAGCCCAGCACCACGCCCAGCGCCACGGAGAGCCCGTAGCCCAGCGCAATGCGCTTCATGCTGATCCCCAGGCCCACGAGGAAAGTCTTATCGGCAAATCCCCAGCGCAGGGCTTCCAGCACCCCGCGCGGCGAGGGGAAAAGATAGGGTGTCCAGATTTCCAGGTCCGCGATCAACCACCAGACCGCCACCAGCAGGGAGTAGAACAGAAGTTGTCTACGCAGTCGTCTCATCGCGGAACTCCGTCTTCACCGCCTTGTTGATTTCTTCCTTGAGCTGGTCGAGGACGCTGCGGGCTACGAGCGTTAGGGCAGGGTCTTCCAGGGTGCGCGGGCGCGGCAGCGTTATCTCGAACTGGCACTTGATGCGGCCAGGGCGGAACGTCATCACCACCACGCGATCGCCCAGACGGACCGCCTCGCGTACGTTGTGCGTGACGAAGACGATGGTCTGGCCGGTCTCAACCCAGAGCCGCTCGAGCTCCTGGTGCAGCAAGTCACGCGTCTGCGCGTCAAGGGCCGCGAAGGGCTCATCCATCAGCAGCACCTCGGGCTCCATGACCAGGGACCGCGCCAGCGCCACGCGCTGCTTCATGCCGCCGGAAAGCTGATGGAGGTAACTGTTTTCAAAACCCCCCAGGTGCACCAGGCGCAGCACGCGCCGGGCGCGCTCGACGCACTCCTGGCGCAGCACCCCGCGCCGGCGCAGGCCAAATTCCACGTTTTCGCGCACGGTCAGCCAGGGAAACAGGCCGAGCTCCTGAAAGATCAGCAGGCGATTGGAACTGGGACCTTCCACGCGGTGGCCGTCCGTCCAGATTTCCCCCGCAGTGCAGCGATCGAGCCCCGCCACCAGGTTCAGAAGCGTAGACTTCCCGCAACCGGACGGGCCGACGATGCAGATGAATTCGCCCGCGTGCACGTCAAGATCGATGCCTTCAAGCGCCTGAAGCGGCCCCTGCGCCGTGACGAATGACCGCGACACTCCGCGTAGACGAATCTTTCCCTCCCCGCTGTGCAAAACCTCCTCGAGTTTCCGCATCGTCGCCATGTTCCCTTCCAAGGGGGCCACGCCCGGCCCGGACTTCCCTGCTCTGCGGCGCGCTCGAATGCGCTTCCGGGCCGCTCAGGGCACGGGCTGCGCGCCTCGCGCCCGGAGTGCTTCGTTCAACATCGAGAGATCGTAAATCCCCGCCAAGTCCGGCTTCGTCCTGCCCAGCAAACCCGCCGCAAACGCCCATTCGGCGTAGGTCACGAGCGAGGTGCGAACGGGATCATAGGTGACCTGCAGGCGCGAGAACGCGTCGTCCACGACCGCCTGGGGCAGGGCCTTGCCGGTCTCCTTCCGGATTTCGCCGTTCAGCACGCGCTTCGCCTCCGGCAGGTTGCCGTTGATCCACTCCGTCAGCTCGATGTGCGCCTGAATCCACCTTTTCACCAGGTCGCGGTGCTCGCGGAGAAATCGCGTGTTGACGATCAGGTGCGCGGTCACAAACCGGCCGCCCGGCCACAGTTCCCGCTCGTCGAGGAAGATCCGGCCGCGCGCTTCGCGGATCAGGCGCGAGGCCCAGGGTTCGGGCGCCCAGGCGCCGTCGATTTCCTTTTTTAGAAACAGGGTAAGCTGGTCGGGATTGGCAATGGGAATCACCTGGACGTCTCCGCCCTTCTCACGCACCGTCAGATGCTGCCGCTCGAGCCAGGCTCGCAGCGCCACGTCCTGCGTGTTCCCGAGCTGCGGGGAAGCCACGCGTTTTCCGTGGAAGTCTTCCGGCCTCCGGATCCCCGAGTCTTCGCGCACGACCAGGGCGGCGCCGCCACTCGTCGCGCCCGCCACAATCCGCAAGGCCTGCCCGCGCGAGCGCAGGTACCCTGTAATCGCGGGGCTGGGGCCGATATACGTCAGGTCGATCGCGCCGGCAAAAAGGGCTTCGATCGCCGAAGGCCCGGCGTTGAAGATCTTCCAGTCCACGCGCGCCTCGGGAGCCATGGCCTTTTCGAAACGCCCTGTAGCCTGTCCGATCAGGGCCTGGGAGTGCGTGATGTTGGGGAAATGCCCGACCCGAATCACCGTGGGCGGATTTTGCGCCTGCGCTCCCGCTGCAGGCACGAGCAGGGCGATGGCCAAGACCGCCAGATGCTTATTCAACGGCGTCTCCTTCCCGGACGCTAAGTTGGAAGTTGGAGGGGAGTCGGGTCGAGGGGATCATCTCAAGTTCCCGCATCCCTTCCAGCGCGAGGGGCGAGGCTCTTCGGCGTGCGGCGGCAAAGGTCCGCCAGAGAGATGTGGTCCACGATGCGCGACGCGGCGTTGCGAACGTCGAGAAAAACGCGGAACAGCGCGCGGTGACGCTTGTCCTGCCTCACCAGGCGGCGCAGCGTTTCCGCGTCGCCCAGGGGCGCCAGCGGGCCGTCGATGGTGCGAATAATATTGCCGAGAAAAATCTCCTGCGGCGGGTGTCGCAGCCGATAGCCGCCCTGCGCGCCCCGCAGGCTTTCCACAAAGCGCGCGGTCTTCAGGTCGAGCAGGATGAGCTCCAGAAACTTCTCGGGGATCTGCTCGGCCAGGGCGATCTCGTGGATCTTGGTCGAGCTGGGATAGCACTGCGCCAAGCGAACCATCGCTTGCAGCCCGTAGAGTCCCTTTTTCGAGATTCTCATAAGTAAGTCTATCGACTTAGTAGACTATTGGCGGGCCGCACCATTGTCAAGGCCTTTTTCCTAGTGACGCGACACCGATCCCGTGTTAGTAAGTATCCCCCAGCAAGGCCGCGGGCTTGACTCTTGTTGGCCCCTCAAAGGGGCCTGATGGTAATCGCCGGGAGCAGTTGAGAACAAATCGTGCAAGAGACCCCTCACGCGGCCCTTGCGGGCCACCCTCTTCCCGAGGGAGAGGGCTATGATGCAAGTCTTGATTCCCACCCTCTTCCCAGTGTAAAGGTCCGTGAGTCAGCCCTCGATTCGCGCCCCCTCTCAGGGGAGGCTGGGCGCTGAGGGTCAGCGCCCCCCGCGCCGCCCCCCCGCCGAAACGCGCCACCTTCGGTCATTCCACCCGACATCCCTTGCGGTCGCCACCCGAGATTCCGTCAACTCCAACGCGCCGGCGCGCGGCCCCCAAACGGCGATTGCCAGCTCTCACGCCGAAGTCAGGTTTCGTGCTAAAATCCGTTGACACTTTTCCGAGCTTTTTGTTACGTTACGAAATTCCTGATGAGAATTCCAGTCTCCAAAAGCCGTTTGCAGATTTGTAAACTCCCGGTACTCTCTGGGGGAGCCCACGCAACAAGGCAGGCACCGGAATGTTTGTAGCCAAGCGGATGTTTTTGACCAAAGGGGTTGGGAAACACCGGGAAAAGCTGACCAGCTTTGAGCTGGCGTTGCGCGCGGCCGGCATTGCCGCGTGCAACCTGGTGCGCGTTTCCAGCATCTTCCCGCCGCGCTGCAAGCTCATCCCGCGCACCGAGGGCGTCAAAGAACTCAAGCCCGGGCAGGTTACCTTCGTGGTCATGAGCGAGAATTCGACGCGCGAGCCGCACCGCCTGATTGCAGCGTCGGTGGGGGTGGCTATTCCCAGTGACCGGAACGCCTTCGGCTATCTTTCCGAGCACCACTCCTTCGGCGAGACCGAGGAGGTCGCCGGCGAGTACGCGGAGGAGCTGGCGGCCGAGATGCTCGCCACCACCCTGGGCGTCGAGTTCGATCCCGACCGGAGCTGGGACGAGAAGAAAGAGATTTACCGGATTTCCAACAAGATTGTGCGAACCATGCACATTACCCAGTCGGCAATCGGCGACAAGCGGGGCCTGTGGACTACGGTGTTGTCCGCAGCGATCCTGCTGGGTATTGGCGAGTGAAGACCCGCCTCAGGCTCACTGCCCGTAATCCAGCTCCTTCAATTCCTGGTGCGCAGCCGCGCGGGTGTGTGACGGGCGGCGGCCCGCAGAGCGAGGACAATTCCCATGCGTAAGAACGAAATTCTCTCCACCCCGACCCGGCCCTTCGCCATCGACGCGCGAAAGAACGCCGCGGCCGTACTCGAGAAGATGCAGGGCATCTCCTTCCAGGGCCGCAACTTGGGCGTCGCCTACCAGGTTTGGAAGAAAATGCTGGGCGACCGCGTGATGATCATGATGGGCATGGCGGGAGCCATGGTGCCCGCGGGCATGCGGCGCCTGGTGGTCTACCTGATCAAAAACCGCCTGATCGATTGCCTGACCTCGACGGGGGCCAACTTCTTCCACGACATCCACGAGACCCTGGGACGCCTGCACTACCAGTGCTCGCCCAGCCTCGACGACGTGGCCTTGCAGGAGAACCTCATCGACCGCATGTATGACACCCTCGCCGACGAAGAGGAGTTTCGGGAAGCCGACGCCATGATCGGGCGCTTCGCCGCCTCGCTCGACCAGTCGCGCCCCTACACCACGCGCGAGTTTCTCAATCTGCTGGGCAAGGAAATCTCGCGACACGCGAAAGAGGACGGCATCGTGACCGCCGCCTATAAGGCGGGGATTCCGCTCTACTGCCCCGCCGTCGGCGATTCTTCCATCGGCATCGGCATCGCGGAGAACCGCCACCTGGGAAAGAACACGTTCACCTTCGATGTCATCGGCGACGTGCTGGAGACGGCCCACCTGGCCGGCGACTCGCCTGCCAGCGGCGTGGTCTATTTCGGCGGCGGCACGCCCAAGAATTTCGTGCAGCAGAGCGAAGTGACCGCCACCTTCATGCGCAATGCCACTGAAGGGCACAAATACGCCATTCAGGTGGTCACCGACGCGGCGCATTGGGGCGGGCTCTCCGGCTGCACCCTCGAAGAAGCCCAAAGCTGGGGCAAGATTGCTCACGACGCCAGCATGGTCACCGTCCACTGCGATTCCACCATCGCCATGCCCATCCTCGTTACCGCCCTCTCCGAACACGCCGCGCTGATTCGCAAGCGCAAAAAACCCGTCTTCGAAATGGGGAGAGAACTGAAGTTCAAGTTCCCCAAGTGAGCGGGTAGGTGATTGACGATTGCCGATTGTCGATTGACGATTGAAAAACCAGAACGTCGGGACTTTTGAGTATGACCCCTGAGGAGCTGAAAGCCCGGACGAAAGCCTTTGCGCTGCGGATCATCAAGTTGGTGGACGCGATGCCTCGTCGCCAAGCTGGGCAGATCATCGGCAGGCAGATCTTGCGATCCGCGACTTCGATAGGCGCCAATTACCGCGCAGCATGTCGAGCCCAGTCTCGGGCGGAGTTTGCATCGAAGCTTTCCATCGTAGTTGA
>JAIQGA010000398.1 GCA_020072925.1 Terriglobia bacterium | reverse complement strand
AGCGGCGTCGCCCAGTGGTCTTCCCACGGGAACGTCGCGAGCTTCTCGGCGCGCAGGCCGGCGCGATACGCGCGCGCGACGTCGCTGGGCAGGGCGCGCACCTCGCGAAAGCCGCGCAGCGTGCCCACGAGCGCGAGGATGGCCGTGCGCGCGTCCTGACGCTTTTTGCGCTCCTCGCGAAGCTCGTGCAGGATTTTCCCCGTGGCCAGCATCACGCGCTCGGCGTCCGGGAATTGCCCGTCCGGGATGACCGGAAGGAAGCGATCCATCGCGAGCGCGGACAGTGGCGAGGACGCCGCGGCATGCCGCAACATGCCCTTGGGTGTGAAAATCACCAGCGGCTTGCGCCAGTTGCGCAGCGCCTGCCGGCGCAGCAGGTGGAAATATTGCGCGGCCATTGTGGGCTGGCAGACCTGGATGTTATCGCGCGCCGAAAGTTGCAGGAAGCGCTCGATGCGCCCGCTCGAGTGCTCAGGTCCCTGGCCTTCGTAAGCGTGCGGCAGGAGCAGCACAACTCCCGAAAGCAGTCCCCACTTGTCTTCTCCCGCCACGATGAACTGGTCGATGATCACCTGTCCGCCGTTGGCGAAGTCGCCGAATTGAGCCTCCCAAAGCACCAGCATCTCCGGATAATCGCGGCTGTAGCCGTATTCGTAACCCATCGCCGCTGCTTCCGAGAGCGCGGTGTTGTAAATCTCAAAGCGTGCCTGCTGCGGCGACACGTGGCAGAGCGGCGTGTATTCTTTCTCCGTCTCCACATCGATGAGCACCGCGTGACGGTGATTGAATGTGCCGCGGCGGCTGTCCTGTCCCGCCAGGCGGACGGGAACGCCCTGGCGCACGAGCGAGCCGAAAGCCAGCGCTTCCGCCATGCCGAAATCCAGCGGGTGCGAGCCGCGCGACATCTGCGCGCGCTGCTCCAGCAGGCGCTTCACCTTGGGATGAATGGCGAAGTCCGAGGGATAATGCGCGAGCGCCTCGCCGATTTCGCGCAGCGTTTCCGCGGGCACCGCGGTTTCCACTTCATAGGCAGGATCGTAGCGCCCCAGCTTGTAATGCGACCAGTATTCCGGAAGCTGGAAGAGCGCCGGGGTCTTGCGCAAGCTGCGCGCCTTGTCGAGATCCGCTTCGTATTCCGCGCGCACGCGTTCCACCACGGGCGCCGCATCGGCCTGCATTTTCCGGGCGTAGGTTTGCCAGAGCGGCGGCAATTCGGCAATCTTCTTGTAGCGGATCGGCTGCGTGGTGGTGGGATCGTCGATCTCGCTGTGGCCGTGCCGGCGGAAGCCGATAAGGTCCGCCACCACATCGCTCGCGAACTCGTAGCGGTACTCCTCCGCCCAGCGCGCCACGCGCACCACCGCGTCGGGGTCTTCCGCATTGACGTGAAAGATGGGGATGGGCAGCCGCTTCGCCACGTCGGAAGCGAAGCGGGAAGAGTGCGCTTCCTCGGGGTTCGCGGTAAAGCCCAGCAGGTTGTTCACAATCACGTGCAGTGTTCCGCCCACCGAGAAGCCGCGCAGGTTCGCTAGGTTCAGGGTCTCGGCGGCGATGCCCTGCCCCGCAAAGGCCGCGTCACCGTGCAACGTCACGGGCAGCACGCGTGCCGGGCCGTTTTCCCCCGCGCGCGTCTGCTTGGCGCGCGCCCGGCCCATGGCCACCGGAGCGACGGCTTCCAGGTGGCTGGGATTCGAGACCAGGTGAACCCGCAGCCGGTGCCCGCGCGCGGTGACGAATTCCCCCGTGGCTCCGATGTGATACTTCACATCCCCGCCGCCCAGCACGCGCCGCGGGTCGACGTCCTCGAAGCGTGCGAAAATATCTGCGGGCGACTTGCCGGCAATTTGCACCATGACGGCGAGGCGCCCCCGGTGGCTCATTCCCAGCACCACCTGCTCGGCGCCGCGTTTCGCAGCCTCGTCGAGCGCTGCGTCCAGCAGCGGCAGGAGGGCCGCGACGCCTTCGATTGAGAAGCGTTTCGTCCCGGGATAACGCGCCTGAAGGACCTGTTCGAGCACTTCCGCGCGCACCAGCAATTCCAGAACGCGCGCCTGATCAGAGGGCTGAGGTGTCGCCTCGACCCGCTCCTGGATCCACCGCCGGCGCCCGGGCTCCGCGATGTGCAGAAACTCCACGCCGATCGTCCCGCAGTAATAACGCCGCGCGAGCGCCGCCGCCTCGCCGTCCACTTCCAGTTCCGGGTGCGGCTGCGGCCGCACGTGCCCGAGCGGGTCGAGATCCGCCTGCAAATATCCCCAGCGCCGGCAAGCTTCCAGGATTTGTTCTTTTTCGACCAACGTTACACTCATAGATCCCAGTATATCGCTTTTGGGCGTGGACGAAGAAACACCCCGAGCCGGCGTGACACGGTGTGATATGATGCGCTGAGGTAATGTGGCGCGTGCGGACTTATGTCATATCCCTTGCTCGCGCTTCCCTGGAAACTGGCCGCGAAGACGGAGGATGAGTATGAAAACTGCGACACAGATCCTGCGACGAGAGCACGAGGGCATTATGAAAATGCTGGAAGTGGCCGAAGCGGCCGCCAAAAAGCTGGAGCGCGGCAAAAGAGTTTCATCGAAAACGCTGGGCGATCTGCTGGACTTTTTCCAGACCTTCGGGGACAAGTGTCATCACAGCAAAGAAGAAGAACTCCTCTTCCCGGCGCTCGAAACCAAGGGCATTCCGCGGTCCGGCGGGCCGATCGGCATCATGCTCACTGACCATGAGCAGGGGCGCGCCCTGCTTGAAGCTTTGGGCCAGGCAACCTCTGACTACCGGGCGAACCGCCGGGGCGCGGGCCAGCGATGGGCCCGGACCGCATGGAACTACATCCACCTTTTACGGGGGCATATTTACAGGGAAGATAACGTGCTCCTGGCCATCGCGGAAGGCATACTTCGACCCAGCGAGCAGAACGAGCTCGCCGAGAAGTTCGAGAAACTGGAAGTCGAAAAGGTCGGACGCGGCACACACACACGCCTGCACGGCGTAATCAACCGGATGACGGCAAAGAAAGCCGCTTGAGGGCGGCCAATTGAACCCGGTGACGCGCCCTTGAGGCTTGCGGGCGCCCGCCTCGGCTGAAGACGACGGGCGCCCGCATCCCGCCTACAAAGGAATCACACCAGAATCCGCAGCCCAACCCGCCGGGCGGAAGACCGCGGTCTTACTTCTTATCAGCCTGCAGGGCTGCGTGGCACTCTTCCAGGGCTTGGTTGACGTGTTCCAAAGCCTTGGCACGATGTCCGCCGAAATCGTGCGCCCCGGACTGCAAATGGTGCTTGGCAGTTTCGAGCGCGCGTATAGCTGCCCGGATTTCCGGATGGGCTTCCGGCGCAGCCGGGGATGCCGCCGCCCTGGGGCTGGCAGGCTGGGGAGCCCCAGGCCGCGCGTGATTCACCGCCGGACACAACATGACTGCCAGAACCACCGCCGCACTCGACCACGTAACGAGTCTTCGCCGCATAGTTCCTCCGCAAGAGTGAAATACGCCTTCCAAAGAAGGCGCTTGAATCGGGATTCTGTGGGAAACCCTGGGGGGATTAATACACGTTTTCCGACAATTTGTCCAGATGATTTGCGCCCGGTAACTGCGGAGATTTCCCCCCCCCGTTTTGACCACGACAGGCTGCGCCTCCCCGGAAGTGAGTGCCATGGGCTTCTCATCCTGCTACCAAGGAAGGTCCTTTGAGCGGCAACCCTTTGGCAGCAGGCCCGTTCCCCAAATCCCTCTTGGGCCCTCGACGCCAAAGGCCCTTTCGCTGGTAGAATGCTTGGGGCTACAAAGCCAGGGGAGGCATTCATGAAAGTCGCGGCGGTGCAGATGGACGTCAAGATTCTGGAGAAGGAGCGCAACCTCGAGAAAATTCTCGAGAATCTCGAGGCCGCGGCGAGCGCAGGCGCGAAGCTCGTAGTGTTTCCGGAATGCGCGTTGAGTGGCTACTGCTTTACGAGCGCGGAGGAAGCGCGGCCCGCCGCCGAGACCGTGCCGGGGCCTTCGACGGAGAAGATTGCCGCCGCGGCAAAGTCTCTGGGCTGCACGGCGCTCGTCGGTTTGCTCGAGCGCGTGGGCGATCGCCTTTATAACGCCGCCGCCGTCATCACTCCGCAGGGGATTCTGGGCACGTACCGCAAGGTCCATCT
>JAIQGA010000397.1 GCA_020072925.1 Terriglobia bacterium | reverse complement strand
ACCGTCGTCGGCGATACGGTGGGCGATCCGTTCAAGGACACATCTTCGGTGTCGCTGAATCCGATCATCAAGTTTACGACGCTGTTCGGCCTGTTGGCGGTGGAACTTGCCGTCAAGCTGACTGCGACCAGCGGCAGCGGGGTGACGCGCGCCCTGGCGTTGGTGTTCTTCGCCGTATCGTACTTCTTCGTTTACCGGTCGTTCTACGGGATGCGGATCCGCACCACGGCAGCGGTTGAGGAGCCGGCGAGCGCCGCTGCCGCGGATAAAACCCGCGCCAGCGCGCGTTGATACTGGCCGCCAGCCGTGGGGCGCTCCGGGCGCCTTGTCACGTTCCGCCGAGGGGTGTCTGGGGCGGGCTGCGCCGCCCTGATGTCAAAAAAGGAATGTCCTTTAAGGGTATTGCCTTTGTGAGTCAATTCAGACTGCTTACTGCCTTCTGCCGGCTGCCTACTGGCTTTCTCAATATCCCTTCGCCACGCTCTTGATCCGCTTGGCGAGCTTCTCGATTTTCTCTGCTTTCTCCACGATGTGCAGCGAGAGAACATTCTCATTGCTCTTGTCGACATCTTCCTGGAGGGACTTGGCGAGCGAAGCCAGCTCATCCGCGTCCCGTTTCATCTTCTCATAATTGGCTTTCATCAGTTCGCGCTTCTGCTTCTCCTTCAAGCCGGGCAGGGGTTCGTTTTGCCGGATGGGGGGTTGTTCGGTTGGAAGTGGGATCTGCTGGCCAACCGAAGCGCCTTGGCGAGTCACGGTAATGCCCGCAGGAAGTCCGAGCGCGAGGCTGGTGGGCGGACCCGCCGCGGCGATCAAAGGCGCCGCGATAAAGAGCTGCAGGATAAGAACGCGCAGTAAACGTGAGTCAAGCGAATGACGGGTCATGCCAAAGTCCTTTCTTTCGGGCGGACCAGTCCGGGCGGCGACAGGTCGTGACGAATCGCGTGTCCGATTGTATCCGCCGGATGGGCGATGCGGCAATTCGAACCGGCTCTTCCTGTGGCGTCGTTCAAGCGGCGTAAGAGAAGAGGCGCGACAGGAGCGCGGGTGGCAAGGGAATCCAGGGCCGTTCTCAGACGGGAGGCAACACCTCGAGGTCGCGAAGATGATTTTGCGCGGGGCTATTCACGGTCAGCCAAATAGCGAACGCCATAAATTTTGCGAGTGGCGCCCCCGGCCTCCTGACGGCGCACGACGCGCGCCCGCGTCTCGATGTTCGAGCCGTCGGGATTGTATGGGCAAACAACCATGATGCCCTGGCCCAGGAGATAGTCCTTGTCGCTCCTGAAACAGAATCCGCCTTTCGAGACGTTCTCGGTCTTGGTGATTTCCACGTGATTGTAATAGTCGCGGATCAGCGCGGGCAATTGTAGGGCGACGCGCCGGTGGCGGCGTTGATCGGCTCCGGGGGAAGCCGAGGTCTCGCGAGCCTGTGCCTCGCCCACCATGGCGTTCACTTCTGAAGGAACCGCCATGGCAATCTGTTTCTCCGCGTAACCAAAGGGCGTGCTATACCCGCAGCTCGGGCACTTGCGAGTGATAATGCCGGAACTCTCCAGGACTTCGATCTCGACGAGGGAAGTGTCCAGCAGGGCCACGCTGCGGCACTCCCGGCATTCCAGCAAGGCTTTCGATTGGGAGGCCTGGCCTGCGGGGAGAGGCGGGAATTGGATGGCCCAGATATTCTCGCCGGGATCGACGCAGGCGATGCCCCAGTCACCGCCTTTTTCAGTGGTCGGCGTCAGGGGCCCGATCACTCGGAAATCCGCGTCCTGGTGGCTGACCAGGTTGGCGATGTGCAGAACGCGCCCGCTGGCCAGCGGCCGTGACACCGGCACGCGCGCTCCGTGGCGGTTGATGGTGACCGTGCGGGTATCTTCGCTGAAATGCTGGTTGTTGGCGTCCACTCCGCTGATACGCAGCGGAATGGTAATCATGAGACGATCGGAACGCCTTCGATTCGTGGCCATGTTATTTGTGCGTGTCGCTGCAATGCGTTTCGCGGGGTGAGTTTATGCCCAGGGCCGTTGTGATAGCAACCTGATTTGTGCCGGGCTTTCACGCGCGTATAATAACTAGTTCCAAATTGATGGAGCATCGGTCGCATGCCGTGGCGATCGGCTTTCCTGCCCGGCAGCCTTAGCGGAGGAGATAGTAGAAATACCCCGGCCCGACGCGCATGTGGTGGATCAGCGAGGCCGGTGTGACCGCGCCGAGGAGAAACCCGCCCACGGCCTGCGCCAGGGCGAGCGGCCAGATGCTCCGGTGGCGAAGAAAAATCTCGGCCATGATAAATCCCCCCAGCGTCGTGGCCACGATGAGGACAGGATTGGGGATGTGCGCGGCCCCGAACATCAGGCCGACCAGCAGCGAGCTCAGGTGCGGGCTCGTCACTACGCTGCGCAGGCGATGATGAAAGAACGACTGCGCGAGGTATTGCTGGCACGCGCACCAGATCAAGTAGCCCACAAACCCGGCGAGCGTGCGTTCGTCCGGCAGACTGAGCATCAAAGCGCCGCGCGCGAACCCGAAAACAAGAATGGGAACGAAGACCGCGATCGCCAGGGGCAAAACCACACTGGCGCTGGCGCGGGCTTCGTTCCAGGTGAGGCCGAGGTCCCGCAGACGGTCGTGGTGCAGAAAGTGACTGGCGACGATCGCCGCCAGCATCGGGATCCAGGCGTGGCGATAGGTGTATTGCCAGCGCCAGATGAATTCGAGGGTGAAGGCGTAGAAAACCAGGACCTCGAGCGCCGACGAGATTCGCAAGGCAAGCCCGTCGCCGCCGTTGCCCGCGAGTCGTTCTGTCGAGGTCACCGCGCCCATGAGACCCAATACTCATTGTACGCTCACTGGAAGGGAAACCGCGAAACGCCTTGCAGGCGGCCTCGGCGCGTGTGCGTCGCGCTCCGTGCCCAGGTCGACTTGGTGGCGAAGTCATCCGCGGGAACCCGAGTAATAGGACCATTCGCTGGCCCAGGTAGCGACGCGAAACCAGTAGCGCCCCAGCATGATGATCTGCTGGCCGATAAAAAGCAGGGCCAGGACGAGTGGTTCGAGATAGCGCCAGCCCGCGGCGGCGCCGAGCGAGGCATGAATCGCGTCCCACGGCACCACCAGGCGATAAATAACGAGCAGCGCGATCCCGAGCAGGGCGGGAATCAGGTAAACCGTGAGCGCCTTGCGCAATTTCCCCAGCGAGAATCCGAGCGAGGCCAGAAACGCTTCGACCGCGCTCGAATCATCGTCCAGCACCAGCTTGACTTTGGCGTAGTCCATCACCAGGTTCACAAAGACCACACCCAGCACGGTCACAATCACCACGGGCAGGTGGGCCCAGAATACCGTGCGATCGTTCGTGGCGTCGCGCGTCCACTTGTCCACGAGGCCGCCCAGACTCTGGTTCAAGAGGCGGAAGACGATCCAATAGCAGATCAGCCCGAGGACCATCAGCCGGACCATGCGCCAGGCGTAGCGCCCCGTGTCGCGGCAAAACGTCCCCAGACCCTGGGGCTGGTTCGGGTCGCGGAACCGCGCCAGCACGCCTCCGGCGAGAATAGCATTGACCAGGATCGTGAGCAGCCCGAATGCGGCAATCACGGCAGCGTAGCGTTGAAGCGAGCCCGGAGAGTTGAAGCTGAAGTCCGTCAGCCAATCCTCCGAAAATCCCCGCAGCAAGGACCGGCTCTCCAGGCTGTAGCCCGTAAAGCGCAGGATGCCGCGATAAAAGGGGAAAGCGGAAAGAGCCGCCAGACCCAGGTTCACCAGGAACAGAACCCAGACGCCCGTATTCGCGCGCCGGGCCATGCCCAGACCTTGCTTGATTGCTGTTCCCACGCCCATCTTGAACCTCCGCAGGGGGCGGCGGGTTTATCCCGCCGCGGCCCGAC
Source organism: Terriglobia bacterium (assembly GCA_020072925.1). Taxonomy (GTDB): domain Bacteria; phylum Acidobacteriota; class Terriglobia; order UBA7540; family UBA7540; genus JAIQGA01. The sequence goes on along the minus strand of JAIQGA010000397.1, from coordinate 280 downwards.
GAGTTGCTGAAAGAGCTTCGGAATATGTCATTCTGAGCGAAGCGAAGAATCTCCGCATTTGTCGAATCAAGTAAATGCGGTGATCCGTCGTCGGCTTCGCCTCCTCAGGATGACAGTTTTCGTGGTATTTCAGCATCCTGCTAATAGTACTAGGTTAAATTTCTCAAGAGCTGTCCAATTTCGGAAATCGCATGTGGCACCACGGGCAAAAGCCGCCGAGCCTAATCAGGATTCGCTGCAGCCTCCTCCGCACTTGGGGCAAGGTCGCACCAGAAGTTTT
>JAIQGA010000070.1:20775-40305 GCA_020072925.1 Terriglobia bacterium | reverse complement strand
GATTCCTGCGGGGCCGGCACGTCACGGGGGAACAGGGAATCGCTGGAGACTCATCCGCCGGCTTAGCTGCCCTTCCCGGCGGAGACCGGCTCCGCAAAGGCTGGAGCGCAATCTAACTCCGCCCCGGGGCTTTGTCAAGAGGTAAAACACTACCTATAGTGGTTTTTCTTCCCCTACGCCCAAAATCTTGTGGAAAATTCTTTCACACCCCGTGAATCGCCGGCGGGTACACTGCGGCCTGAGGCGCCGCAAGGGAGGCCAAGTATAAGGATAGAAAGATGAAGCGACAAGGCAAATCTGCGCCGCCGAGGGCAGGAGGAATTTGCGTGGTGCGGTAAGAACAAGGCGTAAGGAAATATCCGTCCCGCGCTGCCATGATCCCTTACCGCCTGCAGATTCGCCCCCGCGCGCAGCCGGAGAAACTGAAGGCCACCGGCGCGTTGGGCGCGCCAAGTGGCCGTTTCTGCCTCGCCGCATTAGCTCGGGAGAGGAACTTTCAGATTCGATTTGTTCAGGGCTTTGACAAGCTGGCCTTCTACGGTTTCCTTCGCCATCCCGCGCGCGATGGCGATCTCGTCCACGAGAAGTTGCCAGGAGCGGTCCAGCATCTTCTTCTCGCGGAATGAAAGTGGCTTGGCCTGATTCAGCAGCAGGAGGCTCTTGAAGACCTCGGCCACATCCTGGAGCGAGCCGTTGCGCATCTTCTCAGAGTTTTCCTTGAAGCGGCCCTTCCAATCCTGGGGCGCTTTCACACGGCCCTTCTCGAGATACCCGAGGATCGTGCCGATTTCCGTGTTCCGCGCTACGCGCCGCAGGCCCACGTTAACGACGCTGCTCGTCGGCACCATCACCCGTAAGCTGCTGGCGTTGAGCTTGAGCAGGTAAAACATTTCCGGTTGTCCGGTGAGATTTCGAGTGGAGATTTGTTCGACAATGCCTACGCCCTGGTTCGGATAGACTACCTTATCGCCTATCTGGAAATCCATGAGATCTCCTTGAGGGGGATAAAAGCTAGTGAATCTGACACCTAAGCATACTCGATACCCTTTCCAAAGTCAATAGAAATGCGGCTCGCATGGGACCGTTCCGCCAAGCCAGGCGCCAAATCAAATGTCGTCCGGTCTTTTATCGGTGCCTCATCGGCGACCGCGTGCTGGAAGTTCGCCGCCCAAGCCGAAGCGGCGTATACTATTAAAGGGTTTGCGCAAGGCGGGGCAAGGCAAAGGACACGGCATGCGGTTTCTGGGGTTTCTGTTGGGTATTGGCGCGCTGGGTGCGTTGCTTCTTGCGAGCCAACTCTACTGGGTACGCCGCCTCCGGGATTGGGGTAGACGCTTGATCCCGAACGCGCTCGCCGGCCGCTGGTTAGGCGGACTGGCCGTGGCGCTCTACCTTCTTATGTGTGCCGCCTTCGCTTACAGCCTGGTCGGATTGCGCCGGCTTCCCGAACCGACACATTTAACCCTTCGCGCGGCACTCACCGAAGCCCCTTTTCCCATCTGGTTTGTGTGCTCATTTGTGGGCTTTACGCTGGCCGCACTCTTCTCGGTTGCAGACCGTCTGGCCCGGGGAGTTCATGCGATTTACAGCCGCTTGACACACACCTCCAATCCCGGGCGTCCCCCGCTGCTCTCTTTGGGCCGGCGCCAATTCCTCGAGCAGACCGCCCTGGCGGTGACTGCCGCTCCGTTCGTTGCGGGCGCTTACGGGCTTTTCTATGGTCGCCTCAACCTCGAGGTCACACACCAGCGCATCACACTGCCGCGCCTGCCCAAGGCCTTTGACGGCTTCCGCATCGTGCAGCTCTCTGATATCCACATCGGGCCGTTCATGACCTCCGCAGAAGTTCGCAAATACGTGGCCATCGCCAACTCTCAAAAGTCTGACCTCGTCGCGCTGACCGGAGACTTCATCACCTGGGATCCGTCGACGCAAGAAGCCGCCGTGCAGACGCTTGCGGGGTTGAAAGCGCCCTTCGGCGTCGTCGGTTGTCTGGGCAATCATGAGCTCTGGACAGGTACCGAGGATTCCATCACGCGTATGTTCGCCGTCCTGGGCGTGCCCATCCTCCGCCAAACATGCGCGCCCATCCGGTTGCACGGCGAAACCCTCAACGTGATCGGCGTGGATTTTCAGACGCGGACTCACATGGCCCGCAACGGTGAGGGCGTGGTGCGACGCTACCTCGAAGGCATTGAGCCGCTCGTGATGCCTGACACTGCCAACATCCTCCTCAGCCACAATCCCAATACTTTCGACCGCGCCGCCGAGTTAGGGATCGACCTGAGCCTCGCCGGTCACACCCACGGCGGGCAATTGACCCTGGAGTTCATCTCCCCCGCCCTTTCCCCCAGCCGCCTCATTACCCCCTATGTTCGGGGGCATTTCCAGAAACCCGGCGGACAGCTCTACGTGAACCGGGGCATCGGCACAATTTTGGTACCCGTCCGCTTCGGCGCCCCGCCGGAAATCACCGTCTACGAACTTGTCAAAGCATAACCCTTCGCCGTCAGAATGAAGTGGGTAAAAGGAATAGTGAATGGTGAATTATGAAATTATGAATGCTGAATTATGAATTCTGAATGAAAAGCAGCATCATCCAGTTTGATGCTCTCAATTCAGAATTCATAATTCATCATTCATCATTTCCTGAGGTCTTCGGGCGTGTCGGTAAGCCGGCCGAGAAATTCATAGATTTTAATGACCGCGTGATCGAGCATGCGCGGCGCGGCGTCGGGCTCGATGTAGGTGGCGGTGTTCGCCGCGCCGTAGCCGCCGAGCGTAGCCATGCGCAACGTGGGGAAGTAACCGAAATCGCCGTTCGAGTACCCCATGAAGATGCAGTCGGCAACGGGGCACCGGCGTCGCCACTCGATTTGGTAATCCACAAACGGCTCGCCAGGCATCGTGGCGATGGCAATCCGCTTATTGATGAGCACCGCAGCCACGGGCAGATGAAAACCCTGCTGCCGCCGGCGATCGAACTCCGCCGCCGCTCCCGGCCCCCAGGATTTCAGCAATCCCGCGCGGAACTTTTCCGGGTCCCAGCGCAGTTGGAAATCCAAGGCGTCTTCGGCGAAATCGAGGCTCGTGTCGGGCGCGCCCTCGGTGTGAATCCCCGTCGCGACACGCGCCGCCACGCGGCCCAGCGTCTCGCCCGTCCAGTTGCGCATTCCCACGGCGTCTTGTTCGAGTGGCTGGACAGCGTAGTAAGGATTGATATCTCCGTCGCCGCCCTGCAGGAAAATCGCCATCGGCTGGGAGTCGCTCGATGAGCCGAACGCCTGCTCGACGGTCCGTAGCGTCACCGCAGGGTAGTCGGCCGAATACTCGCGGCTGTCCGATCCAAAGACCACGGGATGGCAGGCATAGTTCACCAGAATCGCCAGCGGTTTCCCATCAGCAGAATCCACGCGGAGCACCGTGACCGTGGGATCAACGGGCGCGGTCGGCACCTTGGTAAGATTGCGCTCGATCCAGGTCACGCTGCCATCGGGTTCCACCCGCAAGCGGTTGTGGCCGATATACGCCACGCCATAGCCCACGCCAAGACGCACGGGGACAGCGTGCTGATGCGCCTCGTCGATTGCCTGCTCCACTTTGGTGAGGACTGGAGTCTCCCAGTCCGGCGGTGTGGGAGCGGGATATTGATCGCGGATGTCCGGGCCTGAGTGGGTGTGGGTCGCAGCCACAAGCACATAGGAAATGCCATCGCGCTCGCGCGCCGTGGCCCGCAGGCGTGCAATCCAGGGGGGCGCGAAGACGGTGCCGAGATCGAAGACCACCAGCGCCAGTCGCTGCTCGCCCGCTTCCAGCACTAGCACGCGCGCATAGAGCGGGTCGCGAACCCCCGTCGCACCGCCTTTCCGGCTGGCGAAGCCATACATCGGCAAGCCCGTCGGCGGCGTAATCTCGACCTTGCTCGCCCCTGCCTTCAGCGCGGCCGCGTCCAACGGCGCGGCGAGGCTCAGCCCCAGCGCCAGCAGAATCAGACCCGACTTCATTCCACGCCTCATGCGCCACCTTCCACGAATGATGAATTATGAATGCTGAATTGCAGACACTCAGAAGCGCGTCCTTGTTCATAATTCAGAATTCAGAATTCATCATTCACTATTTCCTACAGCCACTCGCCTTCTCGCGTATGATATAAACAAACACCAGGGCTGACAAAGAAAGGAGTATACCGTGTTTTGCTGCGACCTGCTGACGGAGGCGATTGACCGCGGCGCGTTTTATTATGGCGCCAAAAACCGCATCAACGACGGCCGCATCGTCAACGAGATTGAGACGGAGTACTTCATTCGCGCCGCCTCGAGTCGCGGGTACGACTACCTGGGCGTCAATTACTGCCCCTTCTGCGGCCGGGCGCTTTCCCTCGGGCTGTGGCAGGCCGAGAAGAAGAAATAGGCCATCCTCCGCGCCCGCGCGACCCCATCCAATCGGCATTAGGCGCCCAGACGGGCTCGCGGCAGGTTCAGCTACGCCTCCACGATCCCATTGCGGATGGCGTAACGCACCAGGTCGCTCAGCGAAGACAGATTAAGCTTGCGCATGAGGTTGGCGCGGTGGGCTTCCACCGTCTTGACGCTGATCTCCAGGACTGCGGCCACTTCCTTATTGCTCTTTCCTTCGGCGAGTAACTTGACGATCTCGCGCTCGCGCGGGGTCAGCGGCGGTCGCGACGCTCCTTCCTCAGGGCTGCGCAAGTACCCATCCACGACCGTTCCGGAGACTCCAGGCGAAAGAAACGACTTGTGCGCAACCACGGCGTGGACGCCCGAAACCAAGTCGCGACTGGCGTCGGACTTCAGAACGTAACCGCGCGCGCCGGCCTCCAGGGCCTCTCGCATCAACGGTTCGGAGCTGTGCATCGTAAGGATCAGAACCTCCGTTTTGGGAAGCTCCTTGAGGATTTGCCGCGTCGCCTCCGTCCCATTCAGGCCGGGCATACTGAAATCCATGACGACCACATCGGGTTTCAATCGCTTCGCCAGGTCGACGGCCTCCCGGCCAGCGGCTGCCTCGCCACAGATCTCCCAGCCCGACTGGGCTTCCAACAGCCTGCGGAGCCCATGCCGCACGACTTCGTGATCGTCCGCCAGCAAAATACGCACCGTCTTCATGCCGCCTTCTCCTCGAGTGGCAATTGCGCCCGAACTGTGGTCCCATGCCCATCCGACTCGATCTCGAGATGTCCTCCCAGGCTGCTCATGCGCTCCCGCATTCCCAGGAGGCCCAGGCCCATCCACGGACCGGCGTCGGTGGTTTCCGAGCGCACAGTTTGAAATCCATGCCCTTCATCCGCGACTTCCAGAGAGAGAGACTTCCGGTCCTGCATGATTCGAATCCGCGCCGTGGGGCTGCCGGAATGTCGATGCACGTTGGTGAGGCACTCCTGCACCACCCTGAACAACGCGATCTCCTCGCCGTGAGCAAGGCGACGGAGATCCTCAGGCAATTCGAGGGTCACCCGGATGCCGCTCCGCCGCGCAAAACTCTCCACGTACCAGCGAATCGCCGAGGCCAGGCCGTATTCATCCAGGGTCGGGGGATGCAGCAGATACGAGAAGTCGCGAATTTCCTGAGTGCACCGCTTGACGATTTCGAAGCTTTCCTCGAGGATCGCGTTGGTTTGCGAATCCAAGCATCCTGCCTTCTCTTTGACCCATGCCAAGTTCATCCCCAACGCTGCAAGATGCTGCCCGGTGCTGTCATGGAGTTCGCGGGCGATGCGACGCCGCTCATCATCCTGAGCGCGAAGCAATTCCGTGGACAGTTGCCGTAGAGACTCCTCCGCGCGTTTCCGCTCGGTGATGTCCCGCAAGACATGGACGCAGCCCCGCACGTTTCCCGAGGCGTCGAAGAAAGGTGATGCCGCAGCGTCAAATGTCCTGCCCAGTCGCGTTTCCGCAATGTCGGATCTCTCCGCTTTCCCGGTGGTGAACAAGCGCCGATAGGGGCAGGCGGGATGAGGGCCGGCCAGGCCGTGCAGCACTTCGTAGCAGCGCTTGTCGAGGAGGTCTTTCAGCTCCAACCCTAGGAGCGCCGAGGCGGATTTATTGGCGTGTTTGATCCGGAAATGCTCGTCCATAAGCAGGATGGGGTCCGAAACCGCGTCGAAGGTTTGCTCCCATTCCTCTTTGGCGCGCCGGATCTCCTCTTGCTGCCGCGCCTGCGCGTCAGAATAGGCCTTGCGCCGCAGCGCCCGGTCGACCGCCATCGGCACCCTTTCGAGGCGGTCCTTGAGAACGTAATCGGCAGCGCCACGCTTGATGCATTCAACCGCTTCTTCATCACCCAACGCGCCAGTGACCACGACCAGAGGAATATCTTTGCCCGAGTCCCGGAGGATCTCCAGCGCGTCCATGGCTGTCCAGTTGCCGAGATTGTAGTCGGCCAGCACGATGTCGTAATCGCCTGCACCTAGACGCTCACGCAGGAGCCCCGGCGAGCCCGCGAGAGTAAACGTCAGGGAATAGCCTGCCTGCCGGAGTGTGGCGGCGACTAATTCGGCGTCCAATGGATCGTCCTCGAGAATGAGCGCTCGCAACGACAAGATAGGACTGGGACCAATTCTCGCATCGCTTGGCATGATCAATCTCCTGTACGGAATCGCGGCCGAAGGGCATTGGGGGGAGGAGGTTCGTTCACAGCCAGCCGGTAAACTCCCAGTTGACTCACGATATTGCACAACCCCTCGAAACCCACGACCTTGTGAATATACCCACTGGCCCCCAGTGATAGCCATTCACCGAGTCTCTTTCCTCACGTGAACCGGTAAAGATGGGCGATGACCGGCACGAGTCCCGACCTCCAACAGCGGTGCGCCAGGAATCGATCCGGCAAACGCACGCAGGCCTCCGAAGAGGGCTGCGAAACCGGCCACCTTGGATGTAGTTCCAAGTCGGTCAGAGGTACTCAGGTGAAGTTGTCCACTCATCGTGCTCGCGCCAGACGGCTAATGGTCTGATTGCCTGCGCCGAAGGAGCGCGGGAGCCACCAGACCGCATCGTGCCCTGCGGCAAATCAGAGGGACATAATATCGGGTCGACCAAGAGAACTCTAGACTGCTTATAGTCTCTTGCGCCTCGCGGTTCAAGTGGATTTCCTGGCAGGGGATTTCCTGGCGCCGGGCAAGCCCGGCCCCAGGGCTTTCCTCGGGGCATACGCCTAGAGGCTCTTAAGTATTTTCTTCCGCGTGACCGGGGGTCTCACCCGATTGTCATGGTGCGCGCGCGAGGTCATAGTGCACCTGACTATTCAATAAAAGCAATTCTTGGTGAAACTGTGGAAGCCTTGACGACAAAAACGTCGAGTGAAAACCAGGGCTTTGGTCTTGGGTCTAGTCCCTCGGGCAGGGCGGAAGGTATCGAGTGGCGCGAACCTGCGAATTTCGAGCGCCTCTACCGGATGTATAGCCGACGCGTGTACTCGCTGTGCGTGCGCATGACCGGCGACACCGCGAAAGCCGAGGACCTCACGCAGGAAGCCTTCGTCCACCTGTATCGCAAGCTCGATACCTTCCGCGGTGAGTCAGCCTTCTACACCTGGTTCTACCGGCTGGCTGTGAACGTGGTGCTGATGCAGCTTCGAAAGGCAAAAAAGGCTCGGGAGGTATCGATCGAGGACTCGATCAACCCCGCTCCGAATGACCCGAGCGCTCGTCCGCCGGAGATTCGCGCGACCGATGCAACGCTCACGGCCACGTTGGATCGCGTGAATTTGCGGCGTGCCATCGACGCTTTGCCGCCCGGCTACAGGACAGTATTTGTGCTCCACGACATGGAGGGATACGAGCACCATGAAATCTCCGAATTGACCGGCCTTTCTGTCGGCGCCTCCAAATCACAGCTCCACAAGGCCAGGCTCCGCCTGCGCACCCTGCTCCGTGAAGGGCCGGAGCCCCAGACCGCGCCAAACAAGGTTCGGCGGATCTCGCCTGCGGCCTTCGACCGAGCCCTGCAGGCCGAGCCTCTCCCGGCAACCTGAGCCCGTCACGCCAAGGGGCGCGCGAGGAGAAAGACGTGGAAGCAACCAGCAACTACATCACGATCGAAGCTGTGGCTTACAGCATCCGCTCGCGCCGCGAGGCCACTTTTCGCCTCACCTATGAAGTGACCCCGCGGGGTGACGGCGTCCGGCGCTGGTTCCTGGTAGCCATGGAAGAATTAGAAGCCCCGCCCTTGACCTTCAGCCCTTCCTCCGAATCCTGAAAGAGGGCGCTCCCCCCGGCAATCCTTCCTTAGGCTGAGTATGCCGAGGTGGGTGGTTAAAGCACTCCTCTTGACAGTACTCGTTATAACGACTATATTCCACCTATGACCGCTCAACTCCAAGCCGAGATCAAGCAACGCAAGCCCTTTGCCAGCCTCGAGGAGGAAGCGCTTCTCAATCTACTGCGTACCGCGGACGTCCTGACGCAAGGGCTCGAGAAGGTGCTCAAGGCTTATGGCCTTTCCCCCGCCCAGTACAACGTGCTCCGGATTCTGCGCGGCTCCGGGCCCGGCGGGCGCTCGTGCCGGGAGGTCGCCGAGCGCATGCTCACGCGCGATCCAGATATTACGCGCCTGCTCGACCGCCTGGAAGCGCGCGGTTTGGTGACCCGGACGCGCGAGCGACAGGACCGGCGGGTGATCACCACGCGCGTCACTAGGCTGGGGCTCGCACTGCTCGCCAAGCTGGACGGGCCCGCGGCGGCATGGCATCGTGAGCGACTGGGCCGCCTGGGCGCGAAGCGACTGAGGGCACTGATCGAGCTTTTGCAGGCAGTGCGCGTAACTTCCGGCTGATTCGCGCATCAATAGTCGTTGTAACGAATATCGTGGTAGGATTAAATGATACGCGAATCGAGGCGGGACATGGCGAACACAAGCCCTTTGCTCCAGGAAGCCATCGGAAATCAAGCAATAACGAGCGCCGCTCGAGATTCGATTCTGGACCTGCTGGCGCGCCGGCGCAGCCCTTACGCGTTTTCGCCCCACCCTGTTGAGCCCGAAAACCTCCGCAAGCTTTTCGAGGCTGCGCGCTGGTCACCCTCCAGCTACAACGAGCAGCCGTGGAGTTTCGTGGTGGCGACGCGCGACGAACCAGAAGGTTACGAGCGCATGCTGAGCGTCCTCGTTGAGGCAAACCAGCAGTGGGCGCAGCAAGCCCCGGTGCTGGCCCTTGCCGTGGCCCGACTGAACTTCGCACAGGACGGCCGGCCCAACCGCCACGCCCTTTACGACCTGGGGCAGGCTGTAGCCCACCTCACGGTCCAGGGTACCGCCCTGGGGCTCGTGGTGCATCAAATGGGTGGGTTCAATATCGAACAGGCACGACATAGTTTTCATCTGCCTGCGGGCTACGAGCCCGTGGCGGTCGTCGCCATCGGGTATCCCGGCGACCCGGAGGCGCTTCCGGAGGTGTTGCGCCGGCGCGAAGAGGCGCCGCGCTCCCGTCGCCCGCTCCAGGAATTCGTCTTCAGCGGAAACTGGGGAAAGCCTTCACCACTCACACTGCAAGGCTCTCCCGAAAGGAGAAACTCATGATCAAAACCATCAAATCCGACGAACGCTACCACGCCGACTGGGGGTGGCTCGACACGCGCTGGCATTTTTCCTTCGACACCTATCACGACCCCGCCAACCTTAACTGGGGCGCACTCCGCGTATTCAACGACGACGTGATCCAACCGGCGAAGGGCTTCGGGTTTCACCCCCACCGGGACATGGAAATTGTCACCTACGTGCTCGAAGGCGAACTCGAGCATCGGGACAACCAGGGCAACCGGGGCGTCATCCATGCGGGAGAAGTTCAGGTGATGTCCGCGGGCACGGGGATCATTCACTCGGAATACAACCACTCGGCCGAGAAACCGCTCCACTTGCTGCAGCTTTGGATTCTTCCCCGCCACGACGGTTCCAAGCCTCGCTGGGAGCAGCACCAGTTCGCGAACTCGGAGCGGCAGGGGAAGCTGCTGCCGGTGGTTTCCGACGGGGCGCTGCCCGGCACCCTGCGGATCGACCAGGACGCGCAAATTTACGTTTCGGCGCTTGCCGCGGGACAGCAGGTGGAACACCGCAGCCGTCCCGGCCGCAAGGCCTATCTGTTTGCCATCTCCGGCGAGGCGGAAGTAAACGGCACGCGCCTGAGCGCAGGCGACCAGGCGCGGATCGCCGACGAGCCGGGACTCAAGATCGGGGCGACGAAGGACGCCGAATTGATCCTGCTGGACCTCGTGGAAGTGGAGTGACGAGTTCTGAGCGCGCGCGTCTCCCAAATTAAACGCATTGGACATTTGAGAATTGACTCTCAGGAGGTCAGTATGTTGGACAGACTTTTCAAGACGGACGATGACGCAGTGATGACGATTATCCGCCTGGTTCTGGGTGTGGTATTCATCGCGCATGGCGCACAGAAAATGCTCGGCTGGTTCGGCGGCTACGGCTTCAGCGCGACGATGGGATTTTTCACCAAGCAGATGGGGATTCCCGCGGTTTTCGCTTTCCTGGCGATCGCCGCGGAGTTTTTCGGCGGTCTGGGGCTGATTCTCGGCCTCCTTGGCCGAATCGCGGCACTTGGAATCGGCGTAGAGATGGCCGTCGCCGTCGCGCTGGTCCATCGCCACTTCGGACTCTTCATGAACTGGTATGGAACGCAAAAGGGTGAAGGGTTCGAATACCATCTTCTGGCCATCGCCCTGGCGTTGGCGGTGCTGGTCAAAGGCGCCGGGGCCTTTTCTTTGGATCGTCTGATCTATCAGCGACTCGCCAGTGGGCGGCGCCGCGCCGCCGGACCGGTGGGTGGTGAATCGCTTTCGTCCGCGGCGTAAACACAGGCCCTGTTCACCTGTAAACCCGCGATAGGGAGTGTCGGCGCGTGCAGGACCACGAGCAGGAGAAATGGACGGCGGCGCGATATGCGCAGCGCTTCGTGCGCGAGGGCGACGTGGTGGGTTTGGGCTCGGGCTCAACCGCCACGGATGCCCTTCGCCTTTTGGGCGAACGTGTGCGCGCAGGGCTGAAAATACGCGGCATCCCGACGTCCCGCGCCTCCGCGAAACTGGCTGCGCAACTTCGCATTCCGCTCATCACGCTCGACGACGCGCCCGAAATCGATGTGACGATTGACGGTGCGGATGAGGTCGATCCACACCTCCGTCTGATCAAAGGCGGTGGCGGCGCGCTTTTGCGGGAGAAGATCGTGGCCGCGGCTTCGCGCAAGCTGGTGATTGTTGCCGACTCCACCAAGTGGGTACGAACACTCGGCAAGTTTCCCCTCCCTGTCGAGATCATTCCGTTTGCCCGTGCGCTCGTGGCGCGGCGCATCGCGGCGCTGGGCGCTTCCGTGCGCCTGCGCAAAGGCACGCGAGGGGAGCCTTACGTCACGGACGAAGGGCACTGGATTCTCGATTGCCGCTTCGGACGCATTCGCAACCCCGCGGCGCTTGCACAAAAGCTCAGCCAGACGCCCGGCGTTGTGGAGCATGGCCTGTTCATCGATTACGCGGATGTTGTCGTGCTGGCGCGCGGCTCGAAGATCGAAGTGTATCGGAGGAAACGCTGACTGGGTGAGTCAGCGGATCATTGGATCAGTGAGTCATTGTCGAAGGCGAACGAAACCACCATTTGGCAGCCCGTAGCGAAGACCGCGCCTGCGCAGTAGCCCGGCCTTTCGTGTTCCTGCGTGCGCACAGCCAGGATGGCCGGGTTATACCCGCCGTAACCCGTCAGCCTGAGCACGAGCAACCGCATGCCGGGCTACGGCCCGCCGCTACGAGGCCACCGCGTTAGCGATGCGTGCCGCTCGAGGCATGGCCCGCGCTTGAAGTCGAAGTCGAAGTGGCGGTAGACCTCACGCCGCCCCCTCCGCCCGAAAATCCGCCGCCACCAGAATGGCTGGACATACTACTCGAGCCCCCGGACGACCGTCCGCCACCGTGGGAAAGCATCACGGGTCCAGAGCGCGCAGAACCGGGGGAGGTTTGGCGGCCCATGCTGCGATTCGAAACCTGACCTCTGCTGACTCCCGAAGCGCCCCCGAACGTCCTTGCGCCCATCCCGCGCTCGGCTTCAGCGACCGGCGTGTGCCCACCCAGCGTCGTATTACCGGACCGCTGGATTTGCAATGGCTGAGCCTCCGAGCCGGAGAAGAAGCGCCCTGCGCGGCCCATGAAGCCGCGGTTGCTCGACATCGCACTCCGCTCTGCTGCAACGCTGTTGCCCATAAGCACCGTAGCGGGAGCCGGCCTCGACTGAACGCGCGTCGCGAAAGTGCCGCGAGCCGTGGCGGCAGTCCCCACATTCGGCCCGCTCACCGACGTCCGCACGGTTCCGGTGGTTGCGACCTGGCCGCCCGCAGCCGTCACCACGCCGGGCATAACGGGGTGCGACCCCAGGGGAGTACCCGAAAGCATCGCCGACTGGGATGGCAGGAACGAAGGAGCACTCACGGCCCTGATTTCGCCAGGTTTCACTCGAATGACATCGCCGCGACCTACGGTGCCTCCATTTTGGATGACACCTGTCGGGACAGCCGTCAGGCAATTGCACGCCGAAACAGCCCCCACGCCGGCGGGCGCCCAGCCAATCCAGCCGGGGCCCTGATACCAGGAAACCATCGCGGGCGACCACATGCCCATCGCTCCTGGCATCCAAAACCAGCCAAACGAAGCATCAAACGCCCACGAGCCGTAATGGAAGGGCACCCAGCCCCAAGGCTCGCCGGAAATCCAGGTCCAGCCGAAGCTGGGATACCAGTTCCACATTCCCGCCGAATACGGCGACCAGCCCAAGGAGGTATAAGGAGACCAGCCGTAACCGTAGCCGGGGAAGAAGCCCCAGTCCCCGTAAGCGCCCAGATCGTCCCAGCCATAGAAAGGCCGCTTCGGTCCGTAAGCCTGGTCCCGGTACGACAGGGTGGATTGCGCGTCCCGCGCCTCGACCCATTTATCCCAGTCGTCCTTTTCAATCCCGCCGTGGGTATTCAAGGCCTCGTTGGTTTGCACGTTGACGTCGAGGATCTTGTCTTTTCCCAGTCTGACGGACTTGCTCGGGGTGGCGACATCCACGGAGCCGTTGAAGACCTCGACGCGCAGGTGGTCCGCCTCGAGGTCGGACCGGAATTCGCTCTTGCCGCGGGGCGTGAGCGTGGTTCCGGCAACGACGACCGAGTAATCATCCCCGCGCTCGGGCATGAAGTGGAACGTGGCGTATCCGTCGCTGAGCGTGAGGTGGTTGAGCTTGCTTCCGTCCGCCGCCAGCGCCAGTTGGCTGAACTGCAGCTTGGAGAGTTCGCCCACGCGCGCCGTCGAGCCGTTCTCGAATTGCACTTCCGCGTAACTGTTGGCGGAGGTCGAAAGCTCGAAGCCTTCCTGGATGGGAGTGTTGACCAGGGCCTTCGCCCACTCGGTGGCGCCCGGCCGCTTCACGGCAACGGTGCCCTGGATGTAACTCAAGCGCACAACCCGGACGTGCGAGAGTCCCTGCTGTGCCGCATGTGCCACAGGCACAAGCCACATGCCTGCCGCGATTAGAAATGTGACAAAACGAAATCGGCGGAACGCCATAGGTCACCTCCTGCCCGACAGGAAACGCACCTGAGAGTATTGTGGCCCTGTTTACCTTAGATGGCAAGTGGAACTCAAACGTTTGTTTCCACCTGCGAGGGGTTTTCACTTGACCGCCGCAGGCAACTCTCTGGGCCCCAACCCACTCAGAAGTCGCAGGAGGCTAAGTTGCACTCCCGCACAAAGCACCTCGCTGCTGGATTGCTGGTGGCAGGCGTGATCTTACCTGCCCTTGCTCCAGCGCAGAGTCTGGAAGGCCGCTTCTATCCCGAAAAGCCCAGATATCTGCTTGGGGAACCGTTCTTCATCGAGCTAGAGGTCAAGAACACCGGCAGCAAGCCTGTTTCGATCGACAGCCGTCTCGGCGTGCCGTGCATCCAGCGCGACCCCATCGAGGTTGCAGGCGCCAAACACCAGGGATTCGGCTGGGATACGACCCTCGGATGCTACGGCGGGATAGCCGGAAGTTGCGCCTCGGGGATGATCGAGTTGAAGCCCGGCGAGAAATATATCGAGCGCATCTTCCTCAACGGCCTCTACGCGCTTGATCACACGGGTGTTTATGAAGTTCACGCCCGCCGCCGGGTGCCCGTTTACCCACAGGGCGTCTGGACGCCGCAATCTTCCGACAACCGAGAATTTTCCTCCGATTTCCAGATTACCCTGGTTACAGGCACGGAGGACGACTTGAAAGCCGCCTTCGCGCCCTATGTCCAAGCCGCCACCGGTCCCTTCACCAAGGACCAGTGGCAGGCCATCGCGGCCATCAACTCGATGGGACCGCCGTTTCTGGAAGAGCTCATTCTCAAATGGGCCGACACGCTCGGCCGGTCCAACCCGGCGGCTCTGGCACGTTTGAACACGCCCCGAGCCAGGCAGAAACTGATGGAACTGGCCGAACATTCGCCGCAGGGTTATATTCGCCAGGAGGCCATCCAGGCGCTCGCGAAGACCCGCGACCGAAGTTATCTGCCTGTGCTGGTCCGAGTCGCCGAAACCTCGAAGGATGGGAACCGCGAGATGGCCATCTGGCGCACCGGCCTGTTCGGCGCCGACGCCGTCCCGTTCCTGGCGAAGATGCTGCGCGACCCGGACGCCAACGCGCGCGTTGCGGCGGCCCGCGGCCTGGGAATTACCGCAAGCCGCTCCGCCGTGACGGCCCTTATCGAAGCGCTTCGCGACCCGGATGTCCAGGTCTTTATGAATGTTTGCGAAAGCCTCGCGGAACTCACCCACCATTCCATCACCTCGCCGCCACGGGCCACAACGCCTTCGGAAGCTGCGTGGCGCCGCTGGCACGATTGGTGGGTGCGCAACGGCCTCGCCGCGCCAATTTACACCACCGACAACTGCGTGCAGCCTCGACCATTGGACTGAACGGCTTGAGGCTGCGTGCGGCGACCCGCTCCGCGCCTTGCACCGCCCCGGCAGCCGGTGGCATCTTCCATCGCCCACGCGTGAGGATCAGCGGGTTGTGTGTATCTTCAGAAACTCCAGGGTGAGGACCCAGGCCTGCTTCGCCGCGGCGGGGTTATAGCTCGGGCGCGCGTCGCAGAAGAAGCCGTGTTCGGCGTCGGAGACCTCGACATTGACAAAGCGCTTGCCCGCCTCCCTCAGGGCATCGGCCACGGCGCGGGTCTGCTCGGCGCCAATGTGTTTATCGAGCCCGCCCCAGAAGAAAAGCATGGAGCCATGCAGTTGCGAGACGCGGTCGAGCAGGTGGGGGATCATGGGGTTGGGGCCAATGCCGCCGCCGTAGAAGGAGACCGCGGCCTGCAAGGGAAGGACGGTGTTGGCGAGGAACGACACGCGCCCGCCCATGCAGAATCCCACGGCGACGACAAGGCGGCCTTTCAATTCCGCGTCCGCGACGAGCCAATCGAAAGCGCTGCGGACATCGGCCTCGACGCGCTGGTCCGTCAACGCGCGCCGGTGCGGCATGATGGACTCGAAGTTGGCGTAGTCCCCCTCGAACCCGTCCGCCGCTGTTCGGTGATAAAGCTCAGGGGCAATGGACACGTAACCCTCGCGCGCCAGGCGCTCCGTGACGTCACGGATGTGGGCGTTGACGCCAAAGGCCTCCTGAAAAATGAGCAGTCCAGCGCGCGGGGCCGCTTCCTTGGGCCGCGCCACGTAAGCGCGCATCCGCGTTCCGTCCGCAACGTTCAGACCGACGTACTCAGTTTTGATCTCCGGCATTCAGTGTTTACTCCTTCTGGGCTTCACTGGCGTTTATGCCCTCCTGCTCGCCGTTAAGCCGGTACGATTGTCCTGTCATTTCTTCGGCGGGCTCGCCGCCGGTCATGGCCTGTGCCAGGATAAGCTCTCGCGCTTCCGGACGAAGCGAACGCCACGCCCAACCGAAAACGATGCCGCCCCCCAAGCAGACGACCCCGCCAATGGCCACGGCGGGCGGCGCGCCCAGGTGCTGGGCGATGGCGCCTGCGGTGAGCGCGCCGAAGGGAGCCATTCCCATAAACATCATCGAGTAGACGGCCATCACCCGCCCGCGCAACTCATCGGGGACCATGGTCTGGATGAGCGTGTTGGATGAGGCCATCTCGATCATCATCGCGAAACCCGCGGGGAGTAGAAGCGCCAGCGATAGCCAGAACGACTTCGAGAGCGAAAAACCGATCAGCGCCACGCCGAATCCCGAGGCAGCATAAGTGATCCATCTTCCCAGGCCGCGCACGCCGCGCTTGGCGGCCAGCAGCAGCGTGCCGCTCAGCGCGCCGACTCCCGCCGCCGCCATCAGCGTGCCCAGCCCGCGAGCGCCGCTGTGCAGGATGCGGTCCGCGAAGATCGGCATCAGGACCGCGTAGGGCATGCCCGTCAGGCTGACCACGCCCAGCAGCAGGAGCAAGGCGCGGATGGGGCCGGTGCGCGCCACCCAGCGGAAGCCCTCCACCACGCTCTTCACTCCCGAATGCTGAAGGCTGCGCGGGCGCGGAGTGATGTGCATCATGAGCAGGCCGACAATCACCGCGATGTAGCTCACGCCGTTGGCCAAGAAGCACCAGCCCTCACCGACCGCCGCCACCGTGATGCCCGCGACGGCGGGCCCGACCATGCGCGCGGCATTCACCATGGAAGAATTAAGGGCGATGGCGTTGATCAGGTCCTGCGGATTCACCATCTCCACCACGAAGGCCTGGCGCGCCGGAATGTCGAAGGCGTTCACGATGCCCAGCAGCGTCGCGAGGAGCATGATCTCCCACACCTTGATGTGCCCCAGCAGCGTGAGCGCGCCGAGAATCAGCGCCAGGACCATCGAGGAAGTCTGCGTGGCAATGACGATGCGGTGGCGGCTGCGCCGGTCGGCGAGCATTCCGCCCACGGGTGCCATCAGGAATACCGGAAACTGGCCGCAAAATCCCACCAGCCCCAGAAGCAACGAAGAGCCAGTCAACCGGTAGACCAGCCAGGACTGCGCCACCGACTGCATCCACGTTCCAACCAGCGAAATAATCTGCCCCAGAAAGAACAGCCGGTAGTTGCGGTACTGGAGGGCGCGGAACATCACCTCCAGCCGGGAGGGCTTGCCATTGGGGATACCCTTCGCGCTGTGCTCAGATGACATTGGCAAGGGGTTGTGTTTGGAGGGGTCGGATTGCATCTTTGACCCGCCTCCGGGTGGCCAGGCCCGTGCGCGGGGTTTCAGAATCTGGCGATTTCCAGGCCAGGAAAGCTAATCGCAAAGAACCGGTCATCGAGAGTAAGGAGGCAACAGTGTTTTTGGAGCGCGTACGCGCCGATCAAGAAGTCAGCCAGGATGCGGCGCGGGCCAATATCGCCCTGCTTCCTGCGACGCTCCGCATAGGTTTGGAAAGCCAACCCGGCAGTTCTCCAGGTGGCGTCGTTCAGCTCCCAGTCAACGCTTATGCCCGTGTCTTTGAGGAAGGCATCCAGGAATGTCGCGCTTCGGCCAGGAAAAGCCATCAACTCCGCGAAGACGGGCGCAGGCACAACCAGGGGGCCGCGCCGTAACGCCGCCTCGAGAGCAGCCTCGGCAGCGGAACTGGTTGTAGCGTCTTTGCCCCAAAGGGCTATCAGGACGTTCGTATCAAGGGCGGTGGTCATTCCCCGCGCATCTCACGAATCCAGCGGATAATTCCTTTTCGGCCGGAGGGAATCCCGGGATTGCCGATGCCTCGATATTTTCCGAAGCGGCCTTCGGCCCGCGCCGGATGTACACGGACCCCTTTTCGATCGGTCTCAAAAACCAGACTATCCCCCGGTCCCACATCCAGCGTCCGGCGGATTTCCCGAGGCACCGTAATTTGGCCCTTGCTTGTAATACGCGCCTGCTTTCGCACGATTCTTTGTCTCCTTCTCCTTACTTTATCAAAAAGCTCCTTACTTGTGAACTGGAAAAGGGGCGCATAAGTCGAGAGAGCAGGATTCAATTCAGGAAATACGTTCGATAAAGGGTATCGCGTTTGACGGGGCGGAAGCCTGCGTCGGCGATGAGCCGGCGGAGCTGCTCTTCGCTGGAGGTGCGCGTGACGCCGGCGGCGCGCACGACGTTTTCCTCGATGAGGATGCTGCCCACGTCGTTCCCGCCGAAGCGCAGCGCGATCTGGCAGACCTTGTGGCCGGGCGTGAGCCACGATGCCTGCACGTTCGGGATGTTGTCGAGGAAAATCCGCGAGACGGCGAGCGTCTTCAGGTAATCCACCGCCGTGGCCTCTTCCTTGATGAAGTTTCCGAGCGAGGTGTAGGCGCGCTGGAAAATCCAGGGGATGAACGCCGTGAAGCCGCCCGTCTCTTCCTGCAACTGGCGGACGCGCGCGAAGTGGCGGACGCGGTGCTCGAGGGTCTCGCCGCACCCGAACATCATGGTGGCGGTGGTGCGCAGGCCGAGCTGGTGCGAGGTGCGGTGCACGGCGATCCATTCCTCCGTGGTGCACTTCAGGCGCGAAATGCGTTGGCGGACCTCGTCATCGAGGATTTCCGCGCCGCCGCCCGGAATCGAATCGAGCCCCGCATCTTTCAGCCGCGCGATGGTGTCGCGCAGCGACAGGCCGGAGACCTCGGCGATATTCAGGACTTCCGGCGCGGAAAAGCAGTGCAGGTGCAGGCGCGGGTAGCGTTGCTTGATGCTGCTCAGCAGGCTTTCGTAATAATCGATCTTCAGGTCGGGATGCAGGCCGCCCTGCATCAGGACGCCCGTGCCGCCCAGCTCCAGGGTCTCGTCGATCTTCTGGAAGATGGATTCGAGCGGCTGGATGTACCCTTCGGCGGAGCCCACCGGCCGGTAGAAGGCGCAGAAAGAGCAGTACTCCGTGCAGATATTGGTATAGTTAATGTTGCGGTCAACGATATAGCTTACGATGTTGCCGGGATGGAGGCGCTTGCGCACGCGGTCCGCCTCCAGGCCCACGCCGAGCAGGTCGTCGGAGCGCAGCATGTCCAGAGCTTGAGATTCGGTTAGTGACATCTCTATTCGTAGGGCCCCGTAGAGACGCCCCGGCGGGGCGTCTCTACCCTCCTAAGCTGTAGCGGCGCTCTATGAGCGCCGACGGCGGCCATCCCCGCGTACGCGGGGACCCGCCGCTACAGTTCAGCAGCGCGCGACGCCGTCAGGCAAAATACAAGTCTTTTTCCACCGCGATGATGCCCGCCTCGCGCGACAGCTTGTAGAAGTGGCGCAAGCCCTGCCGGTTCTCCTCATCCAAAGAATAGTCGATGTTCTGGGTCAAGTAAAGCTTCACGGCCGCGGGCTTCATGCTGAGTTTGGGGGCATACTCGGCGGCGATGTCGTCCACGTGCGCGAGGCCGAAATCGCGGGAGGCGGCGAAGTCCTGTTGATACTTGGAGAGGTGAACGTCCTCATGGCCCACCCAGAGCGCGAAGACGAAGGGCAGGCCCGTGAACCGCTTCCACTCGCCGGCAAGGTCGTAAACCTCCGGCACGTCGCCGTCGTAGGTCAAGGCCGTGTCGCCGATCACCAGCGCGGCGTCCGCGCGCTTCAG
>JAIQGA010000070.1:0-20761 GCA_020072925.1 Terriglobia bacterium | reverse complement strand
TCGGCGGGCTTCGGCGCGGCGGGTTGCGGGTTCACCCAGTGCGAATAAAACTTCCGCATGAGGACACGCAGGAGCGCCGCCGAAGTCCTCGAAGAGTTGTCCACGGCCACGCTCTGGACCTTGTCAATCGGGACCTTGCTGAGCAGCAGGACGCTCTTCACCTCGTCCTTCGAGGCAATCGAGAGGCCCGAGAGGACCTGCGTGCGGTCCATCCGCTGGTATTCGATGGAAGGGATGATGCCCACATCGGCTTTCCGCTGGCGAATGGCTTCCGCGCAAAGGGCCGGCGTCGTGAACTCCAGATCAAATTTGCCTTGCTGTTCACCGTGGAGCATTCCCCAGACAAGCGGGACCGAATTGAGGTACTGGACAACCGAAACGCGGAGCGTGGCCATAGGCGCGACCGGGCGACCTGAACATTCGGGATTCTAGCGCAAAGCCACGACTTGTCAACCGGCGTAGCGGCGACTTTACGTCGCCATGGCGATGTGAAATCGTCGCCATGGCGATGTGACGCCGCTACCGTCAGCGGCACTCGCGGACGAACCGTAGCAGGCGATCTTCGACGTACGTGCGAGACGCCTCACTCGCGAATCCGTGCTGCTGCCCGGGCTGAAGATAAAGCTCGAAGGGTTTCTGCGCCCCGATCAGCGCCTGGAGGAAATTCATGGTGTTCTGCATGTGCACGTTGTCGTCGGAAGTGCCATGAATCAGCAGCACTTTCGCCTGCAACCTTGCGGCGGCTTCGAGGGGCGATGAGGTTTTGTAGCCTTCGGGATTTTCCTTCGGCGTGCGCATGTAGCGCTCGGTATAAATGCTGTCGTAGAACTTCCAGTCGGTCACGGGCCCGCCCGCGGCGCCGCAGGCAAAAACCTCGGGCGCATGCGTCAGATTATAGAGAGTAAAGTATCCACCGTAAGACCAGCCATAAATCACCAGATGCTGCGCGTCCACGTAGGGCAGCGACTTCAGGTGATGGACGCCCACCAGCAGATCCTCGAGCTCCTGCTGGCCCATGTTCTTGAAGATTTTTGTCTCCCAGGCATGACCTCTTCCCCACGACCCGCGGTTATCGAGACGAAAAACCAGGAAACCCTCCTGAGTGTAGAGGGTGTCGCTCGGGGCGCTGCCCCAGGCGTTGCGAACCATCTGCCCGTGCGGCCCGCCATACACCGAGACGAGTACTGGGTATTTCCTGTTGGGATCGAAATCCTCGGGCCTCGTGAGGCTCGCGTAGAGCAGCGTGCCATCCGGCGCTTTCAGCTCCAGCATCTCGGTTCTGGCGAGCGCGTATTCACCGAAATGGTTTTCGGGTTTGTCGAGCAGATCGTACGAACCGCCGTCGGATTTCAGCAGGCGCGTTTCCGGCGGGACATCCTGCGAAGAGAAACGGTCAACCAAATAGTTTCCGGAGGGCGAGAGATCCAGCGTGTGCGTCCCGGCCTCTTGAGTCAGCCGCTCGAAGCCGCTGCCATCCAGGCGCACGCGATAAAGGTGGCGCTCACGCGCATCCTTCTCCGTGGCGGCGAAATAGATCCAACCGCCCTTTTCATCCGTCTGAAAAATGGGCGCCGCCCCGAAGGCGGGCCGGTCAATCATCCAGTCACCGCGTGTGAGCTGCTTCAATAGGTTTCCGCGAGAATCGTAAAGATACAGATGCAGCCATCCGCTGCGCTCGGATAACCACAGGAAACGCTCGCCCTTCCCAAGAAAGTGCGGAGGTTCCAGCGAATTGATCCAGTAAGGGTCCCCCTCTTCTACCAACACGTGGAATCCCTCGGGAGCTAGGCTCCACAGATAGGTATTCACATTCGTTTGGGCGCGATTCATGGTGAGAAAACTGACCGCCGAAGAATCCGGCGTCCAGGCAAAAGCGGGTCCGATGTATTCCACATTTGTGGTCCACGAGCAAAGCATATAAGTCTCTGGGTGCTCCCCCACCGTCACGATTTGGAAGGACGGATAAGGGTTAGCATCTCCTGCCTGCGGGAACCGCTGCTTGGCCAGAATTGCATGCGTCGACAGATAATCAGTCAGGGGATACTCGGGAACAGGCGAGTCATCCAGACGCAAAAAAGCAATCTTCTTCCCGTCGGGCGACCACTCGTACGCGCGGTTGGTAGCGCGGAAAGCAAGTTCTTCCTGGTAGACCCAATCGAATTTTCCGTTCAGAATATTCTCGCTCCCATCGTGGGTCAGCTTGATTGTGGCTCCGCTGCGCAAGTCCAGGACTTCAAGGTTGTTGTCTTTCACATACGCGATCCGATCGCCAGCGGGAGAAAAGGTCGCGTCCTCCTCTTCCTCGGGATTATGCGTCAAGCGCCGGAGTTCGCCGCTCGCGACTTCGAACAACCAGAGATCTTTTCCCCCTTCGAACAGAATGGAGTCACCTTGGGGAGACCACTGGTAGGAATCAAGCGCGACTTTTTCCGTGTGCGCTCCCGGATCGAATAGGCTGGTCTCTTCCTTTCGAGCTACATCGTAGATGCGCAGCGTGCTCTTCGCTCCCAGCCGGCGAATGAAACTGATCTGCTCGTGTCCGGGGCGCCACTCCAGGCGGCTGATGCCCGGCGCCGCCAGTTTTTCTCCGTGAACGATCAGATCGACCGTGAGCGGCTTCTTCGCGGCCTGCGCGTGCAGCCCAGCCACCGGCCACAGCGCCACGAGCGCCATGATGCCAACCAATCGTTTCATTGCTCCTCCATCGGCCGGTTTCTTGCCTCTCCACCATAAGTTCTTCTGGAAAAATGTCAAGCGCGCGGGCTCGATCTTCTCCGAGGTTGTCGAGGCAAAATGAGCGCAACAAAGAAGGATGAAAAGTTTCTGCTTGCGCTCGAACGGTCATTCTGCGATTTTAGAATACAGACTTGACAGACCATCAGCCCGTCAGACGGCGGGTAATACGCGTGCTTAGGATATTCTGTTGAGTGATGAGGGAACCGTATTCTGGCTGGCGCTCGTGCGCGTGGAAGGCCTGGGCGTGCGCGGCGTCCACAAACTGGTGGAGCATTTCGGCTCGCCTCATGCCGCCTACATGGCCTCGCTGACGGAACTGGAAAGCTGTGGCGTGCCGGCGCGAGTGGCGCAGGCCATCTTCGCCCAGACCGGCGTGCAGGAAGCCGAAAAAGATCTTGAGGCGGCCGCGAAAGGCGGTTACCAGGTACTGACCTTCGCGAGCGAAAACTATCCGCCGCTTCTAAAACAGATTCCCGACCCTCCGCCCGTTCTCCATTGCCTTGGCGACGTGACGGTTCTCTCGCGACACGCGGTCGCCATCGTTGGGACGCGCCGGCCGACCGCCTATGGCACGCAGGTGGCGGAACGGCTGGCGCACGACCTCGCCGCGAGGCAGTTGGTGGTCGTGAGCGGCCTGGCGCGCGGAATTGACGGCGCCGCGCATCGAGGGGCGCTCGAGGCGCCGGGGAAAACCGTGGCGGTCCTCGGGTCGGGCATCGACGTGATCTACCCCCGCGAACACGAGCGCCTGGCGAAGAAGATCGTCGCCTCGGGAGCGATGATTTCGGAGTTCCCGATGGGCACGTCGCCCGCGCCGGAGAATTTTCCCATCCGCAACCGCATCATCAGCGGACTGTCACTGGGAGTCGTAGTGGTCGAGGCGGCCGAGTACAGCGGCTCGCTAATTACCGCCCGCCTGGCCGCCGAGCAGAACCGCGAAGTCTTTGCGGTGCCGGGAAATATCACCACGGCACAAAGTTTCGGTCCCAATCATCTAATCAAACAGGGGGCGAAGCTCACGGACCAGTGGATGGATGTCATTGAGGAATTTCCCCCGGAGGTCCGCATGCAACTCTTGCCGCCCGTGGAGGCATCGGAAGGTACGCCGGCTACTCCCGAAGCTGCCTCGCTGTTCGCGTCGTCGCTGACACCGGATCAGAAGGCCGTCTTCGACGCTCTGCGCGCCGACCAGCCGCTTTTCGTTGACGCGATCGTGGGCTCCGCGCAAATTTCCCAGCCGCGCGCGCTAGCGGCGTTGCTCGAGCTCGAAATGAGCGGCTTGATCCGGCAGTTGCCGGGAAAGAATTTTATACGTAAACTGTGAGAAGGGCAGTCCAGAGTCGACAGTCTACAGTTGACAGTTTTGTTGTGGCGACTGTACCTTGAAGTGAAAGGTGTAGTTTGGTTTCCTGCCGAAAGCTCCCGTGAAGGTTTGGAGAGCCAGGCGGCATGGATTTCAACTCTAAACTTTTGACTTTCAATTTTTGACTTTCGACCCTTGACTGTTGACTGTCAACTGTCGACTGGTTCTTATGGGCAAATCGCTTGTCATCGTCGAATCGCCGGCCAAGGCGAAAACCATCAACAAGTATCTGGGCTCCGACTACCTGGTGAAGGCCTCGATGGGCCACGTGATGGACTTGCCGAAAAAAGAACTCGGCGTGGACCTCACTCACGGGTTCCAGCCGAAGTACGTCACCATCCCCGGCAAGAAGAATGTCATCAGCGAGTTGCGGTCCGCCGCCTCCAAAGCCGACGCCGTCTATCTGGCCGCCGACCCCGACCGTGAGGGGGAGGCCATTTGCGCACATCTGCGCGACCTGCTCGATGGCAAGCGGCGCAAATTCTACCGCGTGTTGTTCAACGAAATTACGCGCGACGCGGTGCGGGAAGCGTTCGAGCATCCCATTAACATCGACGCGCGGCTGGTGGAAGCGCAGCAGGCGCGCCGCATTCTGGACCGCCTGGTCGGCTACCAGGTGAGCCCCCTGCTCTGGGACAAGGTGCGCCGCGGTCTCTCCGCCGGCCGCGTGCAGACCGTCGCCCTGCGCCTCATCGTGGAGCGCGAACGGGAAATCCAGGCGTTCCAAAAGAGAGAGTATTGGACCATCACCGCGCACGTGGAGGGAAAGAATCCCCCTCCCTTCGACGCGCGGCTGGTGAAATTCCATGGCAAGGATCTGGAAATTCCCGACCAGGCGACTGCCGATAAGATCACCGCGGAAATCAAGGCGGGGAAACTCATCGTCCAATCGGTCACGACCAAGGAAAAGCGGAAATACCCCGTCCCGCCTTTCATCACCAGCAAACTCCAGCAGGAAGCGGTGCGCAAGCTGCACTTCACGGCGCGCAAAACCATGATGGTGGCCCAGCACCTCTACGAAGGCGTAGAGTTGCGCGGCGAAGGCTCCGTGGGCCTGATCACCTACATGCGCACTGACTCGACGCGCGTGGCGGAGAGCGCACTCGGCGCGGCCCGCGACTACGTCCGGAGAACTTTCGGCCAGGATTATCTTCCTCCGGACGCCATCCGGTACAAGAGCAAGAAAGACGCTCAAGACGCGCACGAGGCCATCCGGCCCACCGACGTTGCGCGCACGCCGGACTCCCTCAAGATTTTTCTCAGCGCGGATGAATTCAAGCTGTACAAACTCATCTGGCAGCGCTTTGTGGCGTCGCAGATGAATCCTGCAATTTTCGACCAGACGACCATTGACATCACCGCGGGTGATTACCTCCTTCGCGCCACCGGCTCGGTCGAGAAGTTCAAGGGCTTCCGCGCCGTTTACGAAGAAGGTAAGGACGAGAAGGCGGAAATGGAAGAAGACGAGGAACTGAAGCATCGCCTTCCCACGGTCGAGCAGGGCGAGACGCTCAAGCTCCGTAGGATTCTCCCCGAACAGCATTTCACCGAGCCGCCGCCGCGGTACAACGAGGCGACCCTGGTGAAGGCGCTGGAGGATAAGGCCATCGGCCGGCCGTCGACATACGCCACCATTCTGTCGGTGATCCAGAACCGCGAGTACGTTCAAAAGCAGCAGGGGCGATTTTATCCCACCGAACTGGGCATGGTGGTGAACGATCTGCTGGTGAAGAACTTCAGCGATATTTTCGACGTTGCCTACACCGCGCGGATGGAAGAGGAGTTGGACGAGGTTGAGGAAGGCAAGATGACCTGGACCGAGGCGCTCCAGGAGTTTTACGGGAAGTTCAAAAAGGATCTGCGCGTGGCCGAGCGCGAGATGGTCGACATCAAGGGCGAAGGCATCCCTACGGATGTGAAGTGCGAGAAGTGCGGCAAGCCCATGGTGATCCGCCTGGGGCGCAACGGGCAGTTCCTGGCGTGCACGGGCTATCCGGACTGCGACGGCACCAGCGACTTGCCGCCGGAACTCGCCGCCCAGTACGCTCCCGCCACGCCCCCGGCCCCGGAGGTCCCGGAACAGACCTGCGAAAAATGCGGGAAGCCCATGGCCGTCAAGCGCGGGCGCTTCGGTTATTTCCTCGCCTGCACGGGTTATCCCGAATGCCGCAATACCAAGAAGATTGTTATGAAGGAAGGCGCGGCCACCGCCGTCGGGGATGAACCGCTGGAAGAGAAATGCCCCGAGTGCGGAAATCACCTGGTGAAGAAACACGGCCGCTACGGGCCGTTTATCGCGTGCAGCAACTATCCGGCGTGCAAGTATGTGAAGCGGCAGACGCTCGGAATACCCTGCCCAGAAAAGGGCTGCACGGGCGAGATCGTCGTCCGGCGCAGCAAGCGCGGCAAAACCTTTTACGGTTGCAGCCGCTATCCCGAATGCAAATTCACCGCCTGGGACAAGCCCGTCGCCGAAGCCTGCCCCAATTGCGGCTCGCCCATCCTGCTGGAAAAGATGTCCAAGACCTCCGGCCCCATCCGCCATTGCCCCAACGAAGCCTGCAAGTACGAACACGCGGTGGCGTGAAGAGCCGTCGACAGTCAACAGTTGACAGTCGACAGTTCAAACTGGCCCTCCACCGGATCCTTCTGGCCCCATCTTGGCACTTGCAGGTCGAAGTGCGCCAGTGTGGCTCATGTGGCACGGGAGGTGTGCGGGAAGGAACGGTTTGCGTGCGCGGGCCGGGCGCGCTAGAATCCCGCGCATGAAAAAACTTCTATGGATTGTGCCACTCCTGGTATCCGGGCTGGGCATTGCGCTGGCGCCCGCGAACTATCCCACGGTGGGCAGCATCGAACGTCTCGACCCTGCGCTCGACGCCATCGTTCCGAAGGATGCCGTCATCGAGAAACTCGCCGACGGCTACAAGTGGACGGAGGGACCCATCTGGATCCACTCCGGCTACGTGCTGTTCGCGGAGATTCCCAGCAATCGCATCCTGAAGTGGTCGCCGCAAGGTGGTGCGAGCGTCTTTATGGAGCGGAGCGGCTACACGGGGACGGAACCGTTCAAGGGCCCTGAGTCCGGCTCGAACGGCATGACGCTCGACCCGCGTGGCCGGCTGACTGTCGCCGGGCACGCTCGACGCAACGTGTACCGGCTGGAATCCCTCCAGAAGGGCGCCACGATCACCGTGCTGGCCGACAAATACGAGGGCAAGCGCCTCAACAGCCCGAATGATCTCGTCTATAAGTCGGAGGGCTCGCTTTACTTTACCGATCCGCCCTATGGCTTGCCCACGCAGAGTGACAACGACCCGAAGAAGGAGTTGCCTTTCAACGGTGTGTTTCGCCTCGCGAATGCGGTTGCGCATCGCGCGGGCGCGCCGCCCGACAACCAGAAATTGCAGTTGATTATCCGCGACCTGACGCGTCCTAACGGCATCGCGTTCTCGCCAGATGAGAAGTACTTCTACATTGCGGTTTCCGATCCCGCGCACAAGGTCTGGATGCGCTACGAGGTCAAGCCGGACGGCACTGTCGCGAACGGAAAGGTTTTCTTCGACTCAACTTCCAACACCCAGGAAGGCTCGCCCGACGGCATCAAAGTGGACAAGAAAGGGAACCTCTATGGCTCGGGCCCCGGCGGGCTCTGGATCTTCTCGCCGGAGGGCAAGCATCTGGGGACGCTCAAGCTCCCCGAAAAAATGGCCAACCTGAACTGGGGTGGCTCCGACGCCAAGACGCTTTACATCACGGCAAGTGCGAGCCTTTACCGAGTTCACTTGAACATTTCCGGTGTGCGGCCGTAGAAGGGAGTCAATCCGGAGTGCCAAAGCTTCCTGCGGTAGGCACCTCACCCACCCAGTCGGTCCAGGCGGACAGAAAAATCCGGAAGCAATGGAGTGGTCAGACTATCGGAAGATTGCAGGGTCGCAACTCGCTCAAGGACTTTCGTCCCGCGACGGTAGACTTCCGCCGTCAGCATGTCGGGATCGATCAGCCAATATTCCTGGACACCGTAGCGAGCATAAAGCTTGCGCTTAATTGAGCGGTCCCTGCCTGAGGTGGTTTCGGAAAGGACCTCCACCACCAGATCAGGAGCCCCCTGGACGTTTTTCTCGGTAAGCACGGAGGCGTGTTCCTTCGAGACGTACAGGATATCCGGCTCGACGACGTCGAACATAGAGAAAACGACGTCGAAGGGAGCGACATATACTTCTCCGCAGCCACTCCTCTCTGCGAATTCATTCAGATAACTGGTAAGCCGGGTCACCACTTTCTGGTGGGATCTTCGAGGTGAGGGGGTCACGAACAGTTCTCCGTCGATAATCTCGTACCGCTTGCCATCGTCGGGCAGGAGGCAATAATCATCGTAGGTGAGGCGAATGTCCACCGGCATACGCGGATTATATCATCCCAAAGAGCACTGAATTATTGATTCTGTTCCGGATTTTCGGATTTCGGTTTCAGATCGCTGATTTGCTTCTCTCTGGCCCTATGACTTGGGGGCCTCAGAAGCATTCCCAGAGGCTGGAAACAGGCAGGTTCAATCCCGGAAAGAGCGGAGAAGCGATAGTATCGCCAAACTCGAGGCGCTGGGCCAATTCATATTCCTCACCTTGCAGCCGAAAAATCTCCACGGTTTTGGCTTCTGGATCAATCAGCCAGAATTCTGGGACGCCGTAGCGGGCGTACTGCTTAGGCTTGATATCGCGGTCCAGGCGCGATGAGGACTTCGAGAGTACTTCCACCACCAGGTCGGGCGGGCCGGCAAGATACTTCTCACCGATGATTTGAAGACGCGCGCGGCTGACGAAAATGATGTCAGGCTCCAGCACCGTCCCGGAAGTGAAGACCACGTCCAGCGGGGCTACGAAAACCTCGCCCAGGTGATGCGCACGGACGTGGTTCCACAAGTGCGCGCCGAGGTTCATGACAATTCTCTGGTGAAGAGGAATGGGTGCAGGGGTCACAAAGAGTTCTCCGTCCACGATTTCGTAGCGGTTGTGGTCCGGCGGGAAGTGCTGCAAGTCCTCGTAGGAGAACTTGGCGGAAATGCGCATGGCGGGATTATACCATTGCCGCCTCACTCGACGACGATGACCTCGACCGAACTGCTATAATGGCTGTCAGGAAGGGCTCGGATGAACCCAGTCATCATCGCCGGAGGAGGCTTGGCCGGCAGCGAGGCAGCATGGCAACTCTCGGCGCGCGGAGTTCCGGTCACGCTCTACGAAATGCGCCCCGCCCAGCCGACGCCCGCGCACAAGACCGACCGACTGGCGGAACTCGTATGCAGCAACTCGCTCAAATCGAATTTGCCAGGCTCGGCGTCATGGCTGCTCAAGGAAGAGTTGCGACGCGCTGGTTCGCTACTTCTGCGGCTCGCGGAGGAGTGCGCCGTGCCGGGAGGCACGGCGTTGGCGGTGGATCGCGAACGCTTTGCGCAGGCCGTGACTTCGAATCTCGAAGGGCAGCCACACATCATTATCCGGCGGGAAGAACTGCGCGAGATTCCGGCCGTAGAGACGCCCCGGCGGGGCGTCCCGACGCTCATGCTGGTCGCCACGGGCCCGCTCACCTCCGGGGCGCTGGCCACGCGGCTTCAGGCGCTGACCGGCTCGGAGAGCCTGGCCTTCTACGATGCCATCAGCCCCATCGTCGATGCGGATACCCTCGACATGGAGCGTATCTTCCGCGCTTCCCGTTACGGCAAGGGCGGCGAAGATTATCTCAATTGTCCCTTGACCGAAAACGAATACCGCGCGTTCTACGAGGCGCTGCGCGGCGCCGAAACGGTTCCCGTCCACGCGTTCGAGGACGCGAAGTATTTCGAGGCATGCCTGCCCATCGAAGAACTTGCGCGGCGCGGGTACGACACGCTCCGCTTCGGTCCCATGAAGCCCGTGGGCCTGATTGACCCGCATACGGGCCGGCGGCCATTCGCCGTGGTGCAACTGCGGACGGAAAACCTCCGCTTCGCCAGCTACAACCTGGTGGGCTTTCAGAATCACTTGAAGTTTCCGGAACAGAAGCGAATCCTGCGCACGATTCCCGGATTGGAGAACGCGGAGTTCCTGCGCTTCGGCCAGATTCACCGCAACACGTATCTCAACGCTCCGCGGCTGCTCGCCCCCGATCTGAGTCTGCGCGCGGCGCCGGAAGTGTTCGTCGCCGGGCAACTTTCCGGGGTCGAAGGTTACGTGGAGTGCATATCGACGGGCCTCTTGGCCGGTCTCGCCTTGGCGCGCCGTGCGGCGGGCGAAGCCTTCACGCCACCCCCGCGCACGACGGCGCTGGGCTCGCTGGTGCATTACATCACCCATGCGGACTCGGGCAGCTATCAACCCGCGAACATTTCCTTCGACCTTCTGCCCCCGCTTGACGACGTGTCACCGAAGCTGGCGCGCGATCGACGCGGGCGGCGGGAAAAGCAGTGCGAGCGCGCGCTCCAGGGTCTCGACGCCTGGCTGCAATCGGGTCGCACCTCGACGGGTGCGCGGCGAGGCCAGCCCAACACTATCCAGACCATGGCCCGGTCATCAGCATGAAGCAGACAGTCATTTCGCGGATTCGGGTATTCCCGGCGCTGCTTATCTCGCTCCTTTCCTTCACGTCGTTAGCGCGGGGATACTCTGTCCTGAGCCACGAGGCGATCATCGATGCGGTGTGGCGGACGCAGATCAGGAAGATCCTGCTCGAACGCTACCCCACGGCCACGGATGCCCAGTTACGCGAAGCCCACGCCTATGCCTATGGCGGGTGCATTATCCAGGACATGGGCTACTATCCATTCGGCAATCGCTTCTTCAGCAACCTCACTCACTACGTGCGGAGCGGCGAGTTCATCGAAGTGATGCTCCAGGAATCTCAGAACATGTACGAGTACGCCTTTGCGCTGGGGGCGATGGCGCATTTCGCGGCTGACAACGTGGGACATCCAACCGCGGTAAACCTGTCGGTCCCGATGATCTACCCCAAACTGCGCAAGAAGTATGGGGACGTAGTTACTTTTGGGGATGATCCGAAGGCCCACATCCTGGTCGAGTTCTCCTTCGACGTGGCCCAGATCGCCGGCGGCGGGTATCTGCCCGCGACCTACCACAACTACATCGGGTTCAAGGTGGCCAAACCGCTGCTCGAACGCTCCTTCCAGAGGACCTACGGCCTGAACTTCAAAGACCTCTTTGAAAGCGAAGACCTTGCTATCGGCACATACCGCCGCGGGGCGAGCGAGGTGATCCCGGAGTTGACCGTCCTGGCGTGGAGAAAGAAGAAGAAGCAGATCCGCAAGCTTACTCCCGCCGTCACGCGCCGTACGTTTGTGTACAGGATCTCGCGACGGCAGTATGAAGCGGAGTGGGGCAACGAGTATATCCGGCCGAGGTTCCTGCGCAGGGTTTGGGGCCGTGTCAAACCAAGGCCGACCCTGCTGGTCAAGTTTCTGGTCTTCGTCTTCCAGCTTCTGCCCAAGGTAGGGCGACTTCAAACGCTCTCCTTCCGAATCCCGACGCCCGAGGCGGAGCGCCTTTTTGTGAAGAGCTTCGACACAACCGTGGAGCGCTATCGGGCGGAGTTGATCGCGCTCGACGCCGGCCAGTTGCGCCTGGCGAACGAGGACTTCGACACCGGAAAGCCGACCCGAGCCGGAGAGTACAAGCTGGCAGATGAAACTTACGCTGAGCTTCTGGACCGGCTCGCGCAGAACCGCTTTCGCGCCGCCACTCCGGAATTGCGCGAAAATATCCTGGCCTTCTACAGCGACCTCTCCGCGCCTAACGCGGCCAAGAAGGACCTGGGGCGCTGGCAGAAGATGCTGCGTGAACTTGACGAATTGAAGGCCGCCCAGATTCCCGCGGCGGCGAAGGCGCCAAACTGAGTGTAGAGGCGACTTCACGTCGCCGTGGCGAGGTTGCATACGGAAGGAGAATGGCGATATAAAATCGCCGCTACTACGCCATGCCGGTGTTGCTTTCAATCGCCGTGCAAGAGGCCCGCCCGTGGATGAATTGATCGAGCGCTACCTCAGCTACCTTCAGTACGAGCGGAATGCTTCACCGCACACCATCCGCAATTACCGCAGCGACCTGCGGCAGTTCCAGGACTACCTCGCCGACGGGCAGGAAGGAACAAAAGTCAACGTCAAAGATATCGACGCGCTGAGCGTTCGCGGCTTCCTGAGTTTTCTTTTCGAGAAGGAAAAGAAAAAGACGTCCATTGCGCGCAAGCTGGCAGCAGTGCGAGCCTTTTTCAAATTCCTGGCGCGCGAGCGCGTGCTGGCAGAGAGCCCGGCGGCCGCGGTTTCGACGCCCAAGCTCGACCGGACGCTGCCGCGCATCATGACCGAAGAGGAAATGAATACCTTCCTCGACCGCGTCGCGGAAGCAACGAACGTGGGTGAGCCGATCATGCGGCGCGATCGCGCGATTATGGAGTTGCTTTATGCCTCAGGGTTGCGTGTGAGCGAACTGGCGGGCCTGGACTTGCGCCACGTGAATTTCAGCGACGGCGTGCTGCTGGTGCGAGGCAAAGGCCGCAAAGAACGGATTGTTCCCTTCGGCTCCAAAGCGAAACAGGCGCTCACCGACTACCTGCCGGTGCGCGAGAAAATCCTCAAGGAGAATCGCAAAACCAGCCAGACGGCGGTGTTTTTGAACACGCACGGCGAACGGCTGACCACGCGCTCCGTGGACCGGCTACTGAAGAAGCATGTACGCGTTTTTGGGCCTAATGTGAAAGTCAGTCCCCACTCGCTTCGGCACGCCTTTGCCTCTCACCTTTTGACGGAGGGCGCGGACTTGCGTGCCATTCAAGAGATGCTTGGACACGCCAGCCTCGCCACCACGCAGAAATACACCCAGGTTTCCATCAAGCAGTTGATGGATGTCTACGACAAGAGCCATCCAAAGGCCTGAAAACCAGTCGAAAGTCGAAGGGTCGAAAAGTTGAAAAAACCGGACCGGAGAGGTTTGATGGGAGGAAAGCGCTGCGACCCGGCGCAATCCCCCGGGCCACAGGCGTGAGGAGGTTAGATCATGAAACGCGAACGGACCGTCTCCTGCACCTTGGCGCTGCGCCGCTCGATGAACCAGGCCCCAACCTCCGCGGAGGCTTCCGCGAGCAGGTCGAGGAAGCGCCGCGCGTTGCGCAGCACCGCGTCGAGGATCTTGACGCCCATTCTAACCATAAGGCGCTCGAAGGCTCGGGCCGGATCAGCAATATCCAGGCGAAGTGGAGCGCGCGGACCTTCGATGCGATAGCTCATCAATACCAGTCCGGCATAGAGCAACGCTCCGCCCAAAAGCAGCAACTTCAATAAGTCAGCAAACAGAACCTGAAGGAACGGCAACGTGGACATATTGTCTTACCTTTCTTACCGAATGCTTCTCGTCTAGTTAGATTCATGGGCAAGGAAAAGGATGCTGACGACAGCCTGCCGCGATCTCTTTGAGTTCCATGGGATTGCGGGAATATTTCATCTGGCCGGGGCCTTCCCGCTGGGATTCATCCTGCGCAACCAAACTCGTTCTGCCACGTTCGTCTCCCTAGCAGGCCAATGCCACCTCGTTGTCGCCGGCACGCCTGCGGGGCACTGGTTCCCGCCTCTGCCATCATCCACGAATCTCCTGAATGGGCCCTGGCGCTTCTGCTTCCCTTGCTCCGTCGCGCTTTTCTCAGAGAGCTACTACTGAAATCTCCCAAAAAGATGTATACTCGGCGCCGGGTAGACAGATCTCGAAATCAATGACCGTCAATCTTTATTATTTCCGGCCCTTCGCGCAGCCGAGTGTGTTGCGGAGGCTGTCCAACTCGTACCACCTCATCCCTTTAGAGCGCGAAGGGGGGGCGCGACCGGAGTGGGAATTGCCGGCACTCATGCTCGCGGACGCCGCCCACGACGATATGGCCCGGCTGGCTAAAGTCGCCCCCAAGGACGAAACTTGGCGCGTGATCTTTCTGCTCGACGGAGAAAAAGCGCCGCCCGCCAAGCTGGATCAGCGCGTATTCGCGGTGCTTCCCCGCAAGTTTCCGGGGATTGTTCTGGAACGGACCGTTGCCAGTGCATGCGAGACGCTGCGGTCGCTGGAGGAGCGAAGGCGCACCCGCCATGAACTGCATGACGCGGTATCGGAGTTGGAAACGCTGAACAAAATTGGCGTGGCGCTCTCCACCGAGCGCAACACCGATTCCCTACTGGAACTGATCCTCACCAAGAGCCGGGAGATCACAAGTTGTGATGCCGGCTCGCTTTACCTGGTCGAGGAAGAACCTGCCGCCGGCAAGCACCTGGTGTTTCGCCTGACCCAGAGCGACAGCCATTCGGTTCCCTTCCGCCAGTTTACTTTGCCTATTGGCCCGGGAAGCATGGCCGGTTACGCGGCGGCGACCGGGCAGCCACTGAACATCAAAGACGCGTACCGGATTCGCAACCTTCCCTTCCGTCACAACCGGGAGTTCGACGAGAAATTCGGTTACCGCACCAAGTCCATTCTGGTCGTGCCTATGAAGAACCAGAAGGACGAAGTGATCGGCGTCCTGCAGCTCATCAATGCGAAGAAACATCGTGAGGTGAAGCTGACCTCGCGCCAGGTGGTGCGGGAAGAGGTCATCCCCTTTTCGAAGCGCAGCCAGGAACTTGCGGCGTCGCTGGCCAGCCAGGCGGCTGTGGCGCTCGAGAACAACCTCTTGTACCAGCAGATCCAGACGCTGTTCGAAGGGTTTGTGAAGGCGTCGGTGAAGGCGATTGAAGCCCGCGATCCCCCCACATCCGGCCACTCCGAGCGCGTCGCCAAATTGACGGACGGGCTGGCAAAGGCTGTGGACCGGTCCGACTCGGGCCCTTACAAGGACGTCCATTTCACACTCGAAGAACTTCAGGAACTTAAATACGCTTCGCTTCTGCATGACTTCGGCAAGGTCGGCGTGCGCGAGGATGTGCTGGTTAAGGAAAAGAAACTGAAACCCTACCAACTCGATCTGATCAAGGAGCGGTTTCTCTACATGAAAAGAGGCCTGGAGGCGAAGGCTTACTGCGAGAAGCTTGACTACGTGCTGCGAAACGGGAACCAGAGCTACCAGGAATTCTTCGGACAGGTTGACGTCAGCCATTCGAAGCGGTTTCAGACCCTGGACGAGTTCCTCCAGCATATCCTGAAGGCCAACGAGCCGACGGTTCTTCCCGAGAAGACCTCGGATAAACTCCTGGAGATCGCTAACTGGTCATTTGAGGCCCCTTCCGGACTTAGTAAACCATTACTCAACACCGACGAGCTGAAATTACTCTCCATCTCCAAGGGCACCCTCGATGACAACGAGGTGCAGCAGATCCAGTCGCACGTAATCCACAGCTTCCATTTTTTGAGCCGGATCCCTTGGACGAAGGAACTGGAGAACATTCCGGAGATCGTGCGCGCTCACCACGAAAGACTCAATGGCAGCGGTTACCCCTACCACATGAAGAGCGAGCAAATTCTTCCCCAGTCAAAGATGATGGCCATCGCGGACGTCTTCGACGCGCTAACCGCGCGCGACCGGCAGTACAAGAAAGCCGTGCCCATCGCGAAGGCTCTGGATATCATCGGTAGTGACGTCAATTCGCAACTCCTGGACCCGGATCTCTTCCACCTGTTCGTGGATGCCAAGATCTACGAACTCACCGCCAAGGATTAGGCAAAGAGAGCGGTGGGTTTTGACTTTCGACTGTTGACTGTCGACTTGCCTGCATTGACCCTGCACAACCCCTTGGGTAGAATGAGGTATCAAAACAGACATAGGGTTCCATGAAGCGGCGGCTTTTCAAACTTCGTTTCCGGACGCGCCTGGCGCTGGTGATGTTCTTGACCATGGCCGCGATGAGCGTCGCGCTCATGGTGACTTACGTGCGCCATAACCGCCAGGTCAAGGCTTACGTGGCCGGGCAGACCTCCGACATCCTCCAGATCATTCAGCTTGCCAACACGCAAATGCCTCCCACGGGAGATCGCAAGGCCGTCTTGGAGGAATACCTCAAGGCCTTGAAGGCTGCCGGCGTTTCCAACATTAACATCGCAGCCCCTTCCGGGGAGGTCGTGGCCAGCACCAATCCGGGCCAAGTGGGAAAGAAAATCAAACTCAAGAAACGCCGCGAACCCATCAAAGAAGGTCCCATCCAGATCTCGGCGGAATTGCGCGACGTGGACATCGATCCGTCCATCGAGCAGAAGGGGTACGAAATTAACTTCCCCATTGTGCAGGGGGACAAGGTGCTCGGCTACGCGCAGATTCGCGGCCAGATGGACGCGGTGGGCGAGTTGCTGCGGCGGATCTACCTCGCGCGTCTGGCCTGGATCCTGGCCACCATGCTGGCGGGCATTTTTGCGGTCGTCTATCTGGCCTTCCTCTTCACCAAGCCCGTGGACATGCTGGTGGACGGCGCGCAACAGGTCGCCAATGGCAATCTCTACGTCTCCCTGCCCGTGAAAGGCAGCGACGAGATGGGCCGGCTGGCGGAGACGTTCAATCAGATGGTGGAACGCCTGCGCGAAAACCGCGAACTTCAGGAGCGCCTGAACGAAGCCGAGCGCACTTCCCTGTTGGGGCGATTCGCGGCCACCATCGCCCATGAGGTTCGTAACTCCCTGAATTTTATCAACCTCAGCATCGATCAAATTCGTGCCAAGCACTCCGGCGGGGACGGCCGCGCGGCGCGGGACCTGCAGCGGAACCTGGCCAACATCAAGGATGAGATCAGCCGCTTGAACCGGCTGGTGAACGATTTCCTGGCGGCGGGGCGACAAACACCCCCGCATATGGCGCCGTGTGATCTTAAGGCCACCGTGAAAAACGCCTTGGCCCTGGTTGAAAAGCAGGCGCAGCGGCTGGGGATTACCATCGTCGCCGACCTCCCGGAAAACCTTCCCTCGCTGCATCTGGACGCCGCCCAGATGCAGACTTGTTTCCTGAATATCCTCACCAACGCCGTCCAGGCGATGCCCCAGGGAGGGACCATTCGCGTGACCGCCGAGGAGGTCGACGAAGGGGACCAACCGGGCTTGCTGGAATTGCGCTTTGCCGACACCGGCCCGGGCATTCCCCCCGAGGACCGAGAAAAGGTCTTTGCGCCCTTCTATTCAACGAAGGCTACCGGCTTCGGGCTGGGTCTGGCGATTACCAAGAAGATTGTGGAAGACCACGGCGGGCGGGTCTATGTGGCGGACGGGCCGATTCCCGGCACCGTGTTGGTTTTGGAACTTCCTCTTTCTCGACTCGCCCTGCCGCAGCCGGCCCACGCTGCCGCATCCCCCACGGCCTGAGGAATCCTTTCCATGCCCGGCGGAAGAATCCTGGTGGTAGACGACGAAGAGCGCCAGCGCGAAATTTATCGCGACATCCTGGTGGACGAAGGCTATGGCGCGGAGACCGCGGCGAGCGGGGAAGCGGCTCTCCGCCTGCTTGCGCAAAATCGTTTCGACCTGGTCATCACCGACCTCAACCTGACGGGGATGACCGGCATTCAACTGCTCACGGAAGTGGTGAGCGAGGACCCCACCGTCGCGGTGATCCTCATCACCGGTTACCCGTCAATCCAGTCTGCCGTCGAGGCCACGCGTCGGGGCGTTTACCAGTACCTGGAAAAGCCGGTGGACCGCGCCACGCTGCTGGAGGTGGTGGGCGAGGTCTTCGAGCGCCTGACCACGCTGAAGCGCACCATCATCGGTGACTCGCCTGCGACGCGCGAAATGATGCGCATGGTGCTCAAAGTGGCGCCCAGCGCGCATACCGTCCTGATCCTGGGCGAAAGCGGCACGGGCAAGGAACTGGTGGCGCGCGAAATCCATCACCACAGCTCGCGGCACGACCGGCCCTTCCTCGCCATCAATTGCGCCGCGCTCACCGAAACCCTGCTGGAGAGCGAATTGTTCGGCCATGAGAAGGGCGCCTTTACCGACGCGCACCAGCAGAAGAAGGGCCTTTTTGAGCGCGCCCACCAGTCCACGTTGTTTCTCGACGAGATCGGCGATACCAGCCTGGGGATGCAAGCCAAAATCCTGCGCGTGCTCCAGGAAAGAGAATTCCTCCGCGTGGGGGGCGAAGAGCCGATCCGGACCGACGTGCGCATCATTGCCGCCACCAATAAGAACCTCGAACAGCGGGTGAAGGAGGGGGGGTTCCGCGAGGATCTTTATTATCGCTTGAACGTCATTCCGATTGTCTGCCCGCCGCTGCGCGACCGCGGCGATGACATCGATATCCTCGCGCACCATTTCATGCGCAAGGCGGCGCTGGTGGCGGGGCGCCGCGTGGAGAGGATTTCCCCGGAGGCGTTGGAGGCGCTGCGGTCTTATGCCTGGCCGGGGAACATTCGCCAACTGGAGTGGGCGATGGAACGCGCCGTGGTCCTGGGCGAGAGCGAGGTCATCGAACTGCGCGATCTGCCCCCGGAAATTCTGCAGCGGCCGGCTGCGGTCACTGCACCCGGCGCCGCTGCGGCAGGCGGTCAAATGGAAGGGGGCCTCGAGCCCATCATCCCGGAGGGGTCCTGGGAAGGCCATGAGAAAGCCAAGATTATCGAAGCCCTCCAACGCTCCAACTGGAACATCACTCGAGCCGCCCAGCTTCTGGGCATGACCTTCCGCACGCTGCAATATCGCCTGGAGAAATTCGGCATCAAGCGGCCCTGAGGAGTTCGCAGCGTCGCGGGCCCGAGAAGCCACGACGGACCGCATGAAAAGAGCGGCGGGCGCCGGCGGGGCCAGGAGGAAGTCATGGTGAAGTAATGGGGAAGCGAACCGGGCAACGGCTCGGCGTCACCCGGCTCCTGGAACGTCGCGTGACACGCTCACGCGTTGGCTTTTGGGAAGCTCGAAACGGCCTTGGCTTCGTCGTCGTGCACGTCGAAGACGGTATAAAGCTTGGTAATCTGCAAAAGGTCATGAACCTTTTTGGTGAGGTTCAAGAGCTTTAACTGGCCGCCCTGGTTCGAGACCGCCGTATAGGCGCTGACCAGTTCCCCGATTCCCGAGCTGTCGATGTATGTGACATCGGCCAGGTTCAGCAAGACGTGCTTGTTGCCCTTGGTCACCTCGTTGCGGATCAGTTCACGCAATTGTGCGCACCCCTCGCCCAGGGTAATCCTGCCGCTGAGGTCCACAACCGTCACTGAATCAATTTGTCGAACTGTGGCTTTCATGCTCACGGCCGGTTCCTCCTTGTTTAGTCTCGCCCCTGTAATTCAAGTTCTTGACCAGGGTTACTTCCGTGCCCAGGCCAGCAACGTATTCCACGCGAAAGTCATCCATAAAAGTGCGAATCAGGAATATCCCCCGCCCCGACACGTTGAGCAGGTTCGCTTCTTCGAGGGGATCGGGAATAGACTTGGGATCGAAACCAGATCCCTGGTCGCGAACCCGGATTTCCAGCTTATCGCCGTAAATCTGGAACCGCAACCAGACGCTTTTGCTGGCGTCGTTCTTGTTGCCGTGCCACACAGCATTAATCATCGACTCGTGCACGGCCATCTCGATCTTGTGCTGATCTTCTTCGTCAAAGCCGGCAGTCGCGGAAACGCGGCGGGCAATTTCCTCCGCAACCTCCACGTTCGTCAGAGTGCTTTCGAGGGTAACCTCGACGACGCTCGGCTTAACCGCCATAAATTACGGTGGGGGCGCTAACGCCCTCTCTTGAAATTACCTTAGGGGGTAGGGGAAAGTCAATGAAAGTCGTCTCCCTTGGACCCCAGCTTCGATCCTCTGACCGTCCGAGGCCTGACGTCCGCACGGCGATGACGCAAAGCCGTCAATCGGCGTGACGGCGCTCAAGTCCTTTCAATCCCTGGTGTCTCGAAAAATGCGCGCCGGCTCGCTAGCGGCCCCGCCCAGTTGTTATCCTGCTATGAGTCCCTGGCGTATTTGACGTGACTCACCTCGGACAGTACAGAACGGGCATAGAGAATAATCAAACCCTGCACAGGCGTCAACAGTGGAATGGAGGTTTTTGGCTTTTGGCTTCGGTCTTTTGCCCTTTACCCTTCCGGCTTTCGACTCTCGACCTTCGACTCGATCCCCCTACCCGGCCTTCCCCTCACCCAAGACCTTGGCGTAGCAATCATAGGTGGTCTTGTCGAAGCAAACAAAGACTACTTGCTCGACGGAAGGGTTCTTATCCAAGAAGCCCTTCACTTCCCGCACCGCGATGCGCGTGGCGCGCTCCAGTGGGAAGCTGTACACCCCGGTGCTGATGGCTGGAAACGCGATAGTCTTAATGCCATGCTCGGCGGCCAGTTCAAGCGAGCGACGGTAGCAACTCGCAAGTAGCTCATCTTCCTGGTGCTTGCCGCCATGCCAGACCGGGCCGACAGTGTGGATCACGTACTTGGCCGGCAGGTTGTAGCCCTTCGTGAGCTTGGCATCACCGGTCGGACATCCGCCCAGCGTCCGGCATTCCTCGAGCAACTTCGGCCCCGCGGCACGATGAACCGCGCCATCGACGCCTCCCCCGCCGAGCAGCGAGGTGTTCGCTGCGTAGCGCGTTGCGAGAGGGCGTTGTCGAAGGAGAAGAACGCGTACAGCGCATCGGCCTCCGCAACGCGTTCGCGGTGCCGTCGACCCTCTGCTTCGTGATATCGCCCTGAACGACTGAAATCCTCTCCTCGGCCACTGGAACCTCCGAGCAGAAACAAAC
>JAIQGA010000069.1 GCA_020072925.1 Terriglobia bacterium | reverse complement strand
CGTGGCCAACACCCCGAGACTGATGTAATCGGTAATTCGGGTCCCCTTTGGAAGCTCAGCGATAGTACGGGCCATTGCGGTCCTCCTCTCAAGTTAATGGGAAGAGGATACCGCAAATTCTGTTAAGTGAACAGTATTAAGGCTAGAATGGAAATCCTGGTTAGAATTCTGTTCCATCCCAGTCGACCCCGGATCCTTCTTCTCTCCGTGTTGTTCTTCTTGGCGCCCCTCTGGACGTTTCCGGCCGAGGACACGGTGAAGATCCAGAGTGGGCTGGTCGCAGGTTCGGGGACTGAAATCCGGGTTTTCAAAGGCATTCCATATGCTGCGCCGCCGACAGGCGAGTTGCGCTGGAAGCCGCCCCAACCCCCAAAGCCCTGGGAGGGGGTGCGCCAGGCGACCGAATTCGGTCCCTTTTGTATGCAAATCGCCGACTATCCGCCCATGAACGTTCACATGCTGGCCCAGGGGAGCGAGGATTGCCTCACACTGAACATCTGGACGCCGGCCAGAGATGCGAGAGCAAGGCTTCCGGTGATGGTGTGGATCCACGGTGGAGGGTTCATTTTCGGCGCTGGCGACATAGACGGCGAATCGCTGGCACGACGGGGAGCGGTTGTGGTGAGCTTCAATTACCGGCTCGGCGTACTCGGCTTTCTCGCCCACCCTGTACTTGCCAAGGAATCGCCGCGCCACTCCTCGGGAAACTACGGCCTGCTCGACCAGATCACGGCGCTTCGCTGGGTGCAGCGGAACATTGAGGCGTTCGGCGGCGACTCGAAGAATGTCACGATCTTCGGCAATTCAGCCGGCGGCAGCAGCGTCTGCCTGTTGCTGGTCTCGCCTTTGGCTCGGGGGCTTTTCCATCGCGCCATCACCCAAAGCCCTGCTGACATCGCTACTCCAATACCGCATACGGTCAAGGCATGGTACGGGCGTCCACCTTTGCAGCAAACCGGAGAAGAACTGGGCGCGGACATCGCCAAGCTGCGAGACGCCTCGTCCGCGGAACTGATGAAGAAATGGAACAGCGTGCAGCGTACCAGGGCAGTCGATGGCTGGGTGATTCCTGATGATCCTGCGGTTCTGCTTGAGTCCGGCCGCTTCCACCGGGTACCAGTTCTGGCTGGAGCCAACGCCGATGAAGGCACGGCCTTCCTCATCGAGAGTAGTGAGTTTCCATATGCCCGGATGGTCCCAGGACTGCAGCGTGTGAAAACTACACTGGCCGCGTACCGAGAATACCTGAGGGCCACGTTTCGGGATTCGGCCGACCAGGCATTTGCCCTTTACCCAGCAGCATCGGACCGCGATGTCCAGACCGCTCTCGGCCGTTTGTTTGGCGATCTTATGTTCCATCTCGGAACACGCTTTACAGCGCAAGCTGTGGCGCGAAGGGGCGGGAAAGCATACCTCTATTACTTCACTCGGCTCAGTCCCGGTGCCCGGAAGTTCGGATTAGGTGTTATGCACGAGAACGAGGTTCCCTACGTGATGGGCTACCTGTCGGGAGTTTTTCCGGAACCTCCCCCGGACCTGCCTCCGATGGAAGAGACCGACCGATCACTCTCCATCGCAATGTCGGCGACGTGGGTACGTTTCGCCAGAACCGGCGATCCTAACGGCGGCGGGCTTCCCACCTGGCCTGCAGTCAGTCGGACGGCTACCGAATATCTGGAGTTCGGCGACAAGATTCAGGTCGGGCAAATGGATCCGGAACGTCTCAGGCGCCTTGACTTCTTGGCCGGGTATTTCGACCACCTGCGTCGAACCCGCAACACCCCGGGAGATTAGCGGGCAGTCATCTCTGAAAGTGGCTAGCCCATGTTTAACACTCGGCGGGTGGCGCATCGGTGTTGGATGTCTGCGATTCGAGCTTAAGGCGCGCGCCCGCCGATGGGTGGTGGACGTCATGTAGTGCAAATCGCCGAGCCCATGGCAACGCTTCGAGCGTGTCATGCTCGGATTCTACCTGATTCGGCACTTGCCCGCCGCAGACATTCCCGATCAATGTCTGCGCCACCCGCCGCAGCAAACCAAGTGCCAGCATGACCCGCCACTGTCAGCGCAATCAGGCCCCTGCGGATCTGCCGTTCAGGCGTGCCCTGCGTACATCTTCCCTATTTTCAAACGAGTCAATGCAAGGGCTTGATTGGCATTCCGCATGCCCGGCCTCGTTGCAAGGCGGTTAATTGCCGAACTCTCTCCCAAGGGAGGCAGTCATGAGAGGAGCAACGCTCGCATTCTTATGTCTACTCCTTGCTCCGGCGCTCACTCTGGCGCAGTCGGCCAAGGATTCCTGGGACAATCTCAGGCAGTTGAAACCCGGACAAAGGATCGAAGTTGTGGACAAGCGCATGAAAACGCTCAAGGGCGAATTCGTTTCCTTCACAGATGAAGCAATCTCGCTGCGAGAGGCGAGCGGCGAGCAGTCCGTTGAGCGCGTCAATGTGGTCCGCGTGAGCGTGCGGGACACCTCGCATCGAACGCGCAACATGCTTTTGGGAGCGGCCATTGGCGGCGGGATCGCTATCGCGGCAACAGTCGTGCCTCTGGTTGCCAACAGCAATGAAGGGAATAGTTGCGGTATCTGCGTGGCTGGAATCGCGGCCGGGTTCGGCGGCGGGGTGGCCGTGGGAGCCCTCCCCGGCAGTCGCACAGTCTACCGGGCCAAAAAGTAGGGACCCCGCTTCCTCACGTCCTGACTCGGAAGGGGCGGGGCGTCACAGGATGCAGATCTTGTGCCCCGCGGAGATTACAAATCCATGTCCGCGCCACCCGGCCATCCCCGCCGCAATTCGATCCTACTTCTGCGCTTGGGTGATCAGTGTCTTCGCAAACTCCCCGTAGTTATCGGCATTGACGATGGCGGCGCGGGGTTCCTTATTGGCCAGGCGCCTGTCCAATTCCGGGGTGCTGGATTGCTTAGAGTTATCCGGCGTTTCCCAAAGGCTGCCCGGTGTGGTGCTGGGGGTCAACTCCCAATTGCCGTTGGGAAGCACGATCGGCGCATCGACGGCGCTGAAACTGCCGTGGGCAAACTCGTGAACCAGCGTGCCCACCGTCGCGTTGGTCGAGGCCTCGTAGTCGCCACCGAGGAAAAAATCGCGACCGAGAAACACCTCGACGGCGCCTGACAGTGTCAAGACTCCTTGAGCACTCTTGACGGTGAGATCCCTGCGGAAACAGGCGGCGTAGCAGTCCATGCCGTACGCCGTGTTGCGAACGTCCACGACGGTCGGATTGCGGGAAAAGGCCAGTTGAAGAACGGTAAATCGGTCCAGCACTGTCTGGATATGAGCCGGGGCGCGAAATAACTCCTTGTAGGCCGCATCTGTCGGAGGCAAGGGCACCGCGTTGAGGTTGTTCCGGCGTTTGACTTCCAGCATCGCATCGCGAGCGACTTCTGCGCCGTTCTTGGCCCGGCGCATGGCTTCATTCACGCGGGCAATCTGCGACGGGGTGAGGTCAGGAAGCTTCTGCGGAGGGGTGACTGGCGCCGTCCAAGGATAGGCCGAGTGAGTCCAAGCCTTGAGCGTCCAACCCGCGGGCTGCACCTGGGTCGCATGAATGGTCGGTCCGCCGCTGGTATGCCCCAGCGTAAAGCGCAAATCCTCGCGCGCCGTAGCCAGCGTGGTGCGCTCTGCCGGGACCGGCGGGGTGGTCGCGGTGTCCCAAGCATTGAAGGCGGTACGCAAGGCCGACAACTTCATCGGATTGACGTTGTACAGGCTGAAGGCGTCGGTGACGGCCTTGAGTTGCGCCGATTGCTTAAAAAAGGGAACAGCATTCGTGGCGTTTTTCCAATCCTGAAAGGTAATGTTTTTGGGCATGTCGGCAACCTCCTGGGCACCTCGCTCATGCTACGACGCCAGGAAGCGCCTGCAATGACGGGCGTCAAAAAGCCTCGCGGCTTCGCAAAGAAGTCATTTTACCCAGGATGAAATGTCCCCTCTGGCGTTT
The DNA here is from genome assembly GCA_020072925.1 of Terriglobia bacterium. Classification (GTDB taxonomy): domain Bacteria; phylum Acidobacteriota; class Terriglobia; order UBA7540; family UBA7540; genus JAIQGA01. The sequence continues at coordinate 23,320 of JAIQGA010000069.1, read as the reverse complement.
GGCCCAGCGTCCCATGGACGGAAAGCTGGCTGGCGCAGACCTTCAGATCTGCGCTTTGGGGTGACAGGGCTTCGCCCCCGCCCCTAGGACGGCCGCGCGAAGCGATCAACAAGAGAACATTGTATCCGGCTTCATTCGGACAGGCCACTGAGGTACGATGACGATTCTATGATTGCTTATATGGATATTCTCATGCTTTACAAAGCAGCCCGAAAGCCTCGGCCTCGCAGATCTGAAGGTCTGCGGCAGCCGGTCAATAGAGATGCTGAGTCGCAAGGCGATACATTTTCCCGTTGAGCTTGACTACGATCAAGAATCTCATTTTCTTGTAAAATTTTCGTCGCGCGAATGTTGACAGATTTACGCGCCGTCCCTTATATTGGAATGTTCTGGGCAGGAACTCAAAAATTCTTGTGTTGGCAGTGACCTCGTACTCTTGAGGAGCTTCTCGTATGGCGACTGCGGACGATCCGCCCGCGACAGTTACGCCGAAATCCACCGCACCCGTTGCGGAAACCCCCAAGCCGACCCCCAAGCCCACTCCGGCACCCGCGAAGCCTGCGGCCACGCCCGCGGGCAAGGCGGGTGCGGCGTCCGCTGGGGTTACACCGCCCATTAACAAGATGCGGCGGCGTCTGATCTGGAGCGGTGTATGGGGATTTATCGCGGCGAACTTTTTCATGTTTCTGCGGTTTTTCTTCCCGCGCGTGCTGTTCGAGCCGAACACCGTTCACAACATCGGGTACGCTTCCGATTTCGATATTGGGGTCAATGAGAAATTCAAACAGGCCTACCGCATCTGGGTGGTGAAAGAGCCGCCACGGCTCTTTTGCATTTTCGCGCGGTGCACGCACCTGGGCTGCACGCCGGACTGGAAGCCTGCGGAAAACAAATTCAAGTGTCCATGCCACGGAAGCGGGTACACGCCGGAAGGCATCAACTTCGAAGGACCGGCGCCGCGGCCGATGGACCGCGCGCACATCGAGAAGGATGCGCAGGGGCAGATCATCGTGGACACGAGCCGACTCTATTCGTGGTTCAAGAGCCAGGGTGGCCCCGATAACTTCGAGGACCCCGGGGCCTTTATAACGATTTAGTTCTGTAGCGGCGCTCTATGAGCGCCGAGGAGGCGGCGGTCAGCGGCGGTCATAGACCGCCGCTACAGTCGGAGCTCACGATTCGATCTTGTAGCGGCGCTCTATGAGCGCCGAAAGGACGACGGTCGCAGACCGCCGCTACAGCAATAGTTCAGGAACGGCGATTCGAGATCGCCGCGATTCAAAACCAGGCTTGGGCAACACCGCGTGTTGCCCGACATTCCGCGAGTGCCGCCCGCGCGACGGGACCGAGGTTCTGTCATGGCCAGGGCGGGCAGTGCCGGCAAGGCGGGGGAATCAATGGCGGACGAGCCAAGCACCAACGGCGAAAAGAAGGGCCTTGCGGCTCTTGTCGAAGAAGCGCGCGAAGACGCCAAGGTGCTGAAGGAAAAAGCGAAAGAGGAAGTCGAAACCCTCAAGCAGCCTCAAAAGACCCAGCTCTACAAATCCATTTTCCGCGTGAAGCACGACGACAGTGAGCGCAGCCGCGCCCTGGGAGTGCTTTCGAACGTCTTCTTTCACCTCCATCCGGCCAAGATCAACCGGGACGCGGTTCGCTACGCGTACACCTGGGGGATGGGAGGAATTACCTTCTATCTTTTCCTGGTCCTGACCCTCACCGGCGTGCTGCTGATGTTCTACTACCACCCCACCAAGGGACAGGCCTATCGCGACATCATTTACCTGATGAACGATGTGCCGTTCGGCCGGCTGCTGCGCAACATGCACCGCTGGGCCGCGCACTTGATGGTTATCGCGGTCTGGCTGCACATGTTCCGCGTCTTCCTGACCGGCTCTTACAAAAAGCCGCGCGAATTCAACTGGTGTGTGGGCGTGGTGTTGCTGGTCCTGACCCTGCTGCTCTCGTTCACGGGTTACCTGCTTCCTGACGACCAGTTGGGGTTCTGGGCTGTAACGGTGGGCACGAACATGGCGAACGCCACGCCGATCCTGGGCGCGGGCGGTCCCTTCGGGATGCAACTGGGCCTGACCAACTACAACGACGTGCGGTTCGCGTTGCTGGGCGGTTCGATCGTGGACGCCAACGCTTTATTGCGGGCCTACATCTGGCATTGCCTGGCCATCCCCATCATCGCGTCGGTGCTGATGGGATTACATTTCTGGCGGGTGAGGAAAGACGGCGGCATCTCCGGGCCGGCGCCGGTGATGCTGGAATCGGAGATCAAGCCGGAGCGGAAGATCTGAAGGACAGTCGAAGAGTCGAAAAGTTTAAGAGTTGAACCGCCGACCTTGAACTTTTCGACTCTTGGACTCTTCAACCTGGCCTGGTAGGGCCGCGGTCAAGGTAAGCGCATGGACTGGCATCAACTCTGGGAAATCGTTTCGGCGCCGGACAACGTCCCCATCGTTGCCCTGCTTTTCTTCGTGCCTTTTTACGCCTGGTATGGATTCCGCCAGGCGCGAGAGAATGATCGGCTGATCGGGCAATTGGAGGCCGACCCGCAGCTTGCCAAAACGCATCATCGCAAGATTTTCCCCTGGAAGCCCGGCTGGACGAAGGAAGTTCATACCTGGCCCTACCTGATGCGCATCGAGTTTCTGGCGGCGATTATTGTGACCGTGCTGCTGATCGTCTGGTCGCTCACTCTGAACGCGCCGCTCGAGGAACTGGCGAATCCCAATCTAACCATGAACCCCGCCAAGGCACCCTGGTACTTCCTAGGGCTTCAGGAGATGCTGGTTTATTTCGATCCCTGGATCGCAGGCGTGGTGATGCCGTCGCTGATCATCGTGGGCCTGATGGTGATTCCCTATATCGATGTCAACCCGCTGGGCGCGGGTTACTACACCTGGAAACAGCGGAAGTTCTCCATTGCCACTTTCGCTTTCGGGTTCATCGTCCTGTGGCTAGTGATGGTCGTGATCGGGACCTTCATCCGCGGGCCGGGCTGGATGTGGTTCTGGCCGGGACAAACCTGGGACCCCAGCAAAGTGGTGTTCGAACCCAACCGGGACTTGCCCGATATCTTCCACATCACTTCCATGCTGGGCAAAGGGATCTTCGGGGCGGTGGCGATGGGCATCTACACGATGGCTGCCTGGTACGGCATTCACAAGCTGATTACCGCCACGCCGTTCAATCGCAAGATTTACGCGAGGATGAGTTTTATCCAGTACATCACCATGCAGACGTTTTTGGTCTTGATGCTGCTGCTTCCCATTAAGATCCTCATTCGGCACCTGTTTCGCATTAAGTACATATGGATAACACCATGGTTCAACGTCTAGACGCCTGCCAAGCTCCAGCCGGGGAGGCTCAGCTTGCCTGAGAATCCCGAAAAAGATCCGGTGATCGGTCAATCCCTGGCGCTCTACCTGCTCGTTGCGGTGTTGGTTCTGGTCTTTTGCCTGGGCTGGGCTCTGTGGGAAGAATTCTTCGGCCTGCGTCCCTGGAAGACTTACCAGCGGGCTTTTGTGGCGCGGTACGAGGCCTACCTGAAGAAACAGGTTCCCGTCCAGGCGGCCAAGGAGAAGGCAATCGAGGCCTCCGGCGACTACCAATCACTTCAGCAGCAGCTCGCGGCCATGAAGAACTCCACGGCACCGCAGGCGAAGGAGCTCGACGACCAGACGGCGCGGGTCGATGCGCGCACGACGGCGGTGCTGAACGTGCTCACCACAGCGCGCGCCTACGTCGGGTCGCGTGTGTATGAGATCGAGCACACCTCCAGCCAAAGCGGGAAGGCGTCCATCCAAAAGGACCTCGACCGGTACAAGGCCGGCCCCTTCGTGCTGGACCTGCCACCCGCTGAAGCGGGCGGGAAATCGGAGAGAATCAGCGTCAACTTCGACCAGCTCCAGGATGAGTTCAACATCCTTCAACAGGAGAAAGGCAAGCTCCTGCTGCAAAAGGCGGCGCTGCTGCGGCCGGTGTCGGAATTACAGGCCAAGGTTGATTCTTACGTGAAGGACCATATCGACGGCCTGACCGTCGAGTCGCTGCGCGGCATCCGGAAAAAGTACGAGGACTACGACGTCAAAATCCAGCAGGTCAACAACCCCGACGCGGGGATTGTGGACCGCTGCGAGTCCTGCCACGTGGGCATTCGAGAGCCGGTCGAGCTGACCCGGAAGAACATGGGGAAAGACGCCATGGCGGGAGCGTTCACCAGCCATCCGGACATGGAACTGCTCCACATCCACGACCCGGAGAAATTCGGCTGCACGCCCTGCCACAATGGCAACGGCATGGACATCGCGCGCGTGGAAAAGGCCCACGGGCACGACGAGCACTGGCTTTGGCCGCTCTTCCCCAAGGAGAACGTAGAGGCGGGCTGCCAGCAATGCCACGCGCGCGACATGATGGTGGACCACGCGCCCGTCCTTTCCCAGGGCAAAGACCTTTTCATGTGGCGCGGCTGCATGGGCTGCCACCAGTACAAGGGTTATAACGCGGAGCCGGAAGAGCTGGTATCGACGGAGCGCTCCATCGAACAGTTGGAGAAGGACCGGGCCACCGACCAACTGGACGTTCAGAAGAGCATCCAGGCGGGCGACCAGGCCCCTGATAACGAGACGGCGCAGAAGCTGTATCTCAAGGCGAACGAGCTTCAGGTCACCATCAGTAAAATCAGCCTGCAGATCGACGAACTCGACCGGCGCACCAAGTACCTGATGATGGACGCGAAGAAGGTGGGGCCGGATTTGAAAGAAGTCGCTGTGAAGATTCACTCGGACTGGATTCCCGTCTGGCTAGACAATCCTCACGCCTGGCGACCCACCACGCGCATGCCGCGCTTCCGCTTCGACGAGGATGAATTGCAGGCGGTCTCCGCCTTCATCTGGCAGGACGCCATCAAGGCCGCGCTGCCCCAGCAGCCGCCTGGTGACCCGGTGAAAGGCAGGCAGAGCTTCGAAACGCGCGGCTGCATGGGCTGCCACTCGGTCGGCGAGGGTGCCAATCGCGTGGGAGGCTGGTTCGCCGCCAATTTGACCCGCGTGGGCGAGAAGGACAACTACGATTACCTGGTGCGCTGGATCCACAATCCCCGCGAACGCACCGAACCTTATTGCCCCTATGAGAAGCGCGACCTGACCGCCGACGACTACAAGAAGCACGGTCTGCCGTTCGTCTTTGACCACGAACACTCAAAATGCCCCAACGACGGCCACGAGCTGCAAGTCGAACAGATGACCGTGATGCCTAACCTGCGGCTATCCATACAGGAAGCGCGCGACATCGCCAGCTACCTCGAAACGTTGAAGGAGAAGGATCCTTCGTCATATCCGGCGGTGCCCTATCTGAACGATCCCAAGCTGAAAGAGAAGGGCGAGTTGATCGTCCGGAGCTATGGCTGCGCCGGCTGCCATGAGATCGCGGGCCTGGAAAGCGAAAAGGGCATCGGCACGGAATTGACCGTGGAAGGCAGCAAGCCGCTCGAGCAAATGGACTTTGCCCTGTTCGTGCGCGAGGCCGAGGAAGAAGGCTGGTACAACCACAAGGGCTTCTTCGAGCACAAGCTCGCCCAGCCGGAAATCTTCGATAAAGGCATGGTCAAGGCGGAGGGCGAAGAGCTGAAGATGCCTGACTTCTTTGAGCCGATCGACGCGAAAGAGGTCAAGGCGATACCCGAGTTGAGCGCCCAGTCCCACGAACAGATTGAGGCGCTGACGACGTTCCTGATGGGCAGCGTCACTTCCCAGTATCCGGAACGCTACTTCTACGAACCCTCCGGCCAGGGGAAAGATATTCAAGAAGGCTGGTGGATCGTCAAGAAATACAACTGCGAAGGCTGCCACCAGTTTACCTTGGGACAATCGTCGGTCCTGATGACCTTGCCGCAGTACCAGACGCCCGATGGAAAGGGCCAACTTCCTCCGCGGCTCCTCACCGAGGGCGCACGTGTGAACCCGGAATGGCTAGCGCGTTTTCTGGCCAATCCCTCCCTCAGCGATTCGGATACGGACCGCGACGGCGTGCGCAACTACTTAAAGGTCCGCATGCCGACGTTCTACCTTTCGCCCATCGAGGTTCGCAAGCTGGTGCGCTTCTTCCAGGCGCTCTCTCAGCAGCCGATTCCGTATATCCCGCGCAAGCTCGAACCGTTGACCGCTCAGGAAACCGACATGGCGCGCGCGCTGTTTACCAGCCAAGCGGCGCCCTGCCTGAAATGCCATGCCATCGGGCTTCCGGCGCATGACCAGTACGCTTCGGCTCCCAACTTTCTGCTGGCGGCGCAGCGGTTGAAGCCCGACTGGGTCAGGCACTGGATCCTTGACCCGGCGTTAATCGACCCGGGCACGGCGATGCCTTCCGGGCTGTTCAAGCAGGCCGAGGGGCACTCTGTGTTCGCCGGGCCCACTCCCCCGATCTTCAAGGGCTATAATGGGGACCAAGCCGAACTCTTGGTCCGTTACTTGTTTGAACTGACCCCGCAGGAGCAGCAGCGCCTCATTCAGATGAGCGGGAAGAATCTGATGCCGGCTTCCGCGAAGCCCGCTACGTCCGAATTGCGGCGACACTCCCCCCACCGCGCAGAGCGCGCGCTGGTGGGGATGCTGACCCCGGCTCATTAGTGCGTCGTTAGCGCCCCGCCTGCGCAGGGCGCGGAAAGGTCACGTCCATGAATAAACGCCACCTGTTGGCGCTGGCTTTTGTAGTCAGTCTGGCCTTGTTCTTGATCGCTTGTAGCAAGAAGGAAGAAACCACGGAGCAGCCCGCTGAGACCACGACCGCGGTGCAGCCTACACCCATCGACCAGTCCACCGTGGGCGAGGTGACGGGGAAGGTTTCGTTCGACGGAACGAAGCCCAAGCCGCACCAGATCATGATGGACCAGGACCCCGCCTGCGTGAAGGCTCACGGCGGAAAGCCCGTGTACGCCGAAGACGATGAGGTGAATGGCAACGGCACCCTGCCGAACGTTTTCGTCTACGTGAAGTCGGGCGCCGAGAATTACACTTTTGCCGCGCCCTCGGACCCCGTGGTCCTCGACCAGAAGGGCTGCATGTACGATCCGCACGTCCTGGGTGTGATGGTGGACCAGACTCTGAAGGTCGTCTCGAGCGACCCCACCACACACAACATCCACCCTATGCCCAAGGATAATCGGGAATGGAATATGTCCCAGCCACCCGGCGCGGCGCCCATCGAGCAGAAGTTCGCGCGGCCGGAAATCATGATTCCGGTGAAGTGCAATCAGCACCCGTGGATGCGCGCCTATGTTGGTGTTGTCAAGAACCCCTTCTTCTCGGTGACGGGCAGCGACGGCACATTCTCGATCAAAGGGCTGCCGCCCGGCACGTATACGGTCGAGGCGTGGACGGCAGTGGGTGGAACGCCCCAAACGCAGGACCAGACCGTGACCATCGGCCCGAAGGAAAGTAAGACGGTGGATTTCTCCTTCAAGGCAGCGTCCTAAGCCGCCGTCCCTGGCACGAGTTTGGCGGACCTGGAATTTCGTTGGAGCTTGCAAGCGCGGCACCCGGCCGCTGCCCCTCGCATGGGGCGGCGACCGCGGGAGAGGCAAACGTCACAGCTCGATGGGACAAAGTGTCCCTTGTGCTGTCAGCAGTTTTGCGACAAAGTTAATGTTTGGATGCTAGTTCAGGCATCTTGAGTGACATCTGGGATGACCGGTCCCTCTCGGGCCGACCCTTAGGGCGGGGACTCTAACAGGAGCGAGAGTTTATGGCACTAGCGGTCGCGCTGGTGGTGACGCTTATCACCCTAATTTCTGTCGGTATTTTTGTCGCCAAAGTTTATTGGTTTCCCGTCGACATCTCCACTCACGGGGCCGCCATGGACCATCAGTTTCTCCTCACGCTAATCATCTGTGGGGTCATTTTTGTGGCGGCGCAGCTTGGCTTGGCATACTTTGTCTGGAGGTACCGCGACAAGGGCGACGGCCGCAAAGCGACCTACTCACACGGCAACAATAAGCTGGAGGCGACCTGGACCATCGCCGCCGCTATCGTGTTCATAGGCTTGAACTTCCTGGGCTACAACATCTGGGCCAAAATGCACTTCACGGGTGCAGCGCCGGGCGCCCTCAAAATCCAGGTGCAAGCCCAGCAATTCGCCTTCTATTTCCGTTACCCCGGCCCGGACGGCGAATTCGGCCCCACCCATCTCGAAAAAGTGGACGACGCGATTGGCAACTTTTTTGGGCTCGACCGGGCACACGATCAGGCTTCGAAGGATGACATCGTCACCGCGACGCTGGGCATTCCCGTGAATCGCCCCGTCGAACTCATACTGCGGTCGCAGGATGTGGAGCACTCATTCTTCGTTCGCGAACTGAGGATGCAGCAGGATATCGTTCCGGGAATGGAAATCCCCATCCACTTTACCGCCACCGAGGAAGCGCTCAAGCACAACGGCGGGCGGTACGAGATTGTCTGCACCCAACTCTGCGGACTCGGACATTACAAAATGCGCGCGTTTCTTCAGGTGATGACCGAGCAGGATTATGAAAAATGGCTGCAAACTCAGGCAGCAGCCCAGTAGCGGGAGAACCGTAGACGGTAGACGGCATACAGGAGACAGAAGACAGGAGTCAGAAGAAAGCCAGAAATAAACCACCAACAACACGGTTTGGGTTTTCTTCTGACTTCTGTCTTCTGACTTCTGACTCCTGCTCTCGGAGGGATTTGATGGCCGAAGCGCACGCGCCAACGGCTCATGCCCAGCATGCGCCGCAAGGCTTTATTCGCAAATACATCTTCAGTCTCGACCACAAGGTGATCGGCAAGCAGTATTACTTCCTGGCCTTGTTCTCGGTGTTTGTGGGCCTGCTGCTGTCGATCCTGATGCGCTGGCACCTGGTGTGGCCCGACGCCCACATTCCGCTGCTCGACAAGCTCTCGCCGGTGGGCGCTCCGGGCGGGCTCATGACGCCGGAATACTACCTCTCATTGATGACGATGCACGGGACGATCATGATCTTCTTTGTCCTGACCACGGCGCCGCAAAGTGGCTTCGGCAACTACTTTCTTCCCATCCAGATTGGTGCCGAGGACATGGCCTTCCCGCGGCTCAACATGCTTTCCTTCTGGGTCACGCTGGCCGCGCTGCTCACCTTGTTGTCCTCTTTCTTCGTCAGCGACGGCCCGCCGCTAGCGGGCTGGACCGCCTACCCTCCTTTGAGCGCTGTGGGTTCGGTGTCGGGGCCGGGCGAAGGTCTGGGGCAGGACTTGTGGGTCATATCCATTGCCCTCTTCTGTGTTGGTGCGCTGCTGGGCGCTTTGAATTTCATCGCCACGACCCTGGAGCTTCGCACCCGCGGCATGAAGCTGATGCGCCTTCCGCTGACCTGCTGGGCGTGGTTCATCACGGCCATTGTGGGTCTGCTATCCTTCGCGGTGCTGTTTGCGGCTGGAGTCCTGCTCCTCCTCGACCGCGTCGGGGGCACCAGCTTCTTCGTTCCGGCGGGCCTGATTGTGAGCGACAAGATCCTATCGAACCATTCCGGTGGCTCGCCGCTCCTCTACCAGCACCTGTTCTGGTTCTTCGGTCACCCGGAGGTCTACATCGCCATCCTTCCCGGCATGGGGATCACGTCGCACATCCTTTCCTGCTTCTCCCGGAAACCCATCTTCGGGTATCGGGCGATGACCTACTCTCTGATGGCGATTGGCTTTCTGAGCTTTACGGTTTGGGGGCACCACATGTTTGTCAGTGGCATGAGCCCTTACACGGCCTTCGCCTTCTCGGTCATGACCATGGCGATTGGCGTTCCTTCCGCCATCAAGACATTTAACTGGTTGGGTACGCTTTGGGGCGGCCGGTTGCGGCTCACCACCGCCATGCTCTTTTCCATCGGGTTCGTCTCCCTGTTTGTGAGCGGCGGCCTGAGCGGCCTTTTCCTGGCGCAGCCGCCCGTCGATGTGAACCTGCACGCCACCTACTTTGTGGTTGGCCATTTCCACCTGGTCATGGGCGTGGCGGCGATTTTCGCCATGTTTGGGGGAACATTCTACTGGTTTCCCAAGATGTTCGGTCGCATGATGAACGAGACCCTGGGCAAGATTCACTTCTGGCTGACCTTTGTGGGTGTGTATGCCATTTTCATGCCCATGCACTATCTGGGCGTCGAGGGCAACGTGCGTCGTTACTCCACGTTCATCGATGACTTCATGCAGCCCCTGCTGCCTGTTCACAAATTCATGTCCATCTGGGCGTTCATCGTCGGCGGGGCGCAACTGATCTTCATCTTCAACCTCTTCTGGAGCATGTTCAAGGGCGAGAAGGCAGGCATCAATCCCTGGGAGTCAACCTCCCTCGAGTGGACCGTGCCCTCACCCCCGCCGCATGACAACTTTGCCGGCAAAATCCCCGTCGTCTACCACGGACCTTATGAGTACGGCGTGCCGGGCGCAGAGAAGGATTACATCATGCAGGACTCGCCGGAGGTTGTGGCGGAAAGTCACTAAAGGAAGTCGTCAGTTGTCAGTAGTCAGTCGTCAGTTGCAATGGACCACGGCCTACGGACAACGGACGATTGGGGATCAAGTCATTGCGATCCCTGACTAAGGTTTGAATCATGGCCTCAACAGTTTTGACTCCTCCTAAGCACCGCGCGCCGTCGAAGTCGGACTCTATCGGTGGCAACGGACACGGCTGGGACGGGGACGGCTTCGGGGGTGGGCGCGGCGAGCCTTCTCCGGCAGGGCGTCCGATCCCGCTGCACGCCTACCGTATGGGGATGTACATGGCGCTAGCCGCCATCCTCATGGTCTTCGCGGCCTTCACCAGCGCCCTGGTGGTCCGGAGGGGAATCTCGAACGACTGGGTTCCCACAGCGCTTCCCGGCCTTCTGTATCTCAACACGGTGATCCTACTGGCGAGCAGCGCCACGTTGGAGCTTTCTCGGCGCGCGCTGACGGCCGGCCGGGGAGAAGCCTTCGCCCAGTGGCTGTACGCCACCCTCGTCCTGGGTCTGGCGTTCATCGGCGGGCAATTGCTGGCCTGGCGAGAACTGGTGGCGCGGGGCGTTTATCTCTCCACCAATCCCAGCAGTTCGTTCTTCTATTTGCTCACGTCAGCGCACGGCATCCACTTACTGGGGGGAATCGGCGGCCTCATTTATCTCGTGCTACGGGCACGCAGAATTGTCTCCGCGGCCAAGCAGCGCACCATCGTCGAAATCGCCGCCCTGTACTGGCACTTCATGGATGGTCTCTGGATCTATCTTCTACTTCTGCTCACGGTGAGGTCTTAGGCATGGCAAGCCACGAGGCGGTAAGCATCCCCGGCGCAACGGAATCGGTATGGAGCGGAGGCGCTTCGCCCTATGCCGTCGTCCCCAAAAAGCTCGGGATGTGGCTCTTCATCTTGTCCGACGCCATCACCTTCGCGGCGTTGATCGTCGCCTACAGTTACGTGCGGGTGGCGAGTGAAAACTGGCCTCGTCCCTTCGCCCTCTGGCCCAGCATCGTCAACGCCACGGTGATGACCGTGGTTCTGCTCACCAGCAGCGTGACTATGGTGATGGCGGTCCGCGCCGCAAAGCTGGAAATGCGCAAGGCCGCGGCCGGGTGGATGGTGGCGACGCTCAGCGGTGGCATTCTCTTCGACATTCTGCACGTTCGCGAGTGGTTGGGGCTCATCGACGAGGGCGTACGTCTTTTCAAGAATCCCTGGGGCGCGCCCATGTTCGGCGCGTCTTTCTTCGCGCTGACCGGCCTGCACATGCTGCACGTGACGATCGGCGTGGTTTATCTGGCGGTCGTCGCGGCCTGCATCGCGCGGGGAAAACTCACCTCGGACGATGTCGAGGTCAGCGGGCTGTACTGGCACTTCGTGGACCTGGTGTGGATGTTCCTCTTCCCGCTCATCTACCTGATGTCGGCCAAAACGGCTTGATTCGCGGAGGCGCAAGAATGGAAAACGCTGAACACGCTCACGGGGCAGGCAGCAAGAAACTCTTTCTCGCGGTGTGGATCGCACTCCTGGTGATTACAGGCATCGAGGTGGTGCTTTCCTACCAGTACCTGGCGCTCAAGGTCATGCTCGGCCTGTTGATGACCCTTTCCATCGTCAAGGCGGCGCTCATCATCTCCTACTTCATGCACCTCCGGTACGAACGGCGCAGCCTGGTGCTGACCCTTATGCCGGCGCTGATTTTCGTTATTGCGATGATGTTCGTCGTCTTTCCCGATAGCATCCGGCTGTATCTCATGAGACCGCGGTAAAGCAGTAGGCAGGAAGCAGTCGGCAGTGGGGAAAGGACTTCGCATTGAGTTGGGAACAGGAAATTAGGAACTTGGATATGGAAACTCGAAATTCGAAATTCGAAAGTCGGCCCGGAAATGCGGAGGACCCCGTTTCCAGGTTCCAATTTCCAGTTTCTAGTTTCCATTTTCGAGTTTCGAATTTCGAGTTTCGATTCTCGCGATGGCTGGCACGCGCGGTCGCAGTCTTTGTCACCTTCGCGTCGGCGACGCTCACTTACGCCCAGGGTTGCGCGTTGTGCTACAACACGGCCTCCGCCATGAAGGCCGCCGGGATTGCCGCTCTGCGCCACGGGATCCTGATCTTGCTGATTCCGCCCCTGGCGATTTGCCTTGGCGTCTTCTATGTCGGCTATCGCAGCCGGGACCACTACAACGACCCCGACCAGCGGGATGCCGAGGAGCAGCCAGAACTCGACTTGGGGTGCGAACGCGGGGAATCGGTGGCGGCAGAGGAGCCAGACACTAGAAGTCAGCAGTCAGAAGTCAATATTCAGGAGTCAGTTGCCCGTCTTTAGTTGTCAGCAGCCACGTGCAACAGACCACGGAACACGGACTATTGACACTTTCGAGTTTCGAATTTCCAGTTTCCAAAAGTCCCATGAATCGAACATCAAGCAATCCCTGGTTACACCGATACGCAACGTTGGTTGCGTTCTGCACTTTTCTTTTGATTATCGCGGGCGCGCTGGTGACCTCGAACGACGCGGGGCTCTCCGTGCCCGACTGGCCGACTTCCTTCGGCAGTTTTCGCATGCCGCGCATGGTCGGTGGCATTCTTTACGAGCACGGCCATCGCATGATTGCCGGCACGGTGGCGATACTCACCGTGCTCCTTGCGGTCTGGTTATGGCTGAAGGAATCGCGCCGCTGGGTGCGCTGGCTTGGCATCGGCACAGTGCTCGCGGTGCTCGCCCAGGCCACGCTGGGCGGCATTACAGTGCTTTTTTACCTGCCTCCCGCGGTTTCCTCGGCGCATGCCACGCTGGGGCAGATTTTCTTCTGCATCAATGTGAGCCTGGCGCTCTTTACCAGCCCGCGTTGGCGCTGGGACGAGCCCAAAGCGGAAGATCCCTCCACTCCTTCGTTGCGCGCTCTGACGATTCTGACCACCGGCGCCATCCTCGTGCAGTTAATCCTGGGCGCACTTTATCGGCACTCCGCTTTCGGGATCACCCCGCATCTTATCGGTGCCCTGGTGGTGGGTGTGCTGGTCCTCTATGTGGGCGCGCGAGTCCTGATGAGGTTTTCCAAGCGGCGCGGTCTGCTGCACGCCGCCTTGCTCCTGATGGGTTTGCTGATCGCTCAGGTCTCTCTAGGGATCGCCTCCTACGTGGTAAAGATGGCGGACCTCCACGCGCCGCAGCCCTTGCCCCCGGTCGTTGACCTTACCACCGCGCACGTGGCGGTAGGTGCGCTGATGCTCGTATCCAGCTTGTACCTGACTTATCAGGCGCACCGCTTTCTGGCGCCTGCGGATGATTTGGACATCGCTTCCGCCCCGCACGGGGCCACAGTATGAATCACCTGACGAACAATCCGGGGAACCTGGCCCTGCCGCAGGCGGTGCATCGCCCGACGGCAGCGACGGGCCATCACCAATGGCTGACGCGATTGGCGGACTACTGGACTCTGACCAAGCCCGAAGTTAACTTCCTGGTTTTAGTCAGTACCCTGGTAGGTTTTGATCTTGCGAGTCCGGGGCACCTCAACGGAATCCTGCTGTTTCATACTCTGCTGGGCACGCTGCTCGTGGCCAGCGGAACGGGAACACTCAATCAATATATCGAGCGGAAGTCGGACGCTTCCATGCGCCGCACTTCGAGGCGTCCCTTGCCCACAGGAAGGCTTACGCCCATCGAGGCCCTTCTCTTCGGAATCTTTCTGGCCATCGCCGGCGGTCTGGAGCTGTGGCTCGCGGCCAATCCGCTGACCAGCGCTTTGGCGCTGCTGACGCTTGCTACGTACCTGCTCTTTTACACCCCCCTCAAGCGGCGGACACCCCTCTGCACCGTCGTGGGCGCTTTCCCCGGCGCGATGCCACCGCTTATCGGGTGGGCGGCCGTGCGCAATGGCCTCAGCTTCGAGGCGTGGGTTCTTTATGGAATCCTCTTTTGTTGGCAATTCCCCCACTTGCTGGCGATTGCCTGGATGTATCGGGAAGATTACGCGCGCGCCGGCCTTCAGTTGCTCCCCCGGAACGACCACGAGGGTCGCGCCACCTGGAAACAGATCCTCGGGTATACGCTCGCGCTTGTCCCCATCAGTCTGATCCCTGCTTTTCAGGGCAATGCGGGGACTGTCTATCTTGTAGGAGCAGGGATTTGCGGCTTGCTCTTCCTGATTTGTGGGATTCGCTGGGCTGCCTCCCGGACGAACGCCCTGGCCCGCCAACTGCTTATGGCCTCGATTGTTTACCTTCCACTAGTCTTTGCGCTGCTGATGCTGGACAAACACTGAGCCTCAACCGACTCCTCTTCGCCACGTTCACGCTGACGTAGCGCGGCGATAACATATCGATGCAAAAGACCCTTGACAGCCGCAATGCGAAACCATATAGTTACGAAGTATGAGTAACCAGTCGGTTACAAATATTAATCAGGCTACCTTCAGAGCGCTCGCCGATCCCAGCCGCCGCGCCGTGCTGGATCTGCTGCGACGGGGAAGCCTCTCGGCAGGGCAAATCGCCCAGTCCTTTCCCGTCTCCCGCCCGGCAGTTTCGAAGCACCTCCGCCTGCTCCGGCGCGCGAATCTGGTTGAAGAGCGTCGCCAGGGCCGCAACCGTATCTACCGATTGAACCCTGGCCCGTTAAGAGCCGTCGATTCCTGGCTCGAGCAATATCGCATGTTCTGGCAAACCAGCCTCACCAACCTCAAGGCTCTTGTTGAAAGCGAAGGCGCGAAAAAAGCTTCCAAGGGCTGGAAGAAATGGAAGATGTAGTTCGGAGGACAAAAAATGGCAACATCAAAGGTTACTCCCGATGCAGACGCAATTGTCAGCGAGATTCACATCGCCGCGCCTCCGGAGCGCGTGTTCGAGGGTCTGGTTGATCTCCGGCAAGTGGTGCAATGGTGGGGTGAGATCGGTGTCTACCGCTGCACGGAGTTTCAATGCGACCTCCGAGTCGGCGGGAAATGGCGAAGCGCCGGACTCGACGGCCAGGGCCACATCTTCGAGATCGCAGGAGAGTGCCTCGAAGTCGATCCCCCGCGTTTGCTGGTCCTCTCGTGGGTCGCAACCTGGACCGGCAGCGCCAAGACGATGGTGCGATGGGAATTGGAAGCAACAAGCCAGGGCACGTTGGTAAGGATTTGCCACAGCGGGTTCGCGGCGCATCCCGAATTGGCCGCGAGTTACCAGGGGTGGCCGAGAATGCTGGGATGGCTCCAGGCCCTGCTGGAGCGCGGAGAGACCGTGGACGACCGCAAGCCGGTTTCCGCAAGTTAACGAGGCAAGTTCGTGGACGTTCTCGCACCCCAACTAAACTCGCGCGCTCTCTTCGTGCGCGAGTTTCTCCTCCAACTGTTGGATGGTGGAATCCAGCCAGTTGAGAAGTTCTTCCTCGGCGCGGCTGCGATCGCCTTTCTCCTCTAAGGATGCAACCGACTCGCCCTGGGCGTTGAGCGGAATATAGTGGCAGGGAATATCTTCTTCTTTGTGTTCCGCGGGGACGTAATCCCACAGTTTGCATTCGCTGCACGGATGTTTCTTTACTTCCTCACCGAGGTTGAGGCAGGAAATCGAATCGCGGAAGATGCGCTCGACTTTCCGCGGGGTATGGACGGAGGCGCCGTACCCACCATCCCTGAGAATCCCTCTTTCAAGCTTCAAATACTCTATAGTATCTTTGAGGTCGGCTGGCATCGCTTGGTACCTCCCGCACGGACCGGGCTAAGACATCGTCCGGCTGGCTAGCGCTATGATCATAGCAATTTTTCGTCCAAGAGCAACTTAGTGATTTCAAGCAACTTATTAGTTTGGCGAGCGCAACAAAGATAAGGGGTGGGGCAAAATGCCCACTTTTGAGGATCTGGGGTGGGCACGCTGCGATAGCTATCTCGGAACGTGATTGGCAGGAGATACCTTGGCGGATGGTTCTGTGGTTCATGCGTCTGACTTAGGTCGCAAGGAGCAAGAATTTATGCTCGCGGATTTCATCGTACTGGTTATCAGCGCTTTAGTTGCCCTGGGAGCCTTGGGGATTATCGTGTGGGAAGGAATCGCCGGCCGGCTTCTCAGCATGGACGGCCTCGACCTCACACTGATTAGCCTGACGTTCCCTTCCGGCTGTCGATGCCCTGCTGAACGCGGCGAGCGCGGTCCTGCTCGCCTTGGGGTTCTTTTTTGTCCGCCGGAAGAACATCCGAGCACACAAGACCTGCATGCTTTCGGCAGTGGCGACTTCCACCCTTTTTCTGGCCTGCTACCTCACCTACCATTACTTTCACGGCGTGACGCGCTTTCCAGGCCAGGGCGCAGTGCGACCCTTTTATTTCGCCTTGCTTGGCTCGCACACACTTCTAGCTGCTTCGATTGTTCCTCTGGTTCTCGGAACGCTTTATCACGCCCTTCGCGCGCGCTTCGATCAGCACCGTCGACTCGCTCGCCGGACCCTGCCCGTCTGGCTCTACGTCTCGGTCACGGGCGTTGCGGTGTACTGGATGCTCTATCACCTTTATCCCGCGAAATAGGTTAGCGGAGTTGAAAGTCGATGGTTGTAAGTCGAAAGCAGAAAGCCCCCCGCCAGCAGTTACCGGGAATATTCTACGTGCCGACCGGAAAATCACGACAGACCTCCCATCCCTGAGCATCCTTCGGCGATCCTCCTAATCTGCACATCGCGCACGGGTTAGGTGCTCTGCGCAGGGCATGGCAGGCAGCATGCTTTTCTGAACCGGGCTGCAATTCTGGAGGTGTGGCATGGGGAAGTTTCGTCGCGGGCTAAGAGCAATCCTGACCATTTGGGGTCTACTGATCCTGTTAGGTTACAGAGGAAACCGCACCCGCCACGCCTGAATCCGCCTGCCAATTCTCTTCCGGCAGGAATATGGTTATGATGTATTGCATGTATTTCGTCGGAGAATTCTAGATGTTGACGGTAAGACTCTCCCGAACCCTGGAATCCCGATTGAACAGGCTTGCCAAGCGCACGGGTCGCCCCAAGTCATATTACGCGAAGAAGGCGATCGCGGAGTTCCTTGACAAGCAGGAAGACTACCTGGTCGCCGTAGCTCGACTGGAAGAAAACCTGCCCCCGAATCCTGTCGACCGTGCTGCAGGACAGCTTGGCCTGGACCCTCGGCATTGAAGGACGCCCGCTCAAGTCATTCAAAAACCTGATCCCTTCCGGCCAAGAAACAATTGGGTGGCGCCCGCCGCTTGGGTATAATGAAAAATTGAGTTCGGGATTCTGAATTGCTACTCTGTTGCCGCCTGGTGTCTCGGCCTGTGCCGAGTGAGGAGCCGGTTTGACTTCGTCATCTAATCCTCCCGCCGTGGTTTCGCCTCCGTCCGGCGAGGTGCGCGTATCCCCGGCGGCCGAATCCGCGCGGATTTCCCGGCGCAATCTGCTTCTGGCGATTGTCCCGGTGCTGGTCCTGCTCATCACATTTCTTTTCTGGTATCAGACCTGGTTCGGCCGGCCCCTCTCGGACGCCGAGATGGCAGAGTACCTGGCCGACACCGCCGCGCCGCACAAAATTCAGCACGCAGTGGCGCAACTGGGCGAGCGGATGGCGCGCGGCGACCCGACGGCCCGGCGCTGGTACCCGCAGCTTCTGGCCCTGGCGCGCAACCCGGCGCCGCAACTGCGCCTGATGGCCGCCTGGGCGATGGGCCAGGACAATCACTCGGAGGAATTCCATCAGACTTTGCGCGGCTTGCTGGCGGACCCCGAACCGCTGGTCCGCTGGAACGCCGCGTTGGGGTTGGTGCGTTTCGGCGACGCCGCGGGCGAGCCGCAATTGCGCGCCATGCTCCGGCCGTTCACCGTGCCAGCGCCGCAGGCCGGCATGCTGCATTTCAAATCCAAGGAACTTGACGACCTGCCCAACGGGGCCGCGGTGGCACGCATTGAAGTGGGGAATGGCGCCAAGCCTCTGGACGTTGTCTCTCCAATCTCCGGCGCCCTCGCGGAACGTCTGGTGAAAGACGGCGCCGAGGTCGCACCGGGCGAGCCCGTGGCCCTTATTCGTCCAGGTGAGGCACAGGTCTGGGAGTCCCTGCGCGCGCTCTACCTCGTTGGGCGGCCGCAGGACCTTCAGGATGTAGAGCGTTATGCGCGGGATGTGCCCGGCATGTCCGAGCGCGTCCGCCAACAGGCGGAGCTCACCGCGCAAGCGATTCGACGGCGGGCGGCTAAGGGAGATTAGTTGCGGCCAGGGGGTTCAGTATTGGAACCGGTACCCGAGCACGGCCTCTACCTGATCGATGGGAACCATTTCGATGGCGTCCCAGGGACAGCCATCCAGGAAGGACCCATCGGGGCCTTTGCTGGTGCATTTCTTGCACCCGATGCAAAGTTGCGGGTCTACTTCGATGCGACCGAATGGCGGATGGTCCTCGTCGGGGACCCAGTACATGCAATCTTCGACCGGGCAATAGGGAACGCAGGCAGGCGAACCGGAGCAGCCCGTGCAGCACTCCGTAATCACGGCGAGTTCGCGCGGCTTCTTCTTCCTCGGGGTGTTGAGGCCTTCGGACTTTGGAAGACCCTTCACCACCTCGCCGATCGGAATGAAATAGTGGCCCATGGTCACTGCTCCTTTTTTGTAAAGCCCTATAATCTTGTTTAGCAAATCGGGCAGGCAATCGTCAAGCCCATTCCTGCACGCTAGCGAGAGCGCCCCATGCAACTTCTCCCGTGGATTCTGGTCTTTCACCTGATCGGCCTGGTTCTCTGGGTGGGCAGCCTGCTGATCGCGATGCCCGTGTTGGCCGCACACATCGGGGAGCGTTCCCCAGAGGCTCGCCAGGCGCTGAGCCGCATCGAAACCAAGCTGCTGCGAGGCATGGCACATCCCGGCGCGGCGGTGATGATCATCACCGGCGTTTTGATGATTCTCACGAACACCGCGTATTACCTGCACGCCCACTGGCTGCATGTCAAACTCCTGCTGGTGGTAGTGCTGATTGCGCTCGACCTGCGGGTCACTTTCCGCGCGCGAGCATTCCAGGCGGGAAAGATCGAAATGCGGCGCGGCGAATGCCAGGCCCTCGGCGGCGCCGTCGCCGCGGTATTCCTGCTGATTTTGATTATGGTTTTGGCCAAGCCCTTTTGAAGGCTAGCTCTGCGCGTGCCCTTGAAGGCCGGCTTCCCCCGGCGCCCTCGGTCAGGAAACCCCGCCCGCGGGCCGGTATCTAATGAGGGCGCGGCAATTTCAAAAGATAAGGAGGAGACCTTGAGGAAGATAACCGTGAGGAATAACGGACCGTTGCGGCTGGAAGGCGAGTTCACCATATGCGACATGGAAGGCAAGGAGTTTGATCTCAGCGGGCGCACCGCCATCAGCCTTTGTCGCTGTGGGCACTCGGAAGACAAGCCTTTCTGCGACGGAAGCCACAAGAAGGTAAACTTCCAATCCGAAATCAAAGCACGAACCCTGCCGCCTCCTCAGCCTAAGCCGCTCGCGTAGGCTTCAGAGCATATGGGCCATGTGCAAAGCGAGGGCAAAAGCCCCGACGATAAGCGCCCCGCCCAGCACGATCAGAATGAAAGACTGAAGGCGGAGACTCTTCTCGATTTGCTTTTCGGTCTTAGTCGTAATCAGGAAGGTCTTCTCATTCTCGCCTTTCTTGATGAGGTTGCGGTCGTGTTCGTCGGCGGGAGTGGGATTCTCACCGCAGGTCCCCATGATGTTGCACCCGCGCCCGGCCACCAGGACGTGCTCGGTGAGGCGGTAGGGCCGCTTGCCAAGATCCATGCTGATGCCGCCCGCACCGACCGAGACTCCCAGGGCCTGCATCTTCTCGGCCACGCCCAAGACCTTATCTATTACATTGGCGCCGGGCACATTCGAAGATTTCAGGACCTCTCGCGCCCGACTGAACTGACCGCTCAGGTAGTCCCGCAACTGCTCGTCGGTCGGCGCGGGAACCCCCAGCGATTCGTCCACCTTGCGCGGCGCATGGCCAATTGATAGCAGGGCCTTGGGTCGGAGTCCCCCCTGAAAAGAGCGCGTGACGTCGTACTCGGCCTTTTGAGGATTCACCAGAATCTTTCCGGTCGCGTCCTCCAGATAAAACGGGACCTCGGCTTTGTCGTTGCCGACGGTCTTCCATTCCGTCCCGCCTTCGTCCCCTCCTTTCGGCTCCTCCCTTTCTATTTGCACATGATAGTAATAGCACGGAATTTTTGTTATCGGGCTGGTTAACAGGTTGTCGCCCGTACTCTTCCCCGAAACGTGCACGAGTCCCATGGGGACGCTGCGGACGGGGATCAGGGGCGTGTCGGCCAGGATGCGGTACTTGCGATAAGTTCGGAAGCCCAAAAAGAAAAGAAGTGCTCCCAACAAAAAGAGAATCACGGGAGCGAGAATGGAGTTGGACCCGCCGGAACTTGTGAGGAGTGCTAATTGAACAAACATACGTCACGTCTCCTTTGTGACGTGCCTTGATTTCGCACCGGGGCATCGAATTTTGCCGCGTATCCTTCGCGCCTTCGGAGGGATTTGTCCATCTCAGGGAAGGCCGGGCCGTGGGTCAATTTGAAGTAGAGGCGGCTTTACGCGGCCATTTGGCGAGGCAAACTCGCCGCTACAACATCAAATTGACCCACGACCGAGGGCCACATCAGGGGAACGTCGGGTCGCGCCGAGCGGGGATGTTTTCTGAGCTCCGCGAAGTTCCTGCTGGACGTCGGAAGTGGCCGGCAGGTGCATAATCCCTCGCACCCAACGGTCAGGTATCAGGCAAAAGCCGATAACTCCTTATTCTTCCAAGTACCCGATGAGATAATTCTGAATCGCTTCGCGAGTTCTTTCCTTCACGCCGGTAAACTGCACCGCGATGCGATCAGCCGAGTCGCGGCGAAGGACCTTCACGAGCACTCGATGTGCCTTCTTATCACCGGGCATCAGAAACTCCAACGACAACTCCTGGCCAACCTGCTGCCCACCCGAAGGCTCCAGAAGCATGCCTCCTTCGCTGATATTCAGGCTGCGGCAACTGAAACTCCTCCCACCCAAATCAGGTTGGGTGCAGGCGACCCCGGTGCGGAAGGGCAGACGTGCCGAGCGCCTTTTCATCAGCGCGAAGGGGCCGCGCATGGCCTTCAAGACGCTGTACACGAGGTCTCGACTGATGGGTTTGCTGATGTAGCAAATTGCGCCCGCCTTAAAGGCTCTTCGCGCCTCGTCAAGATCATTGGAAGCCAGAATGATAACGATAGGAGTATCTTTGTTGGGCTTGGAAGCTTTTACCCGCTTCGTCAGCTCGAACCCATCGAGGTCGGATAAGTACGCATCGACGAAAATTCCGTCTTGGCTCGCGCTTTCCAGGCAGCGGGCCGCCCCAAGACTTTCCGTCGAGAAGGTCACATCATACCCCAAAGATCTGGCGATGCTGCATACCATTTCTAAGATTGCAGGTTCCTGTTCGACCACCATTATTCTCAACGACATGGCAGCTTCATTTCCCCTGTCCGGGTCGCGACTTCAAACCCATTGTCCTTCTCCCACCCTGTGGGTAGCCGAAATAAGCGGAGCAATCCGACCGGTTAGTCGGCAGATCGGCGACGCG
The DNA here is from genome assembly GCA_020072925.1 of Terriglobia bacterium. Classification (GTDB taxonomy): domain Bacteria; phylum Acidobacteriota; class Terriglobia; order UBA7540; family UBA7540; genus JAIQGA01. The sequence continues at coordinate 1,288 of JAIQGA010000069.1, read as the reverse complement.
CTTTTTCCTGGTACATCCGCTCGTCGGCGATCTTAAGCGACTCGTTGAGGCTCGCCCCTTTAGTGCAGGGAGCTACCCCACAACTCAGGCCCACCTTGTAGCCAGGAATAGGGCTACTGCGGTTCCACTGTTCAATGGCCTTGAAGATTCGTTCCGCGGCGAGCCGTGCCTGCTCCTCATTTGTTTCCGGGAGGAGAGCTACGAATTCATCGCCCCCATAACGGACAATCGTGTCCGACTTCCGTAGAGTCTTCTTCAACAACTCTGCCAGTTCCCGAAGAACGCGGTCACCCACGAGGTGTCCGAATCGCGTGTTCACGGATTTGAAAGCATCCAAGTCAAGCATCATTAAGGAGAGATTGCTCCCGCGTCGATCCGCACGGCTCATTTCCTTGGAGATCGTCCAGTCCAGAAAGCGCCGGTTGAAGACTCCGGTCAAGGGGTCCACCAGGGAGAGCGCCTCCGCGGTTTCGGCGCGCAGGAGTTGTCGCGACAGAACTTCGCGGCTGCGGCGTAACGTCCGTCGCTGCTGGAGCACATACCCGTTGAAGAGGAGAATCAGCGGGATGAAGCTAAGACAAAGCTGGGGCAGATATTGGAAGCCTAGGGTAGGTTTGGTGGTTTCCCAAAGGACACCGGGCACCTGGGCGGCAAGAAAACCCGCCGACAGGCCCAGCATCACCAGCAGATTGGTGTACCATAACTGCAGGTCGCGGGTTTCGAGTCGGTGGAACTCGCGAAGGAGCAGTTCGGCCTGTAGGTCCTGATCTCCTTCCATGCCTCGTCCCTCCTGCGGGACTATACCCTATGGGAAGGGATTAGTTTCCGTGCCCAGAGGTTGACACAATAACGGGTTCTCGAAGGGCAGCGGCTCCTCGGGGTGCCCTTTCTTGAGTTGATACCTGCCGTGTCTGAAACACGCCGCCACGGCATCGGCACCTGCGGGGCAACGACTCGACCGAGCGACACTATATACCTCGAAACTAACCCGAACAAGAGCGTCTCCGGTTGGGGACACGATTCTCTTGTCTTGTTCCGCTTCTTTTCCAGGCCCGCAAGGCGGGGGAAGAGCTAACCGTGGCTCAGCGGTAGACGTGAAAAGGCCCACGCGTCCTGCAAATCCATGACGGCAAGAAGAATCTGGCTTAGGGCTAATACTGTTCACTTAACAGAATTTGCGGTATCCTCTTCCCATTAACTTGAGAGGAGGACCGCAATGGCCCGTACTATCGCTGAGCTTCCAAAGGGGACCCGAATTACCGATTACATCAGTCTCGGGGTGTTGGCC
>JAIQGA010000068.1 GCA_020072925.1 Terriglobia bacterium | reverse complement strand
TCGGCATGCTGTTCCAGAGCCGTGAGGAAAGCTTCGTTGATGTAAGAAGCGTAAACGTCGCGCTCTCTGGGGCCGGCGGTCGAGCGCCGCCGCAGTCCTTCCGCCATTTCCTGGTCGCTCACCAGAGTCAAATTGATGTCCGTGGAGATGTGCGTGGCCGTCGAGATGATCTGATCGTAAGGAATATTCTGCACGTAGTGAGCGACGGCCACCTGAACGTCATCCAGGCTCAGGATGGTGCGCTCGGTCGGGGGACGCGTTCCGCTCCCGATGGGGCTGGGGCTTTCCGGCGTCTTGCCCCAGCAGCGTTCCAACTCGTACAGCGCAGTGTCATACTCGCCCCATTGGCAGCGCGTGAAGAAAGCCCACTCCAGTGAGTATTGAAGGATGTCCTTGTCCTGCCCGTTTTCCCGCCGCGCATATTCGGTGACGATGCGCTGAATGTTGGCGCGACGTATGATTTCCCGTTGCCAGGCGCGATCGTCGGCGCGTTCCCGGATCATGGCATCAAGCCGCTGCCAGTTCTCGGGCTGAATGGAATCCGTCCACCCGTAAAGATCTTCCAGCAGGACGCGGATTCCCCAGGAGATGCTCGTATTGCGCACGTAGCCGAGGTAGGGCAACGCCTCCCGGATGCGCGCGTGCGCCCCTTCCTGCGTGGGCCAGTCAGGATATTGCGTCAAGCGCGCGCCGCTGGGACAACCCGCGGCATAGAGATCGCTGATGGCCATGTGGTAGAGGAGAATTTCGTGCAGTCCTCTCGCTCCGAGCTTGCCGTCCACCAGGTGCGTGTGAGCATCGAGCAGAGGGATGGCGCACAGATCCTCGTACATTTGCGCGTGCAGGTTCTCGTTTTCCATGGACCTCTCTCCATTTTTTGGCCACTATGCGCGGCCCCCCGAAGAACCCACTCGCCTTGTCATTCTGAGCGAAGAGGGGTGCCTATTTTCATGGCAGCGAAGAATCCCTGCAGTTGCAGAATCGACCAAATGCAGAGATCCTTCGTCGGCTCCGCCTCCTCAGGATGACAGGCTGGAAGGTTATTCAGCTTCCCTCTAAGCGCGGCCCGCCGCGCCGGTCAGATGAAACCACCTCTCCAGGACCTTGACCATGGCTTTGATCGCCGCAGCCTGGGCGATGGGCGCCCATAGATTTTTTCCCGAGGTCCATTGATCGAGCAGCGATGATCGCACGGCCGCAATCAGTTCGCTCGCCACATTGACTTTGGCTATCCCCAGCGAAATTGCCCGGCGCAAGGCCTCGGGGGGCGTTCCCGAACCACCATGCAAGACGAGGGGGACAGGAACGGTGGCATGGACCTTCATCAACCGCTCAAAATCGAGCTGGGGGAGTTTGGTGTAGATGCCATGGGCATTGCCAATAGATACGGCCAGCGTGTCGATTCCAGTCTCCTTGACGAACGCCGCAGCCACGTCGGGATCGGTCAAGGTCGACTGCCCTCCTCCCTCGACGGTGGCCTGGTCCACCTGGCCGATGACCCCCAACTCTCCTTCCACCGTCACGCCCGAGGGATGGCCCATGGCGACGACGCGCTTCATAGCCTCCACGTTTTCGGTTAGCGGCCGCGTTGAATAATCCAACATGACGGAAGTGTATCCCGCGGCCAGGCAGGCCTCGACCTGCTCCAGCGAGTTGCCATGGTCGAGGTGCAATGCGGCCCGCACTTCGAAACGACGGGCTAAGGCGTGAGCGATCGCTCCCAAATCCGGTGGGCCCAGAAGAGAGAACTCCCATGGCCCCGTCATCAGAATTACCGGCGCCTTCAGGCGAGTGGCGGTACGCAGCACCGCTTCCATCGTCTCGGCATTCCAGACACAGAACGCCGGGACCGCGTAACCCTCGGTGGCCGCCCGGTTCAGTAATTCCGACATGGGAGCGAATTTCACTCTATTTGACTCCTGCGAGAATTGGTGGTGCTGCTCGTGCGCGCCGTTTGGCGGCGCTCGGCATTCTAGCTGACAGATCGCTCCAAGACTTCAACCTTTTCCGGGTTCGACGAATCGTTCGCCGTACAGGGGAAATTTGCCATCAAAGTTTTCATTTGAACAGTTAATCCATTCACATGTACAATTATACTGCGCGATCTGGACAGGTGTGAAGAAAAAAGATCCAGACCCGCCCCAAGTTTACGTTGTGGGAGCAAAACAAGCTGTGCCGGAAAAGTCCGATGGCCGAAAAAAGGATGGCTTGGAACGCCGACAGCGGATCTGCGAACTGCTTCTCGGACGCGGGCACGTCGATGTAAATGAGCTCGCTAGGCAACTCGGAGCGACCCCGGCCACGGTCCGACGCGACTTGGAGAAGCTGGAAGCTGAAGGAGCCGCGCGGCGCGTACACGGAGGCGCATACCCGGGGTCGACGAACGGAGGCGTGGAAGTCGAGTTTAGCCTGCGAATGAACTTCCATACTGAGGCTAAGCGCCGAATCGCCGCCCGGGCAGCCGCCTTGATCAAAAATGGAGAAACCGTTTATCTGGATGCGGGCACCACGGCCTTCATGGTGGCTCAAGAGCTGGTGGGACGCAGCTCCTTAGCAGTGGTTACCAATTCCCTGGCAGCCGCGGAGGTCCTGCGAACGGCTCGGGGAATCACTCTGTTCGTGGTGGGTGGCCGGTATCTCACTCACACTCGAAGCCTAATCGGGCCGACCGCTGAAGAGGCGATCTGTTCCTTTCAGTTTCGCAAAATGATCCTGGGTACCGCAGGAATCGATTATAAGAATCAAGCTCTGACTCAGTCCGCCATGGAAGAGGTCCCAATCAAGCGCGCGGCCATGTCGCGGAGCGAGCAGATAATCCTGGTGGCGGACCATAGCAAGTTCGGCAGGCCCACGCTCATTAGCATGATTCCGCTGGCGGGCGTGCACACGGTTATTACTGATTCCGCACCGCCCGAAGGCGCTGCCGCGGTTCTCCGTGACCTCAACATCGAACTGGTTACGGTGGTACCTCCAACAGATTGACGGCGCAGAGAAGAACACCATTAGGATTGGGTCGAATCACCGGGGATTGCGTCGGATTAAGAACATGGACCGTGAAAACATAATCGAGATTGACCTTGACCAGCGCGAGGCAGCTATCCGGGCTCGTGTTTATGCCGACTCCCCCTTTTGGAAAGACGCGCGCGAAGACCCCGAAGCCCTGGTCGCGACCTACTTCATTCGTTCGCGTGCCGGTTCACTTACGGCGGCAGGCAAAGCCATCTCTTATCACATGACGACGGGGAGCAAGCACACAGTCCCGGGCACGCTGCTTCATCGTTGTACGGGTAGGCTGGAAGGCGTACTTCCTTGGGATAGTTCGGAAAAGGTCGGACTGATCCGGCTTGCCTTTCCGAACGAACTCTTCCGACATGCAGACGGGAACTTCTACACCACCGACATCCTTCACTTGATGGGAGGCGAGGGCGTCTTCGGGTTGTGGGAGTTCGGCGAGACCAAACTCGTCGACGTCAAAATCCCCTCCAGCGTCCTCGCGACGTTTCCTGGTCCTGCTTACGGCTGCGAGGGCGTCCGGAAGCTCGCGAACTGGCCGGATGGCGAACCGGCATTTGGGACCATCCTGAAGCCCACGGCGGGCATCACGGATGACGAGGTTGCGCAGTTGGTCGAGGGGATTGCCGGTGAGCCGCTGTTTCTCTTTGCCAAAGAAGATGAAAACCTGCTCCCGGATTTGGCCTACTGTCCCGTGGTCGAGCGAACGCGCAAGGCGCTCGGAGCCATTGAGCGTCTGAAGGAGCGGCGGGGTGGACGCGGATTGATTTATGCTCCGCATGTCACTTGCCCACCTCAACAGCTTCTCGAGACCGTCCAGCGAGTGCTGGAAACCGGTGTCAACGGTATCATGTTCAGCGAGCAATACACCGGGGGCAGCGTCCGCGCCGTGCGGGATTTGACCGCACAATTCAGCTCCCCGCCGGTTATCTACGGACACAACAGCGGAATCTCTTCGCGGACCAACGCGATCTGGCGCGAGGTGATCGATTTGTTCGCGCGCCTGGATGGGGTCGATTTCCGTCAGACTGCGCTGGTCACGGGCGCCCTGCCGTTGTTGCGGCCGCAAGGGTTAGAGTGGCGAAAGTGCGAGGAGGCCTTGTCGAAGCCTCTGGACCACATTAAGCCGACGATGATTGCCCGGGCAGGAGGACTCGATCAGGGCAACATCATTCTGAATCTGCTCGATGCTTCCAGGAATTTGCCGAAAGGGCAAGTGCTTTACCTGGCGGGTTCCGCGATCAATTCCATTGTGGGGTGCGACGGCAAAGCCGACCCAACGCTTGGGGCGCAAGCGATGCGAGAAGCGGTGGCAATTTGGCAATCGGGTGAAGTGCCCGCAGACGTCAACGACCCTCTCGGGCACGTTCGGGCTCTCTATGGGATCGCCCAAGCCAAGGGCCTGAAGGCGCTCAAGCAGGCCCTCGAGCAGCGCTACTCATTGCACGGATGATCTAATTCCAAGGACGATAACGATGAACCATCAAGCAAACTTGAAGACGTACGCTACGGGAATTCAAGAGGTGTTGGAAAAGCTTCCCTGGCAGGCCATCGAGCAGGCGATTGAAGCGCTTTGGCAGTGCTGCCGGCAAGGGGGCCGGATTTTTACTATGGGGAACGGTGGGCATGCCAATACGGCTGCGCACATGATTAACGACCTGGCGAAGCACACGGTCAGCTCGGACGATAAGAAGGCTGTCGTGGCGGAGGATCGACGTTTCCGCACCATGTGCCTGAATGACAGCGTTTCGTTCCTCACGGGAATCGGAAACGACATGGGCTTCGACCATGTTTTTGAAGAGCAGGTTGCCAATTGGGTCAAGCCCGGTGACGTCGTCATCGGGATTTCGGGAAGTGGCAATTCGAAGAATGTCCTTCTGGCTTTTGAAGAAGCCAAGCGGCGCCACGCGACCACAATCTGCTTCAGCGGTTTTGAAGGCGGCAAGGCCCGCGGCGTGGCGGATATCAGCATCGTTGTTCCCTGCCACAAAATGGTGCAGGTGGAAGATTTTCACCTGATGATCAACCACATGATCGCCGACGAGTTGAAACGGCTGGTCCAGGGCCGCGAGGAACTGGCCGGGTGAGGTCATCGAAAGGTGAGGCCGATTATTTATGACTGAAGCAAGTTCCAGTCTCGATCCACAGACGCGAATTTCGCTATATCGGCAGATGCTGCGAATTCGCAAGTTTGAGGAGAAGACGCACGAGCTGTACAAGGCGGGACGTTTGACGGGCATGTCGCCCCACCTTTGCATCGGGGAGGAAGCTTCGGCCGTTGGCGTAATATCCGCATTGAATCCCGATGACTACATCCTCTCGACGCATCGAGGCCACGGCCACTGCCTGGCCAAGGGCGCGGAGATGGGCAAGATGTATGCGGAGTTGTTCGGCAAAGAGACGGGCTATTGTCATGGGCGCGGCGGATCAATGCACATTGCCGATGTTGCCAAGGGTAATCTGGGCGCGAACGGAATCGTGGGCGCGGGCTGTCCTATTGCTCTGGGGGCTGGCCTCTCTATTCAGAAGAGACACACGAAACAAGTGGTAGTCTGCTTCTTCGGCGACGCGGCCACCAACCAGGGCACCTTTCACGAAGCCATGAACATGTCGAAGGCGTTTCGTCTGCCGATCGTCTGGGTATGTGAGAACAATCTCTACGGACTTTCCACGCCCATCGAGAACGTCGCGGCGACTCCGACGCTCTCGGATCGGGCCAGGGGTTACAACATGCCAGGAGTTACCGTGGATGGTATGGACGTCGAGGCCGTGCGCGCCGCCGCCCAAGAAGCGGTGGTTCGCGCGCGCGCCGGGGAGGGCCCCACGCTCCTGGAGGTCAAGACATACCGATACTTCGGGCACGGGGCTTCCGATCATCGGCCCTACCGAACGCGCGAGGAAGAACAAGACTGGTGGAAACGCTGTCCTGTGGCGAACTTCCGGAGGAAACTGCTTTCGGAGGGCGTGACCACGGAAGCGGACTTGGCAGAACTCGAACAGAAGATCGATGCAGAGGTCGCGGCGGGGATTGCTTTTGCGGAATCCAGCCCCGATCCCGAACCCGAAAAATCTACTCTCTACGTTTATACCGAGGATTAGGTGGCTGAAAAAACTTATCGCGAAGCAATTATCGAGGCGATGGCCGAGGAGATGCGCCGGGACGAGCGCGTGGTTCTGATCGGCGAAGACGTCGGCCGGTTCGGCGGCGCCATGGGCGCCAGCAAAGGCCTCTTTCAAGAGTTCGGATCAGACCGCGTGATCGACACTCCCATCAGCGAGGCGGCAATTATCGGCTCGGGCCTCGGCATGGCGCTCACGGGCCAGCGCCCCATCGCCGAGTTGATGTTCATCGATTTCTCCGGCGTCTGCATGGATCAGATCCTCAACCAAGTAGCCAAGGTCCGATACATGCTCGGGGGCCAGGTCAAGGTTCCGCTGGTCATTCGCACGCAGGCTGGCGCCGGGAAAGGGTACGCCGCCCAGCACTCGCAGAGTCTCGAAGCGTGGTTTACGCACGTGCCGGGACTGAAGGTGGTCATGCCGGCCACGCCACGCGATGCCAAAGGGCTGCTCAAGTCGGCGATCCGCGACGATAATCCCGTCATGTTTATTGAGCACAAATTGCTCTACAACACCAAGGGTGAAGTTCCGGAAGACCCGGATTTCCTGATCCCCCTCGGCGTGGCGGAGGTGAAGCGCGAAGGGTCGGACCTCACCATCGTCTCGCATTCCCGGCAGGTGTTGAACTGCCTGGAGGCCGCGGGGGAATTGTCCCGGCAAGGAATCGAGGCCGAGGTCATTGACCTGCGCACGCTCCGTCCTATGGATTTTGAGGCAGTCAAGGCGAGCGTGGAGAAGACCGGCCGCCTGGTCTCGGTGGAAGAAGGCTATCCTCAGTGCGGGATTGGCGCCGAGGTCGTGGCGCGTGTTGCCGAACACTGCATGGATTCACTCGACATGCCGCCGATTCGCATCGCTTCGAAGGATTCTCCTATCCCCTTTGCGCGCATTTTGGAACAGGAGACTCTGCCTTCGCCCAGGCGGATCGTCGAGAGGATTCTAGCCGCGCGAAAATGGACACGGCATTCGCAAGACTCACGTTTGGCAGTCTGAGCGAGACCCAACAAAATGGCTTTGACTCGAATCATCATGCCCAAGACCGGCGCCGAGATGGAGGAAGGGCGCATCCTCGCTTGGAGGAAGCAGGAAGGCGAGCGAATTGAGCAGGGCGAAATCCTTCTGGAGATTGAGACCGACAAGGCCACGATGGAGGTCGAAGCGAATGCCTCGGGCCTTCTCCTCAAGCGTCTTTATAGAGAAGGGGACGCGGTGCCTGCCACGCGGCTCATCGCAGTCCTGGGAGAAGGTAATGAATCCGAAGAAGAAGTCCAGGGGCTGATTCGCACCGAAGGCCAGACCCCGCTAAACTCAACGCTGGCCGCCTCCCCGCCCGCCGTTCACGCGACCTCGCAGCCCGCGCCTGCAGCAGGTGGAGGGCCCATCAAAGCCTCTCCCCTGGCGCGGCGACTGGCAGGTGAAAAAGGGATTGACCTCGCCCCAATTCAGGGGACTGGTCCTGGCGGTCGAATTGAGAAAGATGACGTACTCCGTGCGGCGGAAGCAAGCGCTGCACGCCCCTCGACGCCGGATGATCTAGCGCCTCTCTCCACGATGCGTCGCGCCATCGCCCGCCGCGTAATCCGGAGTAAACAGGAGATACCGGATTTCAGCGTTAACATGCCCATGGAGATGACCGTCGCACTAAAGAAGAAGAAAGAACTTGAAGCTGCCGGGATCCGAGTTTCCATCAATGATCTGGTTATCCTCGCGGTTTCGCGGGTGCTCCCCTCGCATCCTGATCTGAATGCCCAACTCGAGGGAGACTCGCTCCGCCCTCATCGAGAGATCAACATTGGTCTTGCCGTGGGCGCCGACGATGGCCTGTACGTTCCCACTATACGAAATGCTGACAGGCTCTCCTTGGAAGAAATCGCGGCGGAAACTCGGCGCCTCGCCGTCAAGGCCGAACAGAAGCAACTGAACGAAGCGGATATGGCAGGCGGCACCTTCACCGTGTCAAACCTCGGGATGTTCGGCGTGGAGTCCTTTACGGCAATCATCATGCCGCCCCAGACGGCGATCCTTTCCCTCGGGTCCGTGGTCGATCGAGCCGTGCGAGGCGAGGGTGACAGCGTTGTTTGGCAGCCAACGATGATGGCCACCCTCACGGTCGATCACCGTGTTGTTGATGGTCTTTCCGCGGCGAGGTTTCTCAGGGATCTGAATTCCCAACTCATGTCTTTTTGACGTGCGGCGTGAGCATGAAATCTTGATGGTTTTCCCTACCTCAGCGCGGCGATGGTTCACAAGGAACGGAGTGTCGTGGCGACAGGACGAAGTGCGGCGTGGATAGCGGGAAACAAGCCCCCCATCACCCCCATAGCCAGCGCGAAGATAATTCCGCCCAACAGAAGGTCAGGCGTTATTCTGAAAGCAAAGGCGAGGTGGGAGAAGGTTTGCCAGTTCATGGCACCGGTGGTGAAGCCGTTGAGCGGCAGCACGGCGATGCAACCCAAGGCGCCTCCGATAAAGGAGATCAGCAGCGCCTCAATCAGAAAAGAAAACACCACGGCAATCGCGCCAAAACCCAGCGCGCGCATCACGGCGATTTCACGGCTGCGCTCGGCCACGGCCGAATACATGGTATTGAGCGCGCCGAAAATGGCGCCGATGGCCATGACCGATGCGACGAGACCACCCAGAACGCTAATGAGCCGCGTCATGGTCTGGGATTGTTTGGCGTAGTAATCGACCTCGCGGCTGACGTCCAGGTTGAGGCGCGGGTCTTTCGTGACCGCATCTTTGAATGCCTGGAAGGCGTCCAACGAACTGAGATGGACCGTGGCAGACTGGAAGACATTATTGGGGCGCTTATAAACGTCATCGAGGACTTGAGCGTCACACCAAACCTCAGAATCGAAGGCGGAACCGCCGGCATCAAAGACCCCCACGACGGTCCATTCCCCGCCGCCGAAGCGGACCTTGTTTCCAATGCTCAGGCCCGAGTAACTGTTCGTGGCGTTGCGGCCGACAATCAATTCCGACAGGCCGGGGCGGAACATCCGTCCCTGGACAATTCGAATGTTACGACGCACGGTGAGAACGTTCGGCGAAACCCCGCGGACTTGCGCATTGGCGTCGGTGCCGGTCGAGCGAAGCGGGAAGGGCGCGACGACCACAACTTCTGAGGTCACCAGCGGGTCCCCGTTCGTCCGCGCCACACCCGGCTCATCCTGAAGGACCTTGATGTTATCAAGTGAGATGCCACTCATCATTTCGGATGTGGCGCCAGCCCGCATCACGATGGCATTGTCATAGGAGCCGGAGGAGACCAGAGTCGCACGGAAGCCGCGAGCGAGAGCGAGCATGGCCACGAAGACTCCGACCGTCCCGGCGATGCCCAAGACAGCAACGATCGCGGAGGTCCAGCGGGATATTACGCTGCGGAAGTTGTAGATAACAGGAATGGCCATAGTTGATTTCCGATTTTGGATTTTGGATTGCGACGCCAGCCAACGGAATCGTTTAGACCGCCGGCAGAAGGCACGCCACAGAATCTCGCGTCCTACGCACGCTGTAACTGGTTCGTCAATCCAAAATCCAAAATCTAAAATCCAAAATTTCAAACCCTCCGAAGCGCGTTGACCACGCGCAGGCGCATGGCGCCAATGCCGGGCAGCAGACCGCTCGCCGCTCCCACCAACAGGGCGAAGCCGATGCCCGTTGCAAGCATCGGCTTGGACAGAATAAGGTTGGGCAGCATGCCGCTCAGGGCGTTGCCGAGCACCGGAATAGCAAGGAAGGCCAAGGCGAGGCCGAGGACTCCCCCGAACAACGCAATGGCCAGGGATTCCGCCAGCACGAAGAAAAGCACGGAACGATCCTTGAACCCGATGGCTTTGAGCACGGCCAGCTCCCCTGTGCGCTCGCGCACCGAAATGGCCATGGTGTTGCCCGTCACCAGCAATAGCGTGAAGAACACGACGCTGCCGATGGTGATGATAAGAAATTCAATATTGCCGAATTGTTTCACCCAGCTCGCCGCGAAGGCGGATTCGGTATCAGTCTTCGTCTCGTAGGGGGAATTGGCGAACTCAGTGTCAATGGCCTTGGCCACACGCAGTGCCTGGTCTGGAGAATTGAGCATGACGGTGTACCACCCGATAAGCCCCTTCAACCGATCCGGCACACGCTCCTGGAAATAGTCCCACTGGAACCAGAATTGGGTTTCGTCGTCTTGTGCGACTTTCCCATGATAGATACCGTCAATAACGAATTCCCACGCCCCTCCGCCCCAGATGGTGGTCTTAATGGGAACGCGGTCGCCAATCTTCCACCCAAAACGTTTGGCGGTACGAGCCCCCACGATGGCGCCCTGGCGGTCCTTGAGGAAGTTATTCCACTGGTCATCGGGAACGACAAACTCCGGGTACACCTTGCGCTGATTTTCGGGGTCGATCGCGAATTGAGGAAAGAAATTCTTCTCGTCCTGGTAGACGCCTCCGAACCAGTTGTCGTGGGTCACCGCCTGAACGCCCGGAATGCGCGCGATCTTGTCGCGATAAGAGAGTGGAATCGGCTGAATGATGGAAACGCGATTGATGGTGACAAGGCGACTGGCGTTGGCGAGGTCCGCGCCACCGGTAAAAGCCTTCCTCACCACCGCAAGAAAGGCGAAAAGAAACAGCGCCACCGCGAAGGATCCGAGCGTAAGCGCCAGCCGAACTTTCTTGCGGAATAGATTGGCAAAAATGAGCGCGGCGAATTTCACACTACACCTCCGGCCGTAACGCTCTGGCGAGATTTTGAGCCCTCCACCAGGACGCCCTTCTCAAGGTGCAGAACCGTGTGCGCGCGGGCCGCCACCACCGGGTCGTGCGTCACCATCAGCACGGTTTTGCCGTGCTTGGCGACAAGTTCCTCAATCAATGCCATGATTTCATCCGCGCTCTTGCGGTCGAGGTCGCCGGTGGGCTCGTCGCAGAGGAGAAAAGTGGGGTCAGAGACGATGGCGCGGGCGATCGCGACACGCTGCTCCTGCCCGCCCGAGAGTTGCCGGGGAAAGTGGCGCGTGCGATTCCCAAGGCCGACGATGGAGAGCGCAGTTTCGACGTGCTGCCGGCGCTCGGATTTGGAAAGCCGCGTGAGGAGCAATGGGAGCTCGACGTTTTGAAACGCCGTAAGAACCGGGATGAGGTTGTACGTCTGAAAAACGAATCCCACGTGGCGAGCGCGCCATTCCGTGAGCTTGCCGGAAGACATGTGGGTGATTTCATCACTGGCCACGGAGATGGCGCCGGCAGTGGGAACGTCGAGGCCCCCCAGAAGATTGAGCAGCGTGGTTTTCCCGGAGCCACTCGGTCCCATAAAGGCAACGAAGTCGCCTTTGTCAACGTCCAGATTCAGGCCTTGGAGAACCTGAATCTGTTCGTCGGCGCGGTGGTAAGTCTTATTGAGCCCGCGAACCTGAATCAGGCTCGAGGAATTGCCATTGTTATTGACGCTCACCATAACTCGCTCCTATTGGCGGATCTCCACTTTCTCCCCGTCTCGTAAACTCTCCGGACCGTGCACGACAAGGTCGTCGCCGGTGCTCACGCCGGCGAGGACTTCAACGTCGCTGCCCAGTTGGCGCCCGAGGCTGACGGCGCGACGGTCGAGTTTCCCGTCATGAACGGCGAACACGTAGGACGAGTTGCCGTCGGCGTGCACGGCGCTTTGAGGAATGATGGCTTTTGCTGCAGCGCTTTCGCCCTTGCCCTTCGCCTTCTTCGCAGAGGCTCCTTCGTCAAGAAACGCCACCTTCACGCCCATGTCCGGAAGAATTCGGGGATCAAGCTTGTCGAAAGTAATTCGCACTTTGACCGTGGCCTTCTGCCGATCGGCGGTGGGGATGATAGTGCGCACATGCGACGGGATTTGCCAGTCGGGGTAGGCGTCGAGCGTGGCCACCACCTTCTGACCGGGGACCACTCGGGCAATGTAAGCTTCGTTGACGTCGACTTCGATCTCATTCGAGTTCATGTCCACGATGGTGGCAATGCCAGTGCGCGTGAAGCCCCCGCCCGCGGAGATGGGCGAGACCATTTCCCCAACCTGGGCGTCTTTCGAAACGATGATGCCGCTGAAGGGCGCCCGAATGATGCAGTTGTCCACGTTCTGTTGCGCCTGCTGAATGCGGGCCGCGGAGGCGTCCACCTGCTCTTTGGCCAGAGTAATCCTGGCCTTGAGACTGTCCACGTTGGTGCGGGCAGAGTCCAGAGCGTCCTGGCTCGCCACCTTATCGGCGAAGAGTTGCTGCGTACGGTGGAACTGGAGCTCGGCATACTTCAATTGCACTTGCAGGTCGGCAATGCCCGCCTGGGAGGCGTTGCGGTCGGCGACGGCCGCGTCCAGGGCGCGCTTGGCGTCGGACTCGTCCAGGGTGGCAAGAAGCTGGCCCTCTTGGACATGCATTCCTTCGTCGAAAAAGACTCCGGTGACCCGCCCCGTGATCTTCGCGGCCACGGTGGCGCGGCGGCGCGGCGTAACGTAGCCACTGGCGTTCAGCAGGGTTTCCGCTTCGGGGCCGTTTGCGGGACGCGCCGCGGCAACTTCCACGGTCGGGATCTGGCTGCGCAGGGCAAAAATGCCTCCTGTGAGCAGACCCAAGACTCCCAGGGATGCGGCAAGAATGCGCAAAATCCTCCCCCCGGTACCTCTGGACCGAGCGGAGTCGTCGATCTTTAGCGAATACAAATCTGCGGGCGCCATATGAGTATCGATGCTCCCCACACTAAAAAGTTGTGACAGAACCGCCGAGCCCTTCGGCGGAAGTCTTACCGGATTGCCGGACTGTCCAATGCCCGTTCGTGCCCGTTTGTGTTTTGCGCCACGGCGCGCATGCCTGCCAGACAGAAATTCGCTACAAACTCTGCAATTCCATCAACGACCTCCGGCGTAAACCGCAGTCCAGGGATCATGCGCTCGGCGACGGTTCGAGAGGACCTGTACCAGATGCAAAGTCCCTGAACCGCTCCCGCGCTCATCATTACTCGCGGGTCGCCGACGGGCAATCCGAGAACTTCACTGACCAATTGGCAAATACGCTCGCCAGCGGGCTTGATGCCCTTCTCGATGATCAAATCCAGCGCTTCGGTTGGCTCGGCCATTTCCCGTGCGATGAGTTTCTCAATCCAGGATTCTTCGCCGGGGTTCTGGTCGAGGAGCTGATGCATGAAACCACGGACGTAGGCGCGCAACTGCTCCTCTGGCGACTGCCGCACGCCCGAGTCGAGAGCCGCAATCTTGCCATGGTTCATTCCTTCCGCGATCATGCTGATGAGCTCCCGGTAAAGACCCAGCTTGTCGCGGAAGTAGTAATTGATAGATGCTACGTTTGTACCTGCCTCCTGGCAGATTTCTCGCACACTGACATGGTTGAACCCTCGATCTCCAAACAGGCGCGCTGCCACCTTCAGCAACCTGCCGCGCGTCTCGTTGTCATCGAATGCTGCGTTCATCGCCATCGGAGTATAACAGCCGTTCAAAACGCGAGTATGAAACAGGTGTTTAGTTCTTGTCAAGGGAATTCTGCCTAACACTAGTCTCGTATACCCAACGGGTCAAAAAGCGGTATAGTCCCCTTCGCACGAGCCCTTTCCTGCTGTTGCGAGGAACTTCATGAAGAAAGCTCTTAGCGCCATTGCTGCATTTCTGATCCTTACCGGACTCATTCTGGCGGCGACAAAAGACACGACGGCCGATTCCCTGGCAAAGGGATTTCATTCTCCGCCCGATTCGGCAAAGCCGTGGACGTACTGGTGGTGGCTCAACGGGAACGTTCGGAAGGAGGGGATCACCAAGGACCTCGAGGAAATGAAGCGCCAGGGGATCAGCGGCGTGGTGATCTTCCAAGCCGGCGCGGGCGAAACTCCTGCGGGAGTTCAATTCCTGAGTCCAAAGTGGCATGAGTTGTTCCGCTACACGCTGGCGGAGGCCGACCGCCTGGGTATTTCCGTGAGCGTCAACTTGTGTGACGGCTGGGACAGCGGCGGGCCTTGGATTACTCAGGACCAGGCCAACAAGAAGCTCGTCTATGCTGAGCTTCAGGCTGATGGCCCAAAGACGCTAAGCGTGACGATGCCCCGGCCGCCGGTGGTGGACGGCTACTATCGCGACGTTGCAGTGATTGCTTTCCCGGAGAAAGAAGGCAAGCCTTTGGCGCCAGCCAAGGTAACCGCGAGCTCGAGCCTGGAAGGCTACGTCGGTGAATGGAATTTTGCGCCCGAGGACGCAGCCGATGGCGACCCGGAAACCTACTGGTCTTCCGCTGACGTAACCCCTCCCGCAGCCCAACCCCAGTGGATCGAATTCGATTATCAGGAACCGATTACAGCGACGGGGTTGTACGTTGCGCCAGTCCCTGAGAATGGTCCACGCGATTGCGAGCTTCAGGCGTCCATGGACGGAAAGGTCTTTTCAACGGTCCGCCGCTTTCGGTTGGAGAAAGGCGAAGCCAAGCAGGTGGACTTTCCCGAGGTGCGAGCCAATAGCTTCCTGCTGCTGATTCACTCCGCTTATGGGCAACCGGCAAGGGTCGCCGAAGCAGTGCTGCTGCGAAAAGGCGACACGCCTGACCTGCGTCGCGGGATCAAATGGTGGTGGTTCAAATCCGGCAATCGCAGTTTTTGGGATTATCCGCGCCAGGGGCCGGCCGCGCTCGAAGAAGAGTACCCCGAAGACGGCGTCTCGGACGTGCGGTCGAGCGATGTCGTGGATATTTCAAGGCACATGGATTCCGACGCTCGCATAAGGTGGGACGTGCCGCCCGGGCGTTGGACGATTCTCCGCTTCGGCTACACGCTCGAAGGGCAGCGGGTGCGCGCGGAGTCCGCCGGAGGGCGGGGAGGATACGAGGCCGGCATGCTCGAAAGCGCGCCCATCGAAAACCACTTCAAGCATACGGCGGAACCCATGCTGGCCGATGCCGCCGCTGCACACGCCAAGTCGCTCAAGTATCTCCACATCGATAGCTACGAGTTGGGCGCGGACGTCCGCGGTCAGCAGCCGACCTGGTCGGAGGCGTTTCGCGAGGAGTTCAAGCGGCGGCGCGGCTACGCTCTGCTTCCCTACCTGCCCGCGATGGCGCGGCGCATCGACGACAGCCGCGATGTGACCGACCGTTTTTTCGAGGACTTCCGCTGGACGGTTGGCGACTTGATGGACGAGCGCTTCTGGGCACGCTTTACCCAACTCGCGCATTCGCATGGTGTCAGTACTCACACCGAGACCGGATACGGGACCTACCCCTTTCCGCATATCGATGGGCTGCGCACGGCGGGGAACAACGACGTACCGATGGGTGAGTTCTGGTACGGCACCGATATCATGTCGCAATTCAATCCGTGGGCCAATGTGATCAAGACAGAGGCTTCGGCGGCCCACATCTATGGGCGCAACATCTCGCAAGCGGAATCTTTCACCACTTGGGGGCATTGGCGGGAATCTCCCTCCATGCTCAAGCCGGTCGGAGATCAGGCGTTCGTGGATGGGTTGAATCGCATGGTCTTCCATCAGTACACTCATCAGCCTTTGCTCGACATGAAGCCTGGCTGGCAGTACTTCGCCGGAACGCATTTCGATCGCAACATCACCTGGTGGGAAGAGGCCGGCGCTTTCTTCACTTACCTGGCGCGTTGCCAGTTCCTTTTGCAGCAAGGCAGGTTCGTTGCGGACGCGCTCTATTTCTATGGCGAGGGCGTAACCAAGTTTGTGCCGTCGAAGCAATACCTTCATCCCTCACTTCCTCCCGGCTACGATTTTGACGCCATCAATGCTGACTTATTGCTCCACGGTCTCACGGTCCGCAATGGGCGCCTTTCATTGCCGGATGGGATGACTTACCGCGTCCTGGTTTTACCGGAGGATGGCGTGATGTCGCCCGAGGTGCTACGCAAGATCCGTGACCTTGCGACCGCAGGTGCAATCGTGGTCGGACCCAAGGCTCAACGCTCGCCGGGCCTGAGCGGCTACCCGCAATCGCAGGCTGAAGTGAAGAGACTGGCCGATGAAATCTGGGGCGATTGCGATGGCGAGAAAGTGAAGGAAAGGAAGCTTGGCGCGGGAAGAATCGTCTGCGGCCGATCAATGCGCGAAATCTTCGAAAGCGCCAACATTCCTCCGGATTTCGAATCGAGCGGCGGAGAAAACTCACCGCTGGGATTTATTCACCGCAGTGCCGCCGATGCCGAGATCTATTTTGTGACCAATCGCGAAGACCGCAACGAGCGGCTCCAGTGCACGTTCCGCGTCAGCGGCAGGCGGCCGGAATTATGGGATCCCGTGAGCGGCCGGACCTGGCCCGCCGCAGCCTTCCGGCAGGAGAGCGGCAGGACGACCTTGCCGCTCCAGTTCGCGCCTTATGGCTCCCTCTTCGTGATTTTCCGCGGCACAATTCCGCCGAATGCGGCTGGCAGCGCGTCTCGCAACTTCCCGACCTATACAAATGCCGAGGAACTCACGGGTCCATGGACAGTCGCGTTTGATCCGAAATGGGGCGGACCGGCGAGCGTGGAATTCCCGGAGCTAGTGAGTTGGACAACGCGACCCGAGGAAGGCATCAAGCACTACTCCGGAACGGCGACATATCGAAGACGCTTCGACTTGCCGTTAGGAATCAATAAAGCTGGAAATCGGATCGCGCTCGATCTCGGAAAAGTTGATTACGTCGCCAGAGTTCGGCTGAACGGCAAGGATCTCGGCGTAGTATGGACCGCGCCGTGGCGCATCGAGATCACGGAAGCAGTGAAGCCGATTGGCAACGACCTGGAGATCAAGGTTGTGAACCTCTGGCCCAACCGCATTATCGGTGATGCCGCGCTGCCGCCAGACAAGCGTTACACAAAGACAAACATCGTTTATAAGAAGGATGACCCACTGCTGGAGTCGGGCCTGCTGGGTCCGGTGAGGATCGAGACAATTGACGATAGCGGAATGTAGTCGTGCAAGCAGTCGTGCTGGGGGCTAAATTGCCGGCGAGGAGAAAAATATGCGAAAACTTCCGAGAGATCGAATGACCGCTCGACAACGCATTGAGTGCACTTTGCGCGGCGAGATTCCGGATCGAGTGCCGATCTTCGATCTGATGCATCATATTCCCCTCATCGAATACGTGACGGGCGAGAAGTTGACGCTTGAAAACGGATCGCGGCTGCTCTGCAAGACCATCGGCGAGCGGCTCGACATTACGCGCGGGATTTCTCCCCCCGTCGAAGAAAAGATCATTCGAAACGATGACGGCTTCGTTTATAAGCAGGAATGGTGGACGACCTGGCTGATCGAGCGCCCCTTTAACGACGTGAAGGGGCTGCTTGCCTACATTCCGCGCGCCATCGAGGAGCTTTATAACCGCCAGTTTGGCGACATGTTCACCTTCGCGGGCAAGGGCAACGTATGGGGAAAATCCTCGCGGACACCCCGCGACCAGTTCCTGGAGTTACAGGAGAAGGTGGGCGAGAACACCGTGATTTTCCCCAATGAAAGCCCGGTGGGTTTGGATACGGCGCACATCCGGGCGAGGATGGATTTGCTGGCTTACGCCTACGTTGAAAACCCGCAACTCGTCTCCGACTGGCTGGAGGCGTTGAACTGGGCGGAAATCCAGCGCGTGCACGAGACGGCCGACGCGAGCCTTTCGCCCGTGGCATTGGTGTATTCCGATATTGCCTATACGGATCAACTCCTGTTCTCGCCGGAGTTCCTGCGTCGGGAATTCTTCCCGCGGGTCAAAAAGCTGGTGGACGCCTGGCACGAGCACGACATTAAAGTGATCTACCACTCGGATGGGAACCTCTGGCTGGTGCTCGACGACTTCCGCCAGTGCGGCATCGAGGGCATTAATCCTCTGGAGCCTCTCGCGAAAATGTACGCCGGCGACATCCGCAAAACCTATCCGGAATGGATTCTGATGGGCGGTATCGACGTCTCGCAACTGCTGCCCTTTGGAAGCGAAGCAGCCGTCCGCGCGGCAGTGAGAAAAACCATTGATGAAGCGGGCGCGAATGGGCGCTACTGGCTGGGCTCCAGCACCGAAATTCACCCCGGCGCCAAGCTCGAAAATGTGCTCGCCATGTGGGATGAAGTCGAGCGCTATGGCTATTATGAGGATCGGACGCCCCGCAAGGGGGCCACGAGATAAGCCGACTGAAGACAGATGATCTTATGGTAATAGAACATCGCCCATAGTGCCTTGAACCCGCGCAAATGGGTGAAAGGCCGAACTTGTTCTGGCTGCGGGTCCCGCCCTCGACAATCTCTCCATGTCCTCTGTGGTTAGAAAAGAGTTAACACGAAGGACACAGAGCCTCTCAGTGATCTCTGTGTGAAACACTTGAGAAGTACGGAGGGCACAGAGAATCCACTTTGGGCGGTACACCATTGGCGGTGCAATATCGGAGGTCGCTATTGCTTTGCCTTGAGCGTCACGACTGCGACGCCGAATCCACCCAGCTTGAATGATGGGCCTTCGATGGTGCCTGAGGCCGGCGGATTCGAGCCGGTCGCCAGATCGATCATCTCGACCTTTGCTCCTTCCGCCTCGGGCAGGCTGATCTCGAAATCTCGATCGCGCTTGTTGACCAGCAAGAGCTTTCGTTCTCCACTGGGACTCACGTAGGCCTGCACCATCACATACCCGAAGTCCGTGGAGCCCTCCACAATCTTATCGCCAGGCCGGAAATTATCGATGATTAACTTGAGGGCCCAATACCGCGCGTTGGGCTGAGCGTTTGTCCAATCGAGCATCGCGATGCTCGGCCACATTCCGGGGGCGCAGGGTATCGCCGATTCGCCTGCCGCATCAATGCCCAGCCGCGCCAACCCCGCAAAGACATAAGCGTAGGTTGCCGCCGAGAGATTCCAGTAGGAAGGCCGGATGGGTCTGAAAACGTAATCGGGTCGCGACTGTGACCAGTCGTCAGGAAGCATGGTCCCGATTTCGTTCACCATTGTCCCCGTCCCGGGCGACAGCATCTTCCGGATCGTTTCGATGTAACCAACAACCTCGAGGAACTTGTCGGCCTGATTGAAAAATGTGAACTGATGGACCTCCGGGGGTTCGTCCGCGTTCGGCACGGCGTAGAAGTGGTAAGAGATCATATCGAGCGGAATTCCCGGCTTGTGATTCTTGGGGTTGAGGAAGTAGGTCAGGTACTCCGGATTTCCGACAATATAGGAATGGGAAATGCCTACGAATTTGGTTTGCGGCGAGACCTTGTGAATCGCCTCGACAATGGCGTCGTAGAGTTTCGTATAGGTTTCCGCGCTGAACCCGTGCTCGAGGTCCGGCTCATTGAACACTTCCCAATAGTCCACCTTGTAGTGGTGCCCCGATTCGTGCCATTTCCCGAGCTCATCGGTGAACCCGCCGTTCACATGCCAGGCGACAACGCGCGCAAAGTAATCAGCAACCTCGCGAAAGGTGGGATCGCGGAGTTTCTTGCCCTGCGCGTAGTCCCAGTCCGTCGTGGTTGGATCCGCGGGATAGCGGACCGATTCGCGCGTCTTGAACATCCACGCCGGAATGGTGGTGAAGTTCCAGACCACCGGATGCCCATCTAACGCCTTCATGATGTCTTCCGTGATGGGATCGATGTGGGAGAAGTCCCAGGAGGTTGTGATAGCCGTGGGCGGTTCGAGTTCCGCCACGCCGAGATGAGGATAAACGTACCCGGCTCCCGCGTAGCGCACGTCGTCAGCGCCAAGGTCCTTGATCCGTTGAAGGATCTGATCGTGAAGCGGGGCGCCGCGCATCAAGACCGGCGCCGCGCCTAAGAGCAGGGTCGGCTTGGTGTGCAGAACCCGGGTGGGATGATCCCAGCGGACCTGGACCTTGACGGGTTGATCTTGCGCCCCCAAACCCATGGTTCCGAAAAGCAAGAGGATTGCGAATATTAGAAGCGCGCGGCTCTTCCAATTGGACATGTCCTCACCTCCATAAATACCAATTCTCACCGTCAACATTTCACCTGCAAAAGTCGAGCGGCGGATTATAGGTATCCAGACGAATTGCGTCAACAATTCGCCTTTATAGGCTTTGTCCGGAGATCGGTTGCATGCATCGGGGTGCGGTCAAGCCTGAACCGGTGCGTGCATGTATATCGTATTGCGATAGAAGGCGTGCCGAAACTCCCTTTGCGGGTGTAGAATAAACATCTTTCGGGGCCGAGGGACATCACAATGGAGGCAATCAATTGGCCGGCACAAATCGACGGTCTCTTTTAGTCGCCAGGGGATGGGTCCAGGCCGTGCTCCTGGTCTTTCTCTTCGGATTCTTTGTACTAGGCTTGCTGGCATATCGCACCTACCGGGATGAGCCGCCCATTCCCTCCAAGGTGGTCGACCTCAGCGGGAACGTCCTGTTTACTCACGACGCGATCATTGCCGGGCAGGAGGTCTTCCTGCGCAACGGCTTAATGGAGTACGGATCGATCTTCGGCCACGGCGCTTACCTTGGGCCTGATTACACGGCGGATTACCTGCATCGCGCCGCGCTTTTGGTTATGGATGCCTACGGTGGCGAGAGCTCCGACCGTGCCCGCGCGCAAACTATCGCCGATTTCAAAACCAATCGCTATGACGCTTCGTCCGACAAGCTCACCTTCAGCGCGGCTCAGACTCACGCCTTCCAGCAGCTTGTGGGCTACTACCAGGAATTCTTCTCGCGCTCGTTCCTGTTGGAGAGCGGCGACCCGATTGGCCGGCACTCGGTGCGCGGCTTCGGCGAGCTGCTGCCGATCTCGATTCCCTTCGCCATCCTCGGCGCGGTCGTGATCCTGGTGCGACGCGATCGTGCCAGCAAATTGGCCTTGTGGTGGCTCGCCTGCTATCCGGTGGCGCCCAGCTTGATGACCGAGAT
>JAIQGA010000067.1 GCA_020072925.1 Terriglobia bacterium | reverse complement strand
AGGCTTTTGCCCCCGGCGAAGCGCTGTGCATCGAAGGGGAACCCGGCGACGAAGTCTTCGTGCTGCTCTCGGGAGAAGTCGAGGTGCTGCGGGGGGACGGCGCGGAAGAAAGGCGGGTGGGCGGCGAAAAAGCGGGAGGCGTCCTCGGCGAAATGGCGGTGCTCGATCCGGCGCCGCGCGCCGCGACGGTGCGGGCCGGCGCGGAAGGCACGCGGGTCTTGTGCCTGGGGGGCGACACTTTCCGCGAAGCGCTGGGCGCTAATCCTTCCGTCGCGCGCGGCGTCATTCGCGCCCTCGCGCAGCGACTGCGGGGAACCCCGGCGGGCCCCGCGATTCCCAAGACTCCACCGGCAACCGAGAGAGAGGCCAACCTGACCGCCGTCACCGCTTCACCGTCCCGAACCCGCAACCCGGGAAGCGACCCGTAGCGCAGACCTGCTTTCCAAGGTCTGCGGCTTTTCTCATTTGGATCGCCGCCGTGGCGCCATGATAGCGATATGAAAGCCTCCACAGAGGTGTTATCTCACTTTGTAAGGCCGCTTGAAGGCCCCCCAGTCTCGCAGACCTGAAGGTCTGCGCCAGCCAGCCCAAGACGCCGTGCATAGACCGGCGGTAAAGCGCCATGCTATCGGTATGACAATTTATACCTATGTAAATCCACCCCAGTATTGGATTGACTTAGTAGAAGTTTCAGACGTAGTATTCGGCACAGATAATCTTTTCTCAAGAACAGTCCGGGGAGGAATTGCGTGATGAAAGACGACACGCACTCCCGGCTCATCCTAATCGAAGGCTCCCACTTCGAGATCTTGGGGGGCATATGTTTTCCGCCGCCCTCTAGCACTGAAGCCTCGGTCAACAACGCAAATTCGTTTTGTCGCGTTCCGTACGATTTCACCTCTGGACGATTTCGCCCGGAAAAACCCACGGCACCTAGCGCGCTCGGCGCGGTGGTTGCCCCAACACTGCCAACCATTTCGGGAGGAGAACAATGAAGAAAATCATCCTTGTTGCAGCAGTCTTGATCGGTGCGCTGATCGTTGTTGTTCCTTCTTTCCCGCAGGCGCAGACGACGCACACTAAAACGCTCGACCGGACTTTTGACGTGTACTATGGAATGCCGTGTGCGAACGGGGGCCTCGGAGAGGACGTCCACTTCTCCGGCACAATGCATGGTTTATTCTCCGTAACCGTCAACAAGAACAAGGCCCACTGGACACTAAGCTTCAACCCGTCGGGACTAACCGGCGTGGGCGTTGACACCGGAACGGTCTACCATGCAACCGGTGTGACACGCTATGACGGGGAGGAGACCGTGGATCCGGATATCATGTACCCCTCTGTCTATACCTTCGTGAACCGCGTACGGTTTATCAGTGATGGGCCGGGGGAAAACTTAATAGAGACGGACACCGTCCACATTACGGTAAATGCGAATGGCGTGATTACGGCGAATTTCGACGAGTCTCAATTCACCTGCAAGTAACCGTGGGTGGCGCAGATCTCGACTTTGATGCCTGCGAAGCGGGGAGCCGCGGCGCTCTCTCAACCGTGGGCCTTTCGGATATTCCGGCTGAGGTGCTGACGGCAGGTTCGCGGATTGCGGATGCCTGCAGGATTCCTGTCGGAGGTATTCAGACACCCCCCCGCGAAGCGCCTCGTGCCCTGCCAGAGGATTTCGCTGTCCGGCACGCGGGTGGCGCATACATGCCGGTTTGTGGCATGTGTGCGACAGCCGGGTGTAGAATCTCCCCGTGCCACCTCAGCGCCTTTATTACGGACTTAATCATCTGCACTATATTACCGCCAGTACCTATCGGCGGGCGTGCCTTTTCGACTCCCCGCGAATCCTCATCCCCAGTCAGGTTGTGACAGTGCCTGTTGAGGGTTTTGGCTGAGAAGCGCAAGGAGTTCGGTATCATTCAGTCCCGCAGCGGCGAGGCGAGGAAGGAATTCCGTAAAGAGGGTGTCGTACTCGCGGAATTCGCCCCCGCCGGACTCTCCTACGTGGTACCAGCCCGCATCCTGTGAGACCAAAACGCGACCCAGCAGACCTTGGTGTCGCATGGCGAGCACCAAGTCCGTGTGACCCGCCAGCGTCTGGGAGGAGACGCCATCAAATTCCACCCACGCACCCATCTCCGCCGCTTGGCGGTGAAAGTCTTTGTCCTTTTCATTCTGCGCGTGAACCCAAATGAAGGCAGAGGGACTCACGTCATGTTGTTTGAGCAGTTCGAGTTGGGCCATTGCCGCCTTTCCGTCACCTGTGTGCGAGGCGATGCCCAAACCTGTTTCCCGGTGAGCAAGCGCTGCGGCCGTGACCAGCTTGGCATCGATGGCCGAAAGCGCCCCGGCATCCACTCCGATTTTGATGATGCCGGGACGGATGCCGCTGGGAGGAATGCCGCTCCGAAACTCCGCGATCCAACGAGCTGCAAGATTCTGCGCGGTTTCACGGAAGGCAAAGCGCGGTATGTATCGGTCGTTCGCCGCTCCGTAGAGGCCCGTGTTCGTAACGATTCTCAGGCCTGCGGCTTTCGCGAGTCGGCGTAGCAATGCGGGATCACGGCCTAAGTAAGCGGGCGTGCACTCCACGAGCGTGTTGCAGCCCACGGACCTGAGCTTCTGCAAGTGAGGCAAGGCAGTTTGAAAGACTTCCGCGGGATCATATCGCCCTGGCGTAATCTGTTCCGCGCCCACGAAATCCACCAGGACATGCTCGTGCATGAGGACGCGGCCCAGTCGGGCTGGATCTGTCGGCCCCAATACCGTATTCACGCGGCGAGGGGATTTGGCCGGCGAGGCAGGGTGTGCGTCGGTCGGCAACGCCAGGCAGGCGAGAGCGTTTTGGAGGAAGTCCCGACGGTCCATGGCTTATGATGAGTATAATCCTACGAGAGCGCGGATGGTGCATCCATGCCGGTTTGTGGCATGTGTGCGACAGCCGGATGTAGAATCTCCCCATGCCACATCAGCGCGCTTATTACGGACTTAATCATCTGCACTATATTACCGCCAGTGCCTATCGGCGGGCGCGCCCGCGTCCCTCTGAAGCGCCGGCTGGCGCAGACCTTGAGGTCTGCGCCAGCCCAGCCGCCTGAATTTTCAGAGCAAGCATCGCGTGCGTTTTCAGGCCTCAGCCAACAACTTCTCCAGGTACTCCTTCTCTTTCTTGATGTCTTCCATCTGCTGCGGCCCGGAGATCTCGCGTTCGATGGTGAGCGGCCCGGTATAACCTAGCTGCTTGAGGCGCGGAATCAGTTTGGGAAAGTCCGCTTTCCCCTGGCCGATGGGAACCTCTTCGCCGATCTTCTTCGGGTCGGTGGGGAAGAGGCCATCCTTGCAATGCGTGCCGCGCACAAGTTTTCCCACCACATCCAGCGCGTCGAGCGGATTGCCTCGGCCGTAGAGAATCAGGTTGGCGGTGTCCAGGTTCACGAACTGGCTATCCACGCCCGCGTCCTCGATGGCGCGCGCCAGCGTCGTGGGCGTCTCCTGGCCCGTTTCGTAGAGCATCATCTGGCCGTTGCCCTTGATGTGCGTCGCCACTTCGCGCAAAGCCGCGACGACGCCGGCGTAGTTCGGATCGTTGGGGTCTTCCGGAATGAATCCGAAATGCGTGTGGAACGCGGGAATGTTCAGTTTCTTGGCGAAGTCCGAGGCGCGCTTGAAGTGGTCAATGCGTGCGCGGCGGTATTTCACCGGGACGATGCCAATCGTCGTGGGGCCATGGTAGAAGTCGTACTCGTGCGGTCCGGGCCCGGATGAATTTATGGCCGTCACTTCGATGCCGGATTCTTCGATGGCGGCTTTCATCTTGGCCAGCATCGCGTCAGAGAAATCCTCGGTCGAGGCCTGGCAGGTGGGAACGCCGAGTTCCTTGACTCTCTTGAAGGCGGCGGCGGGGTCCTTCCCCACGCCGATGATGATGCCCAGGCGCATGCCTTGCCCTTGCGACGGCGCGGGTCGTCCGGCAAGCAGGCTGGCGGCGCCGGCCGCGGCTGAAACCTGGAGAAAACGGCGGCGGTTTAATGCGTCCATGTTGATTCCCCTTTGGTGGCAGAATGAGTAAGCGACTGCGCAATTCTAGCGTGGCTAATCATTGACAACCTTTCGAGCCGCAGCATAGTATCGAATTTTGGCCAGAATTGCTCGCCGGTCGTGATGTAACGTGGCGGACTCTTTCCAGGCCGCGCGCTGCGAGCCCATTTGGGCGGACTTACGCTCGGCGCTGCAGGAAGCTCGCGCGATCGTGGCGCTGACGGGTGCCGGCATTTCCGCCGAAAGTGGCATTCCGACTTTCCGCGGTGCGAACGGCCTCTGGCGAAATTTTTTCCGAGACTCTTATGAGACAAGCTTATCTGGATGGCTCATCGGGCATCAGCGGTGACATGTTCTTGGCGGCGATTCTGGACGCGGGCCTCGACCCGCGCCGCTTGCTCGAAGAACTCAAGAAGCTCTCGCTGGGCTTTTACGAATTCAAGCGCACCCGCGTCATGCGTAGCGGGCTGGTCGCGACCCGTGTGGATATCCGCGTTCCAGGCCATCAGCCCGCGCGCGGCCTGCCTGAGATCGAAGCACTAATCGAGAAGGCGGCGCTGCCCGAAAACGCCAAGGCGCAGGCCCGACGGGTCTTCGCGCGCCTGGCGGAAGTCGAAGGTAAACTGCACAACAAGCCTCCGGAGCAAATCCATTTTCACGAAGTGGGAGCTGTCGATGCCATCATCGATATCGTCGGCACGTGCATTGGCATGGAGCTTTTGGAAATCGGCGAGCTGGTTTGCTCGCCCTTGAACGTGGGCGGCGGACGCGTCGAGGCGGCGCACGGCACGCTGCCTGTGCCTGCGCCGGCGACGGCTGAATTGCTGAAAGATATTCCCATTTACTCTTCCGGCGCGGAGGCGGAGCTGGTGACGCCGACGGGTGCGGCGCTGGTCTCGACGCTGGCAGCGAGCTTCGGACCGTTGCCGGCGATGAAGGTCGAGCGCATCGGCTACGGCGCCGGAGAAAAAGAAATCCACGGGCACCCCAACGTCGCGCGGCTTTTCCTGGGCGAGCGAATTGAAATGCCGCGAGCGCAGCCAAGTCTGCCGGGGGACGAACTGGTCTCGGTGATGGAGGCTAATGTTGACGACATGAGCCCACAGCTTTACGCCTACTTCGCCGAGCAGGCGCTTGCCGCGGGTGCGCTCGACGTGACGTGCAGCGCCATTCAGATGAAGAAGAATCGCCCGGGGCTGCTTGTCAGTATCCTGTGCGCGCCGGAGCGCGCCGACGCGCTGGCGCAACTCCTCTTCGAGCAGACCACCACCATCGGCGTGCGCATCTATGAAGCGCGCCGCAAGATCCTGGAACGCGAATCGGTGAAGGTGGAGACGACTTTCGGCGCCGTCAACGTGAAGGTGGCGCGGCAGAACGGACGGGTCCTGAACGTCGCGCCCGAATACGAAGATTGCCAGCGCCTGGCGGCGGAAAAATCCGTGCCGCTCAAAGAAGTGATGCTGGCGGCGCAGTTGGCATATCGGCAGCGGAAAGAAGGTACGTAGTCAGTCGTCCGTTGTCAGTTGTCCGTGGTCCGTATTTCGGAGTCTTTCGTCGAACGGCAAGGTGAAATTGCCGCGCAAAGCAAGCAACTGACGACTGACCACTGACAGCTTTTCTCAATGGCCCAATGACCAAATGAAAAAATGAAGAAATTCTTCCTGACCACTCCCCTCTACTATCCCAACGCCCGGCCTCACGTGGGCTCGGCGTACACGACGATCGTGTGCGACGTGATCGCGCGCTACAGGCGCATGTGCGGTGACGATGTGGCGTTCCTCACCGGCACGGACGAGCACGGAGAGAAACTCGAGCGGGCCGCCGCCGCGGCCGGCATGACGCCGCAGGCGTTTGTGGCTGAAAAACGCCAGCTCTTCGTTGACCTCTGGAAGAAGTTAGGCATCGAATACTCGCACTTCGTTTACACGGACCAGCCTGACCACGTCACTTCCGTGCAGCGCATCCTGCGGCTGGCGCAAAAACACGAGCCCTCGGTGATCTACAAGGGTCAATACCAGGGCCGCTACTGCGTTTCTGATGAGCGCTATATCTCCGACGGCGCGGAGCCGGCCAATTGCGATATCTGCGGCCGCCCGGCGGAACTTATCAGCGAGGAGAACTACTTCTTCAGGTTGTCTCAATTTGGTGGCGAAGATGGTCCTCTGATGAAGCTTTACAGAGATAACCCGGGATTCGTTCAGCCCGAGTACCGGATGAACGAAGTGAAGAGCTTCGTCAGAAGCGGCCTGCGCGACATTTCGGTGAGCCGCAAGCGCATCAAGTGGGGAATTCCCTGGCCGGACGATCCCGAACAGGTTTTCTATGTCTGGTACGACGCGCTGACGGGGTATCTGACCGGCCTTGGTTACGCGCAGGACGAGAACGGCGGCCCCGATTTTCAGAAATACTGGATGGGCACTGAGGGCGGAACCGAAGCCGTGCACATGATCGGCAAGGACATCCTGCGCTTCCACGCCGTCTACTGGCCGGCGTTTCTGATGGCCGCGCGCCTGCCGCTTCCCAAAACCGTCTTCGCGCACGGCTGGGTCTATTACGAGCAGGAGAAGATGTCGAAGTCGAAGGGGAATGTCGTCTACCCCGAACCTATCGTCGATGCGCTTGACTCCTTCGGCGCCCCTGGCAACGATGCCTTGCGCTATTACCTTCTCCGCGAAGCGCCCTTCGGCCAGGATATGAGCTTTTCCTATGAAGGATTGATCCAGCGCTACAACTCAGACCTGGCGAACGACCTGGGAAATCTCGCCAACCGCACGATCACAATGATCCGCAACTACCTTGATGGTGTTGTGCCAGCAGTTCCATTGGAATCTGGCGAAACCTTGGGCTGGGGAGCCAAAGAGCCCCTTCATTTCCATGCGACAGTCACGCAAAGTGTAAACCGAGTTCAGGCATATTTTAATGGGTTCGAACTATCTCGGGGGATCGAGGAGATATGGCACCTCGTCGCGACCACGAACTATTACCTCGCAGATGTGAAGCCATGGAGCATGGCGCAAGATCCCTCGATGCAGAAGCACGTCGCGAATGTGGTGAGCACCTGTTATGAGGTGTTGCGATTCGTGGCAGTCCTGGTCCACCCGGTACTGCCTGCGTCGACCCGGAAACTTTGGGAGCAGTTGGGGCTTCGCCAGGCAAGAGGCCCCGTCGCGGCTCAAAGGGTTGAAGACCTCGTGTGGGGTCACCGCGAGGATAGAAGGCCGGAAGTCCAGGTCGGCAAGCCCGAGCCCATCTTTCCCGACGTCAAGAGGGAGAAGAAGGAAGCGTTGCTCGCCAAGCTTTACGAATTTGCCGAGGCCGACCGCGAACGCGACAAACCAGCGGCAGGGGCGCTTCGCGAAGCGCCCCTACAAGCCAATCCTGACGAGAATGACGACAAAACCGGCAAACCCAAGGAGAAGATATCAATGGAATCGAAACTTCCGAGCCCCGAACCCCAAATCTCGAGCCCCGAGTCCCGAGTCCCGAGTCCCGGCACTCCAGCCCCCAGCCCCCAGCCTGCCGCGCCTGCTCCCGAGAAGATCTCCATCGAGGATTTTGCAAAAGTCGAGATGCGTACCGGTGAAGTCACGGCCGCGGAGCGCGTGCAGGGGGCCAATAAGTTGCTGAAGCTCCAGGTGGATATCGGGACGGAAGTCCGCCAGGTGGTGGCGGGGATCGCGGAATACTACGAGCCCGAGAAGCTCATCGGGATGAAAGTGGTCGTGGTCACCAACCTCCAACCTCGCAAGCTGCGCGGTGTGGAGTCGAACGGCATGATTGTGGCCGCCAGTGTGGGCGAACAGGGCCGGCCGGTGCTGGTCACGTTCAGGGAGGATTTGCCCAATGGAGCGAGATTGAAATAAGTGAGTCAGTGAGTCATTGAATCAGTGAATCTGTGAATCATTGAACCAGCCCCGGACCGGGGAGGTTCGAAACTGGAGGGAGCAGTGGGGATATGCCGGTGGATCATCGACGAGATTTCTATCCAATGACTCACTGATTCACTGAATCAATGAACCAATTCTTCCTCGATTCTCACTGCCATCTCGATGACTCCGACTTCGACCCCGACCGTGCCGCGGTGATTGAGCGCGCGCGGGCGGCGGGATTGCGGTATCTCCTCACTGTCGGCGGCACAGGGACGCCGGACCAACTCGCCGCGCCTATTCCTATTGCGGAGACCCACGATTCGATTTACGCCAGCGTGGGTGTTCATCCGCACGAATCCCGGCAATTTCGCGACGCGCACGCCGACGAGATCCGCAAGCTCGCCGCCCATCCCAAGGTACTTGCTATCGGGGAAATCGGCCTGGACTATTACTACGACCGTTCGCCGCGCGAGGTGCAAAAGCGCGTGCTGATCCGGCAACTGGAGTTGGCGCGGGAATTGAAGCGGCCGGTGATCATTCATTGCCGCGATGCCTGGGCTGACCTGGCCACGATTATCGAAGCCGAGTGGCGCTCCGTGGGCCTGGGAGGCATTCTGCACTGTTTCACCGGCACGCGCGACGACGCGTGGCGGTTCCTCGACTGGGGCTTCCTGATTTCGTTTGCGGGCAACGTAACCTTCAAGAACGCCGAGAATCTGCGTTCCGCGGCCCGTGCGATTCCGCTCGACCGTGTACTGACCGAAACGGATTGTCCTTATCTCGCTCCCGTCCCCTATCGTGGCAAGCGTAACGAACCGGCGTTTGTGCGCGAGGTCACCGGCCAATTGGCTGCTCTCCACAACCTGCGCGCGGAGGAAATGGGCCGCAACGCTCTCGAGAATTTCGCACGATTCTTTCGGCTCAAGCCGTGATGGAAGGAAGGGCTTTCCATATTGGCGGTTTTGTGGGACTATGGAAGGTCAAAACTTCTTCCTCCCCTTTTCCCTTACGGCTCAACTCGGGGTTAGGGATTGACCATCGTCGTGGAGAATTGGCCCGTGGCGCCCATCAAGAACCTGACAGGCAAGGAGGTTTTCGAGCTGGTCCGCGCCGACCTTCAGAAGGTCGAGGAAGAGTTCTGTCTCCAGAGCGTCTCGAATGTCCAGGCGATTACGGAAATCGGTCAGTATTTGCAGGGCAGCGGCGGCAAGCGCCTTCGGCCGACACTCGTATTGCTGGCCGCGAAGATGTGTGGCTATGAAGGTCCGGCGGCGATTCGACTCGGCACGGTGGTCGAACTGATTCACACCGCCACGCTGGTCCACGATGACGTCATCGACGCGGCGGACATCCGACGCGGCCGGCCGTCCACCAACTCCCGCTGGGGCAACCACATGAGCGTGCTGGCGGGCGACTGGCTGTACATGCAGGCGTTCAACGTCGCGCTCGCCGAGCGCAATTTTAAGATTCTCGATCTGCTCATCGGCCTGACCCAGGTGATGGTGGAAGGTGAGTTGCTTCAACTGAATTGCCTGAAGAG
This sequence comes from Terriglobia bacterium, assembly GCA_020072925.1. GTDB lineage: Bacteria > Acidobacteriota > Terriglobia > UBA7540 > UBA7540 > JAIQGA01. The sequence goes on along the minus strand of JAIQGA010000067.1, from coordinate 11,621 downwards.
GGTCGACGTCACCGAGGACGAGTATCTCGAACTGGCCTATCGCAAGACCGCCTGCCTGTTTTCGGCCTGTTTGCGCGTGGGCGCGCTGCTGGCGCACAAGGACGAAGAGGAAGAAAGCCTGCTCGGCACTTACGGCGTCAACCTGGGATTGGCGTTCCAGCTTATTGACGACGTGCTGGATTTCGTATCTTCCGAGGATGTGCTCGGCAAGCCGGTGGGGAACGATTTGCGCGAAGGCAAAGTAACGCTGCCTTTGATTTACCTGCTGCAAAGGTGCACGCCGGAAGAAGCGCAGAAAATCGCGCGCGTACTGAAAGAGGGTGGCTTTCAATCGGTGGAGTTTCAGGAGGTCCGCGAACTTCTGGACCGTTATGAGGCGCTCCAGGCCGTCCGGGACCGCGCGCAGGATCTTGCTGACAAGGCCAAGCGCTGTCTGGAAAGTTTCCCGCCCTCTCCTTACAAGGATGCACTGCGGTCCCTGCCCGAATTCATCGTGGAACGCGAGTCCTAAAGCTACACCCCTGGCATGAAGCACGGCCACGAAAGGGAAATCAAGCTGGCGGTTCGCGACCTGAAGGTGCTACAGCGCCGCCTTCGTGAATTGGGATTCCGAACGATTCGCCCTCGGCACTTCGAGCGAAACCTGTTGTTTGATTTTGCCGATCAGCGGTTGCGCAAGGCGCGATGCCTGCTGCGGCTGCGCTGGGAAGGCCGCCGCTGCCTGTTGACCTTTAAGGGAGCGCCGGTCCGCTCGCGCGCGTACAAGATTCGCCCTGAGATGGAGACGGCTGTGGCGAATGGGCGCAAGCTGCAAGCCTCGCTCGAATGCCTTGGCATGCGCAACACTTTTTACTACGAAAAGTACCGGACCACGCTCACTCCGGGAGGCAAGAAGGAAGGCCCGGAGGTGGTTTTGGATGAAACGCCCATCGGAAATTATTTGGAGTTGGAAGGTCCGGCCGGCTGGATTGACGGGACTGCGAAACTGTTGGGCTATTCCCGAAAGGATTACATTACCAGCAGCTATGCGGCGCTCTACTACGCGAAGCGTCGGGCCGAGGGAAGGCGGCCGGAGAATATGGTTTTTTCAACGGTGCAGAAGCATTAGATGGCTAGTCCGACTCTGCGGAAAACAAACTTGACAATTCTTGATTGGGTTGCATGGACGCCTGCGCTATAATATCTTGGATGTGTCGCGGCGATCTCGTGTGGTCGCGCGAGGAGGATGGTCTATGGAAGGGCTTTTTCAGCCGACGCACTTGCTGTTTATCTTGCTGATTGTGTTGATCATTTTTGGCCCGGGCAAATTGCCGGAACTCGGGAAGGGCTTGGGGAAGGGAATCCGCGAGTTCAAAGACGCCCTCCGGGGTGGCCTGGAGGGCACCGCCGATAAGAAACCGGAAGAGAAGAAGCCCTAACTTCTCATCTGCTTCCTTCTTTGCCGCCGGCGCCTGGCAACCCCTGCGCAGCGTTTCTTCCCAACAAGCCCCCGCCCAGGTTGGAAGTCCTGACGAGGGCGCGGGCCTGAAAAGTGGTTGAGGCAGTTGGCGCCCGGCATCTAATCCTTGCCGTTCCCCAAAAGCCGAGTTGCAGGACAGTTTTCGTCGTCAGGGAAGACGTCACTCGGGTCCCAGGCTGGCATTGCCCGACGTTCTCGGGATTCGTATCGGGCTCCCAGCGTTGACGTAGATTTTCAGCGTGTGTTATAAAAACTAAGATCAGTTCCAGGGTGTGTGTCGCCCTGGGTTGCCACTCCTCGGTAGCTCAATGGTAGAGCATTCGGCTGTTAACCGAAGGGTTCCAGGTTCGAGTCCTGGCCGAGGAGCCAAATCTTTCAATGAGTTAGTGGAAGCCACAAAGCGATTCGCCTGAAACTGTGCCCAATTTTGTGCCCCACCTGTTGCAGAATCGGCCCCATTGAGATGCTTTACTGCCTCACGCTGTGCGGCCTGCCCGATGTGGCCGTAGCGTCTCGCCATCCTCACGGCAGTTGACGGACTCCAGCCCATAATCGTCGCCACGACTGAGAAGGGCACTCCGCCTTCCAGCATCCGAGTGCAAGCCGTGTGCCTGAGATCGTGAAAGCGGCAAGCAACCTTGGCGCGTTCCTTGGCGGCTTCCCAAGCCTCTTTCCAATCGCCGATGGGTTCGGTCGGGTCGGTAGCGTATACATGCGGCTTGAAGTTGTCGCCAGCGGCCCCGCACTTCTCGGTCGGGAAGACGTAATGCTCCGGCTCGCGGTTGGGAAAATGGCTTGCCCACATGTCGAGCACCATGCGCGCCCGGTCATTGAGCGGTATCGGTCGGCCCGCGCCCGCTTCGGTCTTCGAATCGCCCACCGTGAGTGTGTGCTTTTCGAGGTCAATCTGTTTCCAGCGAAGCAGCCGGATTTCCGAGTACCGCATCCCGGTTGCGAGCGCCACAGTTACGGCAGGGTAGAGCGACCGTGACCGGCTCGCCGCACACTCCGCAAGCAAGCGGGTTTCCTCATCCTGGCTGATGGCCCGGCCTACGTCATCCCGAACGTTCAGCATGTGGACATCGGGCTGGACATTGGCCCAAAGCCGATTCCTTCTCAGGATGGCTCGCACTGTGCCCACTTCCAGGTTGATGGTCTTTGCCGCTGCGCCTTCCGACAGCCGATGTTGCTGGTAACGGCTGATGTCTGCCGCATCAATGTCCCCGATCAGCTTGCCGTTGAAGTGTGGCCCGAGGTGCTTTAGGTTGGCTTCCTCAATCTGGACACTGCGAGGGGAGAGCACGCTGCGCTTGAGGTCAAGCCACTCCTGAGAGGCGAGGGAAAAGAGTTGAGCCCTCTGCCGCCGGATGCCGTTCAAGCCTTCCTCTAACTCGCGCCGCCGATTCCTTTCGCCCTTTTGGGCGACTACCTTGGAGTTGGTGTCAGCCGACTCTCGAATCACCTGCCCACTGAATCGAAACTTGTACCACCAGACTTCGCCGCGCCTGTAAACGCTCATAGTTTCTCTCCCTTCTTCGCTTTGGGGGGCCTGCCGCCCAGCTTGCCATTCTCCCGCGATGATCGCGCCTTGCGCTCGCTGCGAGCCGAACCCCGACAAGCGGGGCAGTAGCAAACGAGCGGTATTCCGTGAACCTTGCATTTGAGTCTAACTGTCATACCTCGAATCTTAAACCTAACTTGCTAGGTTTGTCAAGCAAAAAGTGAAGGCGTATAATGAAAGTGCCAAACGGTCGGCTAGGCTTGCAACCGACCGGCGGGCGATTTGAATTTCAATCAAGTTTTCAAGATTCGAGGCGCAATGACACACGGAGGCAAAAGGGAAGGGGCTGGCAGAAAGCCTGGCGCACGGGCCTTGGTGATGCGGTCTAAGGCCGAGGGAATTCTGGCGGCTGTCAAAGAAGGGGATATCTGGCAGCGTCTCTTGCGCAGTCGCAATGACCGGATCGTGCTGGACACGATGAAATATCTAACCGACCGGAGAGACGGCAAAGCGGTTCAGGCCATTACCGCCGATGTGGACGTTGGCAGCAGGGTGGCGGAGTTGCTCAGAGAGGCTCGAAAGCGAGCTGCAAACTTTGAAGCTCAGGACCGACAGAAGGAACCGAGCACATCCGGCGGCGTGTGACGAAGCGCGTAATTAATGTGCAACCCCGACCAAACCCCGTCTAATGGTTGACGCAAAGGGCCGGGAATTTAGTGCAATCTACCGTTTCCACTTGAATCCGCGTCGCCGGTGGTGGGAATGCCCTCTGAAGCAGTGCGCGGAAAGCCATCGCCCTCATTGCCTGACGCTCATCTACTGCCGGCTGGGGCTGGACGGGAGCGGCGGCATTGACGGCAGCTAATCGGTTGTAGCGCGCCGCGAGTGCATCATAGTCTTCCGACAGTTCCTTGAACCTCTTCCCCAAATTTTTCTCCTCATCAGCGACTGCGTTCGCTATAGCGAGCAGGTCGGCGACAGTGAATGGTCTATACCCTGCCTTTGCCGCGTCACCTAACCTTGCCATCGGGATGGTGCCGATCTTCCCGCTGGGTGACACCATGAATGCAAACGAGTCCTTACTCTTTTCTATTGGAAGGAAAGCGACGGCGTAGTTCTCGGATTGAAGCAAGTTGGCGACCGGCGCTAGCTCAATTGCATCGCCTTGCGTCTGGCTCGGCGTGGAAGGTTGGGCCGTCGAACCGGCTCCTTGTGGGGCTACTGGGGGAGCCTGCTGCGCCCACGCTGTAGCGGACGAAAACAACAATAATACGGCAGTAGCAAGCTTTTTCATTTGATTCCTCCAGTTTGCCATGCATCGGCTTTGGCCGATTTGATGGCTATAGACTACACCTCAAAATGTGGGAGTGTCCACGGCCATTCAATCTGGTTTGCACGGCAATTGCGACATCTGCAATTGAAGAAGGGGTGGACTCAGGTTGAAATGGCTGAGCACCTCGGGATAGACCGAAGTTACTTGTCTGACATGGAGCGCGGCAAAAAGAACGTGTGCCTTCCCACACTCAAGCTAATCGCCCAAGGTTTCGATATGAGTCTGTCCAAGCTTCTTTCCCACCTGTGAAACAACGCGAATCATACTGATCTCACCTGATTCAAAATGGTAAACTTTGCTTGCCGCCTAGCTCGACGGGGCGAAAGCCGGGGACCCTGCCCGGTTGGCGGCAATTTCACTCAGGGATTCGCAGAGGGAGCGATGACAGCTCGGCCCGGTTTTCAGGAATTTCCCAAAGTGCTTTATTACCTGTCGTACCCTCTGGACGATCACGGTTACAAGATCGTTCAGGACCGCGACGAGCAATCGGCGTTGGGGACCGAATGGTTTGAGAAACCCGGTGAAGCTACGACTGCTTTTGAGCGAAAACCAATACCTGAACAACTGCAAATCCTGTCGCACACAAGGAACCCCGCCGAGGCGATTGATCGCTTTTACAACAAGCGGTTTGAGTCCGCTCCCGGAAATGAAAAACTCGGCGTCGTCCGAGAATACCGCGACAATTACCCGCATTTCGCACTTAATTCGGAGTGGGCCAGACCGTACCTTGCCCACCTCCCACCGGCAGAATTGCAGTGGGCGGAATCAGGTCAAAGGCAGCCTATTTCGATGTCGCCGGGCGGCGCTTCGCCTCTCCTGAAGAAATATCGTTCTGAGGTGAAGCGGGCCATCTTGATTCAACTGACAAAGAATCCTGACGCAACCGATATTGAAATCTGCCGTGGTTTAGACGCTGACGGCGCGGTGGAGATGCCCGACGATTGGGTGAAAACCCGCGCGGGTGATCGGCTTTGGAAAAACGCCTACAGGGACCGAAAGTTGCAGCACAAGATCGAAACGACTATCAGCAAGGTTCGATCCGATTTGCGCACCATAGGCCTGCTGTCCCGCCGGTGACGCCTTACTCTCCGCTCTCCACTTACTCTCCACTCCAACTAATCCTATCCTCATGCCGCTGCATCTAGCGCGGTTCCGCAAGACCGTTCCGCGATTCACTTGCCGGTTCTTATCACTGAGCGAGACTGCCAAAGAGTGGTTGTGACATTGTGCGCCTCGCGGGCAAAGAACGCCCCGATTCACGTCTGAACGGAGGTTAGAAGATGAAAACGCTACTTTCAGTTCCCGAGTTCGCCGAGGCGCTTGGCGTAACCGTCGCGTGTTGCCGCAGATGGCTTTTGGAACGAAAAATTGCCCACGTCAAGCTAGGCCGCCTGGTGCGCATTCCCAGGGAGGAGTTGGACCGACTTATCGCTGAGGGCCTTCGCCCCGCCCGGCCTCGGAGGGCGCAATGAGCGAAGCTCAGGATGCAAGCGCGTACTTCCAGAAGCACCCGGAGGCGGCCGCGTCCGTGCTTGGTGCGACGACTCAACCACAGCAAAGCGCGGGCGTGGCGCAACCGACGCTCCGCAGCGTCTCCGCTGGCGAGTTCCTGCGCATGGACATCAAACCCCGCGAAATGCTGCTAAACCCAGTCCTGCCCGTTCAAGGGCTGGGCATGATCCACGCAAAGCGCGGTGTTGGTAAGACTCACCTGGCCCTCGGTATTGCGGTCGCGGTGGCAAGCGGAAAGGACTTTCTGCGCTGGAAAGCGCCGAAACCCCGTAAGGTTCTATTTGTGGATGGCGAGCTTCCTGCCAGTGTGCTTCAGCTTTGGCTTGCGGAAGCGGTTGCTGCGGTGGGCTCGGATGAGGCATCGGGCAATCTAACGCTCATCACGCCAGACATGCAGGAATTCGGTATACCGGACCTGGCAACCGTCGGTGGGCAGTCGGCTTTGCTGGAACACACTCAATCAGCCGACTTGATTATCCTCGACAACCTGTCGGCGTTGGTGCGAGCGGGCAATGAGAACGAAGCGGAGAGTTGGCTCCCGCTTCAGGCGTGGGCGCTGGACTTGCGGCGGCGTGGAAAGAGTTTGCTCTTCGTGCATCACAGTGGGAGAAGTGGCAACCCGCGCGGAACCTCAAAGCGTGAAGATTTGCTCGATACTGTGATTGCCTTGCGCCATCCCCCGAGTTATCGCGCCAATGATGGGCTTCGAGCCGAGTTGCATTTCGAGAAGACACGGCACTTTCACGGGAAGGACGCGGAGCCGTTCGAGCTTGAGCTTCGAGCAGATACGAATGGCGTCTGCCAGTGGCTAACCCGTGATCTTGAGGCTTCAGGGTACGAGAAGGCAGCGGCGCTATTTGCCGAAGGGTGCGATGCGCTCGCGGCGATGGAAGAGCTTGGTCTGAGCCGGGCGACGGCCTTTCGGTACCAGAAACGGTATCGTGAATCACAGTCTCACGTCTCAACCCCTAGGGTGTGAGACTGTGAGACCCGACGGGCGGGCGAGAATGAGTGCCGACATCAAATCATTGGCAATTAGCGTACTGCGAAGGCATGGAGTGGTTCCGATCCAGTCTCAACCCCTTACGGCATGTGAGACTGAAGTGAGACGACCTGAGATTACCGCTGTCGCGGGCGTGGGCGGACACGTAGAGGGTTCACCTGCGGGCGTAGAGCTTCCCGCCCGGCGCTGTCGGGCGTGCAACGGATGGCTGTACTGGGTAAGCGTACACGGCGCGGTGATCTGTGCTGGCTGCCACCCGCCAGCAAGCCGGAACCTGGTCAAAACGTGGAACTGGCTACCGGAAGGCGAATGCAAGAAAACCCAATGAGTGTTACGGCGGTTGACTTCAACTTGGCGGACTTGCTTCGGCAGGCAGGCGCGCAGATTCGCGGGCGCAATAGGGCGGATTGCCCACGATGCGGTGGACGGCAAACCGTGAGCCTCACTGAGGAGCTTTTCTGCTGCCACCATGCCGGGTGTAATTTCAAGGGCAATACCTTCACCTTGGCGCGAGAGCTTGGACTTGCCCCGAAGCTCTCTTCAGGAGAGGCGCGAGCCTTGCTCCTGGAACGCGAGCGGGCGGAAGCAGCCGCCCAAGTATTCTTGGCTCGGGTCCGGGGTGCGCGCTTCGGCCTTGACGCGCTCCACATTGAGTTGTTGAACCTTCAAGATGAGGCCAGCGAACGGCTGAAGGCGAACCCTAACGATGAGACGGCATGGGAAGCGCTCGCCTACGTCTATAGCGTACTTCCCAGAGTCAGGGCGGAACTTACCTTGCTCAGCGAGGGCAGGTTTGAAGATCGTCAGGCGTGGTTCGAAGCAGGCGAAGATAGAGGCCAGGAGATGGCCGACCGGATTTTGCGAGTCGGCGGAGTACCGACTTTCGATGATAAGTGGGCTGCGGTTGAGTAAAGAGGCATATCTCAGGGCCGCCTTGCCTTTGCGCCCCGCGTGGTATAGCGTAAACGCTATCCAGCCCCTCACCCCCTCTAACGGAGGTCTTCGCCCATGCTCACCGCCCTACTTGTTATTACCGCACTCTTGCTCGGCTTCATCGCCTTCGAACTTTATTCCATCAGTAACGACCTCGCCACGGGAATCAACGTCATCGCCAACTCGCTTAACCGCATCGAAGCGTACCAGGATGACCACACCCCAAGCACCTTCCTCGAAGAACATGAACATGAAGAGACCGAAGAGGAAAGGAAACATCGGGAGGAAAAAAAGGAACGCCAGCGGGCGTGGACCAAAGAGCAGATCGAAAAGGCGTGGGGGGGATGGCGCAAGGCTACGCTTGTCTGCTGCCGCTATGACCCCGAAAAGTTCGAACATGAATACATCTTACTCACCCCCGACCGGACCTACACTGTTAGACTCAACACCTTCTGGACGGAGTGGGAAGGCAAGCCAGGCACTGAGGCCGAGTATGCGACGCACCCAAATTTGCGGTTTTTGTACATTCGCAAACCAGACGGCGGATTCGTTCAGTTTGACATTCTTGAAGAAAAGCTTAGAAAATCTGCGACCCACGCTCCTGGGGTTCTATTTGATTGAGCGGCAGAGGCCCGGTTGACGGCTCCGTTCACCGCGCTGGGGCTTCGCGGATGCAACGCGAGCCGTCTCGCTTGGCCCACGTGGAGGGCGTGTAGCCAAGGCTCCAGCGGTCGCCCCTGCGCTCGACAACGCGTGACGAAGCGATCTAGCCATTGCCTTGCGCTCTGTCGCTCTGACGCGGGCAGGTCCTGAAAATACCAACCCTTCGGATGCCGCCGCCGCTGATACTTCTTCAGACCTTCGATTCCCATAGCCCAGACAATACCACAAACACGGCTCGTCTCAAGCAAGGGCACGAAAAATCTGTATACAGGGCGAGGGAAAACCCGCTGTATACAAAGCCAAGCAGGTGTGAGAAAGCCTCTATTTTCTATAAGGGAGTGGGGATCATCTTCGCTCTGATCTTCCAAATGGCACCTGGCCCCGCAGGCCCACTGCCCATATGCGTTAACCTAAGGAAGAGGTGTTTCTCTGGGGTTCGATTCCCTCGCGGCTCACCATCCAACCCTTTAAGATTGAACCTCAGTTAACTTATTGCTGCAGCCTTCAAATTGATGTATACGTATGTCGCGCAAGACTCTATCCACTTTCACCGGAGGTTTCTATGTGGTCCTTTGGATTGATCGGCTGGTGTGTGATAGTGATTGCTTTACTGGCAATCTATGTCCCTACGATTTACATTCGCAAAACGGACAAAGTCCTCAGGCTGTTAGAGAAAATTGAGGCTAACACTCGCAAATAGTTGCTCGTTCAATCGCCAAGCATGATGAAGCCCACGCGCGGGGACAACTTCCCCGCATGATGCTCAACTCTCGCCACCGGCTGCAGGCGCACTGCCTCGGGACGCAAAGAAAACGAAGCCCGGAAAGTAAAAAATTGGCTGAAGCCAGTGCGTGCAAATGAGGGGGACGGGCAAGTACCCCCCGGACTATGCCCGCCGTTCTCACCTGATTTCGTCATCTCGTCCGCCAACGCCGAGTCATCGCGCAGAGTACCCCGCCGTGGCCCGCATTGGCCCCAGGATGCGCAGGAAGGAACCGGGCAAGCCAAAAACCCCCCGCCTGCCCGGATCATCCGAGCGGTGCACATTCCGGTGCACAACTGTTTCAATTCGACGGAGTATTCCTCAGCACGCCTCACACGTCGAGACCGCGCTCGCGCCCGCATAGATAGCCGCTTCTCTCAACCTATCGCGCTTGGTATTAAGCCCTCAGTTGACAACTGATCGGCTTGTCTTTCGCGAATGGGATTTAAGCTTGCCTTTAAGAATAGAAACCACAAACCCAGAACGATGGGTCTGTGCCACCTTGCTACGGCGCGGCAACCGGCACGAACACGACATTCGCCTCTAGGCGCTGTGTCGGTGCATACCCGTGGGCGCGCATGAAGGCCATCACTTCCGCCACGCTGGAACCCATCGGTTTCAGCCATGGTTCAAGTACCTCCACGCAGACGACGGGCCTGTAGCGTTCGAGGGTTTCCACTGCACCTTTCAGCACCCGGAACTCAGAGCCTTGAACGTCTATTTTCACGGCATCCACCCGAGTGACCCCGGCCTCTCTCACGATATCATCCAGTCGGCGGGCGAGCACTTGATAAGTGGCAACGACCGGCCCGTCGCGCGAAGCGTCCGCTAACGAAAGAGAACTGCCCCCCGTGTTCGCACGAGGCGTGGCATAGAATTCCAACGTAGTTTCGGAATCATAGCAAGCTACCGGCGCGACAACGATGACCGCGCTGGCGCCGCTCGCACGGATATTCTCGCGGAGTTTGAGAAGGGTCTCGTGGTTTGGCTCTACGGCGATGACACGTCCCTTAGGTCCAACCAATTTGGCTGCTTTCAGCGAGTACCACCCGATATGGGCTCCCACATCGACGAACGTCCCACCGGCCGGAATGTGCTGTTCCAACGCGTGCCACGTCTTTGGTTCCCACTCGCCGGTCACGAAGATCCAGCGGCTTACGAGGTCGTCAGGGTCGAGGCACATGGTGACGCCTGGTTCTACTTGAACCCAAGAAGGAGCGAATGGTTCGAAATACGGCCACAAAATTACGGGCCAGGGTTTCAGCGCCTCAAAGGGACAAGACCAATACCACATCCGGAAGAAAGCAAGATATCCCCTCCTCCTCAGGGAAGGGCGCACGATGAGGATGCTTCCGGCAGCAACTAAACCAAGCAGTACCAAGAAGCGTATTCGTACCCCTTTGGGTTTCACAGAAGCACCCCGCCCCGGAATTCAGACCTCTGCGTTCCAGTGCTAGGCAAGTGTATCCGAATTCGCGGAATATTCAACCTGAGCTGTTCCCCTTGGCAGGGCACGTTGTTGCAGCCCCCAGACTCCTCATGGGGTCCGATCAACTGGGATTTTGGCGCGTATAGTAGCCGAGCCGGCCGACCACAGAAAAACTCATCCGCCTGCTCTCGCGCATTCGCATCACGTCACGGCCACCGTTTTGTCGGCCACTTGCCCGGCTTACCATTAGGCGTACCAGACTCGCGCGCGGGATACCCCACCGTGCGCCGCATTGGCCCCAGGCTGCGCCGTTTGCCCCGAGCCTGAGCCACTCATACTGTGCGACCGCCTGACGGGGCCGAAACACTGTGCCCCATTTTGTGCCCCACCTGTTTCAAAACGCCGCAAAACGCCTCGCAACGGGTAGCAGGAGCCTCACTCGCGGAATAGCCAATAAACATGCGGGTTTGAGCCACACCGCGCAACGTCTCACCATGCCTCACTGTTTGTCGCTGGAAGCCTTTCTCGCAACTGTTAACCGAAGGGTTCCAGGTTCGAGTCCTGGCCGAGGAGCCAAACCTTTCCATTGAAAAAATCCACTTGGCGGGAATTGGCGGTTGGCGGGATAGGACCCCAAAAGGGCCATTGTCCGAGGATTGTCCGAGTTGTGGCGGGTAAAGTCATGACAAGCTGACTTGTTCTGCTTCCGGTTTGGTCTCGCTCTCAGCCATGCTCGCTGCCTCACCTTGCTTCGGCGTGGCAGTCAGATAGGCTGGGGCCTGTCTCACGGCTTTCCTTTGGGTCATCCTCGGAAACGATGTTGTAGCGATCGGACATGCTGAGGGTCTTATGCCCTGAGATGGCCATCGCGACCCGCTCCGGGACGCCTGCGCGGACCATGTTTCCCACCGCCGTGCGTCTGAGATTTCGCCCGCTACGCCCCCCTGCGGCGAGCCGAAGGAGCATACGCGGCGCTCGCTACGGCCCTCGTTTTCGTAGGGATAACGCTCTGGTTCGCGGCGTAT
>JAIQGA010000396.1 GCA_020072925.1 Terriglobia bacterium | reverse complement strand
AGAGGGTCTGGCCCCGCTGCTCTGTGCCGGAGCCATCACCTCGGATTACTTCCATGTCATGGGCATCCCGCTCCTGGCTGGCCGGGAATTCACAGATGCCGATAGCGAAAAGTCCTCAGGGGTTGTCATCGTGACCGCAGCTACCGCGCGACGTTTCTGGCCGGGTGAAAATCCCGTGGGCAAGCACCTGCGAATGGTTTGGGACAAGGATTGGCGGACCGTGGTGGGCGTTGTGGGAGACGTGCGCCAATTCAACCTGGCCGACAAGCCTCTGGACTGGCTCCAGGGGGCCGTCTATATGCCCTACGCTCAATCCGTGGAATCAAACCACCAACTTCCCACTTCCATGTATCTCATCGCTCGCACCTCGGCGGGGTCATCGAATTTCGGACGCGACATCCGCGAATTGGTCTCCAGCGTGAACCCGAATGTTCCAGTGGGCGAGGTCCGAACCTTGAAAGCCATCGCCTCGGATTCTGCCTCGGCGTCGCGCTCCCTGATGTGGCTCTTCGTCAGCTTTGGCGGCGCCGCGCTGCTGCTGGCCGCGATCGGCACGTACGGTGTGGTGTCCTATTCCACTTCGCAAAGGACTTTCGAGATTGGGATGCGGATGGCGCTCGGCGCCACCCGAGGCAATATCTTCCGCCTGGTGCTTGGCCAAAGCGTCCGGCTGGTGCTCGCCGGATTGGCCATCGGCGTTCCCGCTGCCTTGGCGCTGACTCGAATCCTTGCCTCGTTCCTCTACGGCATCACCGCCACGGACCCGGCGACGTTCTTGGCGGTCGGAGGCTTGCTCGTGGCCACCGCTGCCCTGGCCGGCTACGCCCCGGCGCGCAGCGCGTCTAAAGTGGACCCGATGGTGGCCCTGCGGCACGAATGAAGCCCGTCCCAGCTCGGCCACGGTTTCGGCGAGCTTTTCCTTTCTCGTCAGTTGCGGGACTTCTGTGATTTGCACTTGACCCAACATGCTGTGTTCCCTCCTTTGATAATCGGAAATCTCCCCTTGACTATTGACAGGAGTGAGCCTATAAATACCTGTCGATAGTTGAGAGGAGCGAGCATGGGCAAACCGACCGATTTAGTTCAGGGTACGCTGGACCTTTTGATTCTCAAGACGGTCGCTCTTGCGCCGATGCATGGCTGGGGCATCGCCCAGCGCATCCGGCAGGTGTCGAAAGAAGTGCTCCAGGTGAACCAAGGGGCGCTTTATCCTGCTCTCCATCGCCTCGAGCAGAGCGGATGGATCAAGGCGAAGTGGGGCGATTCGGACAACAATCGCCGCGCGAAATACTACTCGCTGACATCGGCAGGACGAGAATACTTGGAGCACGAGGAAACCAACTGGAAGAGGCTCTCCACGGCCATCGGGCTGGTGCTGGAAATGTCGTGAGCATTGCCAATTGTCGATTGCCGAATGTAAAGCGTTCGGCCATCGCCGTTCCGCAATCAGCCAACCGCCAAGAAAGGCGAACCTGAAGACTGATAGCTGCTGGCTGCCGGCTGATTGCTGACGGCTGAAAGCTGAGGGCTAACACCATGCGCTGGTTTCGTAAGATTCCACTTCGGCTCCGATCGCTCTTCCGCAAGGCCCGTGTCGAGGAGGAACTGAGCGACGAACTCCGCTTCCACCTGGAAAAGCTGACTGAGGAAAACGTCGCGCGAGGGATGACGCAGCAGGAAGCTCGTTACGCAGCCCTGCGCGAGCTGGGCGGGGTGGAGCAAATCAAAGAAGAGTGCCGCGACATGCGGCTTGTGAGCTACTTCGAAAACTTCGTTCAGGATATTCGTTATGGGCTGCGCCAGTTGCGCCGCAGCCCCGGCTTCACCGCCGTGGCGGTAATCACGCTTGCCCTCGGCATCGGCGCCAATACTGCCATTTTCAGCGTGGTGTACGCTGTGCTCTTGAAGCCGCTGCCCTTTCGAAGCCCCGATCAATTGGTGCGGATGTTCGAGGCGAACGAGCGAGCGGGCATCCCGGCGGAGGGCTGCTCCTACCCTGAGTTCCAGGAATGGCAAAGGCAGAATCATATCTTCAGTGGAATGGCCGCGGTTCAGGCACACGAACTCACGCTGACCGGGCGCGGTGAGCCCACGGTGGTGCGGGTAGGCGACGTGACGGCGGACTTTTTCCCGGTTCTGGGCGTTGCGCCCCTGGAGGGCCGAACATTCTTGCCTGCGGACGACGACCAGGGTGCCGCGCCGGTGGTGGTGATCAGTGAGGGCTTATGGCGCAGCCGTTTCGGCGCGGACCCCGGGCTGATTGGGAGCAACATTGACCTGGACAAGCGGCCTTTCACAGTGATCGGAGTGATGCCAGCCAACTTTCGGTTTTCACTGCTTGGAGAGGGTCCGAGCCGGCAACTCTGGATCCCTATTGTTCAAGACCCTCTGTTCGGCCCCATTGCCAAGCGCCCGAACGTAGATTTTGGCACAGCCATTGCGCGGCTGAAGCCGGCCGTCTCCGCGGCGCAGGGCCTTGCGGAGATGCAGTCGTTCGGCAACCGGCTGGCAAAACAGTTTCATCCCGGAGATGACGGGCGGACGATCCGTTTCGCCTCCCTGCGAGAGGCTGTGACCGGCGACGCGTCGGCCCCGCTCCTCATGCTGCTCGCTGCTGTCGGTCTGGTGCTCCTGATTGCGTGCGCCAACGTGGCCAATCTTCTCTTGGCGCGCGCAACGAGTCGCGCCAAAGAATTCGCCGTAAGGGCGGCCCTGGGCGCGGGGCGGGCACGAATCCTGCGCCAGTTGCTCACCGAGAGCGCGGTACTCGGTCTGCTCGGCGCGGCCGCCGGCATCAGTCTGGCTTTTTGGGGCGTTCATGGGCTGAGCGGACTGATACCGTCGACTTTTCCTCGCGCCGAGTCGATTCGAGTGGATGGCGTGGTGCTGGTGTTTGCACTCTTGCTTTCACTTAGTGCAAGCCTGCTGTTTGGATTGGCTCCGGCGCTATTCGCCGCCGATCCACGCCTCCACTCCACCCTTCAGGAAAGCTCCGGGCGGCCGGGCGAAGGCAGGGGTCGGCGGCGGGCGCGCAATTTTCTGGTCGCCGCAGAAGTCGCACTGGCGATGGTGCTCCTGGTGGGAGCGGGCTTGCTCATCCGCAGCTTCGCCGCGCTGCTGTCCGTTAACCCCGGGTTTGAGACCCGGCACGTTTTGCTGGCCGAAGTGTCGCTGCCACAATTCGAGTACCAAACGCCTCAACAGTGGGTAACGTTTTCGAACGAACTTCTGACTCGAATCCAGGCCGAGCCTGATCTGCGCAATGCCGCCATAGCTCTGCCGCTGCCCCTGGGTCACCAGGGCCCCGCCAATCTGCCCTTCGAGATCGCAAACAGTGCGCCTTTGCCCGGCGGCACGATCAGCACCGCCGACTACGTTTCCGTGAGCCCGGAATATTTTCACGTGGCCGGCATTCCACTTCTGCGCGGCCGCACCTTTAGCCAGCAGGATGCCATGTCAGCGCCGCGGGTTGCGATCATCAGTAAAGAGTTGGCTCGGATCTACTTTCCCCATCGAGACCCCCTGGGGCAGCAGCTTGTCTTTGGCCTTCTGGCGGACGGCAACGTCAAGCGGGAAATTGTGGGAGTGGTCGGAGACGTGCGCGACGCGGCGGTCAACAAAAGTCCAGGGCCGATGATGTACGTGCCGTTTGCCCAGGCTCCACTCTGGGGCGTGGGGTTGGTGATCAAAACCTCATCGAGTGCCGACGCCGCTGCTCGCGCCATCCGGCTCAAGGTGCACGAAGTGGATCCTGATCTTCCCGTGACCAATATCCAGTGGATGTCGGAGGCCGTCGATGCATCGCTTGGGCAGGCCCGACTGCGCACCTGGCTACTGGGACTCTTCGGCACCATGGCGCTGAGCTTGGCCGTAGCTGGAATATTCGGCGTGATCTCCTATTCGGTTTCGCGCCGCACTCACGAATTTGGCATCCGCATGGCGCTCGGAGCAAGCGAGCAAGAGATCTTGCGTCTCGTGCTTAAAGAAGGGCTACGCCTTGCCCTCGTGGGTGTGGGGGCCGGGGTTGTTGCAGCGTTGGGACTTACCCAACTGATTTCAAGTCTCCTTTATGGCGTTCGACCGACAGATCCCACCACGCTCATTGTTTCCCCGCTACTGCTCACCGCTGCCGCTTTGCTTGCGGCGTACCTTCCGGCGCGGCGGGCTACCAAGGTCGATCCCATGGTGGCGCTGAGATACGAATAAGGAATGCTGAATTATGAACGATGAGTTCTGAATTGAAAGCCAGTGTTAAC
>JAIQGA010000066.1 GCA_020072925.1 Terriglobia bacterium | reverse complement strand
AGCGCGTGAAGAAGGGCGACTTCTCCTATCGCATTGGGATCCCATCCAGCGACCAGTTGAGCGCCTTGGGCGAGGCCTTCGACAGCATGACGGCTTCGGTCGAGCGGCTCTTGCGCGAATCACAGGAAAAGTCGCGCCTGGAAAGCGAGCTCGAAATCGCGCGGCAGGTCCAGCGGCAACTGTTTCCCCAGACCGCGCCCTCGGTGAGCGGCCTGGAGCTTTACGGGGTCTGCAAAGCGGCGCGCTCGGTGAGCGGTGATTACTACGATTTCCTGAGATTGGGAGAGAACCGCGTGGGGCTGGTCCTCGGCGATGTCAGCGGCAAGGGCATTTCCGCGGCGCTGCTGATGGCGGCGATTCAATCGGCGCTGCGCGCGCAGTTTTACGACGGCTTCCGCCCCAAACCCGGTACACTTGCGGCTTCCTTTTCTACCGCCGAGATCGTGGCCCGGCTGAACCTCCAGCTTTACGAGAACACGCCCGCGGAGAAGTACGTGACGTTCTTTTTCGGCCACTACGATGGCGCGACACGGCGGCTCAGCTATACGAACGCCGGCCATCTGCCTCCCGTGCTCTTCCGGCACGATCGCATCGAACGGCTGCGCGCCGGCGGAACGGTCGTCGGCCTCTTTGCGTCCACAGAGTACGAGCAGGCAGAGATTGTCCTCGAGCCGGGGGACTTGCTGCTGGCGTTCACGGACGGGATCACCGAGCCGGAGAATACCTACGGCGAAGAATTCGGCGAGAAGCGCGTGCTGGAAGTTGCTCAGCGCGCCCTCCACGATCCGCCGGAAGTTCTGGTGGAAGAGATCTATCGCAGCATCAGCGACTGGACGGGGAGCCCGGAGCTGCAGGACGATATGACGCTCGTGGTGGCGAAGGCGGTCGCGTGAGGCAACGCGGAGCCGTTGCCGAAAGACCCGAAGTTCTATAGACTAGCGAGCCTTATTCTCAACATAAGGAGTGGAACTTTGGCGCTACGGAATCGCGTGGCTCTGGTGACGGGCGCCGCGCGCGGCATCGGCAGGGAAATCGCGCTGATTCTGGGCCGCGCGGGCGTGCGCGTGGCGGTCAGCTATCGCGCCAACAAGCTGGGCGCTCAGAAACTCGCCGGGGAGTTGCGCGCCTGCGGCGGGGACGGCTGGTCCCTCCCTACCGATGTGACCGATCCCGCGCGCGTCCAGGAGTTGATTGAGAAGGTCGTGCAGCATTTTGGGCGGTTGGATATCCTCGTGAACAACGTGGGCGATTTCGAGTGGAAGCCCGTGGTGGAATCGACGGTCGAGGAGTGGCATGCCATCCTGGCCTCCAATCTCTATAGCGCCTTTTACACGACCAAGTGCGCCGTGCCCATCATGCGCCGCCAGCACTGGGGGCGAATCATCAATCTTGGCTCGGTGGGCGCCGAACGGGCGTTCGGGCAGGCGAAGATTTCCGCCTATTCGGCGGCCAAGGCCGGCCTCGTCGCATTTTCGCGCTCCGTAGCGCTGGAGGAAGCGCGCCACGGCATCACGGTCAACGTAGTCAATCCGCCGGTCATTGACGACAAGGAGCTTTCCCTGGAAGAGGCCCAGCGGTTGACCGACGCGCGCTTCCCCGTGGGCCGGCCCGCCACGGGCCGGGACGTCGCTGAAGCGGTGCGGTTCTTTGGCTCGGAAGAGGCCGCTTTCCTGACTGGCCAGGTCCTGAACGTCAGCGGCGGGTGGATGCTCTGAGCGCTGCCGGGGCTGTCGCGGCGCTCTATGAGCGCCGACCAAGGCTGTAGCGGCGCTCTATGAGCGCCGATGTAGCGGGGACCTGAAAAAAGGGCGGCCACCCCCGACTAGATCGGGGGCCGCCGCTACAAAGATCACACCGCCTTGAGACCTTCCAGCCGCATTACGCTCGCCGTCTCGCTGCTCTTCGCACTCTTAGCGGTGGGCACGGCGGGTTTTCATTTCATCGAGAAATGGCCCTGGTTCCAGTCGCTCTACGGAACGCTGATGACCGTCTCGACCATCGGCGCCGAGCCGGAGAACCAGCTTTCGCCGTCGGGCCGGATCTTCAATGTGATGTTGATTTTCGCGGGCCTGGGCGTAGTGGGGTTCGCGATTGGTACGCTCACGCACGCGGTGATACAATCCGAACTCGGCGTATTCTTCGGGCGTCGTCGCATGGAAAAAGAAATCGCCAAGCTGCGGGACCACTTCATCATCTGCGGGGCCGGGCGGGTGGGACGGCGAGTGGCCGGGGAAGTGGCGGCGCGGAATCTGCCGCTGGTGATCGTCGAGCAGGACCCTGGCAAGGCCAAGTGGGCGCAGGAAAAGAATTATCCCGTGATTGTGGGCGACGCCACCAACGAGGCAATTCTGCGCCAGGCGCGCATCGAGTTTGCGAAGGGGCTGGCGAGTGCCGTGACCTCCGATGCCCAGAACGTGTACATCGTCCTGACGGCGCGCGGCATGGCGCCGGACATGCCCATTGTGGCGCGCGCCAGCGAGGAAGCAGCGGAATCCAAGCTCCTCAAGGCCGGCGCGACCACGGTGATTTCGCCGTACACCTTCGCGGGACAGCGCATGGCGCGCTGGCTGACGCGCCCGCACGTGCAGCGCTTCATCGACCTGGCCCTTTCGTCGCTCAGCGACGGCAGCCTGGATCTTCAAATCGAGGAAGTGCGCGTCGCCGAGCGCTCCAAGCTTGCAGGCCGGAACCTGATGGAGGCCGACGTTCGTCAAGAATTGGGCGTCATCGTGTTGGCCATTCGACATACGGACGGGCACCTGGAGTTTAATCCCGGGCCGCAGCGGCAGATCGTTCCCGGCGACTTTCTCATCGCCATGGGAGACTCGCAGAAGTTGAAGGATTTGGAAGGGCTGGCGGGAGTCTAGGAATCTAGCCGCTTGATATAGTTCCCGCTTCGCCATAAGACCCACGGCGACTGGCCACGCTTTCTGATGAAAATCCTCACCGCTTCCCAGATGCAGCGGATCGACCGGCTCACCACAGAGCAGTATGGCGTCCCCAGCCTCACGCTCATGGAGAACGCCGGGCGTGGTGTGGTGGAGTTTCTGGTGGAGCGCCTGGCGCCGCTCGAATCGCAGCGCATCGCGATCCTCTGCGGTCGGGGAAACAATGGCGGCGACGGCATGGTGGTAGCGCGGATGCTGCGCGAGCGGGGCCTGAAACCGCGCGTGCTGCTATTTGCCAATCCCCAAAGCGTGCGCGGCGACGCGGCAGCAAACCTCGACCGGCTGACGGGTTCCGGCGCGCCCGAGATCGTGGAGGATTCCCAGGCCTGGCAGAGCATCAGGCCCTCCCTGGCGGGCACAACGCTCTTTGTCGACGCCCTGCTCGGCACGGGTCTTTCGAAGCCACTTGAAGTTTTTTTGCTGGAAGTGGTGCGCGACGTCAACGCCAGTTTCCCCGCCGCGCGCGTAGTGGCGGTGGATTTGCCCTCAGGGATTTCCGCTGACACGGGCGAATTGATTGGCGAGCACCTGCGCGCGGATTCTTCCGTGACCTTCACGGCTCCCAAGATCGCCCACGTATTTCCCCCGGCGTGTGAGCGCGTGGGAGAATGGCTTGCGAAGCCCATTGGAACGCCGGCGGAGGCCATGGAGGACGACCCGGAATTGTTCCTGAACCTTACGACTCGCGAGGACGTAGCCTGGATTGCGCGCCCGCGCAAGCTGACTGCGCACAAGGGCACCTACGGCCACGTCTTGATTCTGGCGGGCTCCGTGGGCAAGACCGGCGCCGCGGCCATGGCCGCCAAGGCCGCGCTGCGGGCGGGCGCCGGCCTCGCGACCATCGCCACGGCGCAAAGCGCGCTGCCCATCATTGCGTCGCTCGGAATGGAGTTCATGACGGAACAATTGCCGGAGACGGAGGCGGGCACCATCTCTCTGCGCGCGACGGATTACGGGCGGCTGGACAAACTGGTGGAAGGGAAGACGGTTCTCGCGGTGGGGCCGGGCATCGGCGCGGTCCCCGAAACCGCCGAGTTAGTGCGCATGGTTGTAAACAAGTATCCGATTCCGGTCGTGCTGGACGCGGATGGCCTGAATGCTTTCGCGGGATGCATGGACGCATTTCGCGCGGACGCCCGCCCGCCCGGCGCCACCGTGCTCACGCCGCATCCGGGAGAGATGGCACGCCTCACAGGGCAGACGACGGCAGCAATCCAAGCGCATCGCGTCGAAGCCGCGCGCGAGTTCGCACGAAAGTGGCAGGTCACGCTGGTGCTCAAGGGATTTCGCACCCTGACGGCCGCGCCCGACGGCCAGGTCTGGGTGAATCCTACTGGCAATCCTGGCATGGCCACCGGTGGCACGGGCGATGTGCTGACCGGCTTGCTCGCCGGACTCCTGGCGCAACATCCCGGTCGACCTGTGCCCGAAGTGGCCGCGTCGGCTGTATACTTGCATGGCTTGGCGGGGGATCTGGCGGCGGAAGGGTTTGGCCAGGCTTCCATGATTGCGGGCGATCTGCTCGACGCCGTCCCGCGCGCCTACAAGCTCTTGGCGGAAGGTCGCACGCCATGAGTTCGGGTCCTCCAGAGGTAGTCAGGACTCTTGCTCAAGTGGAAACCCACTCGCCTGAAGAGACGATGGCCTTCGGGCGGGAATTGGCGAAGGAAGTACCGCCGCCTTGCGTCGTGCTGCTGGAAGGCGAACTGGGGAGCGGCAAGACGACGCTGGTGAAGGGCCTTGTCGCGGGCCTGGGCGCGGCTCGTGAAGAAGATGTGACTAGCCCATCATTTACACTGGTTCACGAGTACGGCTCAGCGGGCAAGGTCTATCACGTGGACTTGTACCGCATCGAAGACGGCCGGGAATTAGGCACGTTGGGATTGGAGGAACTGGAAGCCGCTGAGACCACCATTTTCGTGGAATGGGGCGAGAAATTAGGGCACAATGTGCCTACGCCTTGCATTCGAATACGTTTGGAGCATCTGGGGAGTGATGACCGTCGCATCGTGGTGGAACGCGTGGAAACCTAAGCGCGCGGCCGTCCTGCTGGGAGCAGGAGGACTGCTCTTGGTATGCCTGAGCGTTTCCTGCGGAGGTGTGCCCAAGACCTACTACTACACCTTGCGGACGCCGCCTCCCCCTTCGGCCGGCGACCCGCGGACGGGCTATGCGCTCGGCATCGAGCATTTCCGGGCGCCGGAAATGCTGCGCGACGACCGGATTGTTTATTACCAATCGCCAACCGAAATGAATTATTACGAGCATCATCGTTGGAGTTCAGACCCGCCAACCTTGCTGACGGAAAGCACCGCGCAGTGGATCGATAACGCGGGCATCTTCGGGCAGGTCGTGATGCTGCCGTCGCGGCAGCCCGTCGATTACATCCTGCGTGGCCGCGTGGGGCATTTCGAAGAAGTGGATTACGAGGCGGGTGGCAAGGCGCGCGTCAGCCTGGAATTGACGCTGGTGCGCGCGCGCGACCACAAAGTGGTTTGGTCGGGGCGGAACGCGGCCGACGCGCCCCTCGAAGGAAAGGGCATGGCGGGGGTGGCCAACGCGGTGAACGCCGCTGTGGACCAACTTCTGCGTGGACTGCTGCCAGGCTTGGTGGCGCAGGTCGAACAGGATTTCAAGGCCAGTCAAGGGCAATCCCAGTAAGCGGAGACGGAAAACTTATGACGGAAACCACCGGACCCACTCCGTGGGGTCTTGTTGTTGGTTCATCAAGCGGCTTCGGAGCAGCGACCAGCCTCGAACTGGCGCGCTCGGGCTTGAACATCTTTGGCGTGCACTTCGATCGTCGCCAGAATATGCCGCTCGTCGAGCAGGTCATCGCCAGGATTCGCGACACGGGACGCGACGTGCGCTTCTTCAATATCAACGCCGCTGACCCGCAGAAGCGCGCCGAAGCCATGACCCAAATGCAGGAGCATTGGGGACAACTGGGCGGCGAGCACTTCGTGAAGGCATTTCTTCACTCGGTGGCATTCGGCTCCCTGAAGCCTTATCTCCATGACGCGTCAGAAGAAGAATTGACCCAGCAGCAGATGGAAATGACCGTGGACGTGATGGGTAACAATCTGGTCTATTGGGCGCAGGAACTGTTCCGGCGGAAAATGCTCTGCCGGGGCAGCCGCATTTTCGCCATGACCAGCGCCGGCGGGCACAGCGTGATTCCCAACTACGGCGCGGTGTCGGCGGCCAAGGCCGTGCTGGAATCTCACATCCGCCAGTTGGCCTTCGAATTGATGCCTCATGGCATCACGGCGAACGCCATTCAAGCGGGAGTGACCATCACCCCTGGTTCATCTAAGATTCCCGGCATCGAGAAGCTGGCGGAATTCGCCAAGCTCCGCAATCCCGGCGGTCGGCTGACAACGCCCGAAGATGTGGCCTGCGCCATTGCCGCGCTGACCAGCGAGAAGACGCATTGGATCACCGGCAATGTGATCAGGGTAGACGGCGGCGAAGATATTGTGACGTGAAGAGAAGATTACAGTTCGCAGTCCACAGTTGACAGTCACTGGGCAAGAATCGAAGAGTTAAAGAGTCGAAGAGTTGAAGGGATTAAGTGGGCCGTCTGGAGTGACTTTTGCTGTCAACTCTCAACTGTCGGCTGTTGACTTCTATTCTCCCGCAGCCGCTCGCCGCGAGCGCGGACCTTCCTCTCGATCCACTCCGCCATGGGGGGCGAGAGGGCCCGGAGGCTACGAATGCGTCGTAGTAGGTCATCCGAGGCTTGGAGAGTCTGCACCGCGGCGGCGAGTTCGCGAACCGTCACGCGCGCCGGTTCGCGATTGTCGACTTTCTGAATGTTGTCGCCGGCCCGCACGATACCTTCATCCAATACGCGCAAATAAAAACCCGTCCGGCCGCTCTCCAGGAACATTTTCGGAAAAGCCGGCAGGCCCATGGCAATGCCAAGCTTGAAGCAGGGAATGCGCGGCTGCGTCACTACGAATCGCGCGGTTCCGATGGCCAGTTCGTCGCCGACCGCGACGGTGTCTTCAGCAAACTCATCCACTGTTAAGTTCTCACCGAACGAGCCGGGATGCAGATCATCGCGACCCAGTGTTTGTTTCCAAAACTGCGCGTTGTTCCACGCGTACGCATACACGGCTTTGTTGGGACCACCGTGGTTGGCGAGGTCCGCCTGTCCGTCCCCTTCCAGATTCAGGGCGTGCACGCGCACTGGCCCATTCACCGGCAGCTTGAAGATTCCGGTTGGAACCTCCTCGCCGTTGGAGACAATCACTTTCGGGAGCGCGACATTGATGGATATGATCTTCATGATGATTCGAATACTTTAGCATGATTGACCAGAGAATAGGACGGCGGCGTGCGGGCTGGCATCCAATCCGCAGCGAGGAAAGTAAAGCGGGCGTAATCTAGCGCACCAGGGCGCGCGCGGTGGCTATTTGCTCGAGGCGCTCGATGACCCCGGCAATGCGGACTTCCGGTGTGGAAGCCCCGGCGGTGATGCCCACGCGCTCCACGTTTTCCAGGTCGCGCTCGTCGATCTCGTCCGGGACCTCGATGAGGCGCGTCGGCGTGCCTTTTTGTCGGCAGATTTCCGCCAGCTTACTGGTATTAGCGCTGTTGCGGCCGCCCACCACGTACATGAGTTGAACCTTGCCGGCGATGTGCGCGGCGGCGATCTGGCGGTCGGAGGTGTAATCGCAGATCGTGTTGAACACCCGCAGCTCGGTGATGCGCCCCACCAGCTTGGCCAGAATCTTCTGCGCTTTTTCGATGGGGTAGGTGGTCTGGATGATCACGCCGAGCTTCGGAAAGTGCGGTAGGTTCTCCGCTTCTTCGGGGAGGTTGATGACCGTGACGCGCTTTCCCGCGTAACCGATCAGCCCCTTGATTTCGGGATGATTCTGGTCGCCGATGATGAGGATGTGATAGTCCTCCCTGCGCAGCAGGTCGGCGTATTGATGGGATTTCTTCACATAGGGGCAGGTGGCGTCCAGCACCTGGCTGCTTTCCTGCCGCAGGCGTTGTTCGACATCCGGCGAAACGCCGTGCGTGCGCAGAATCGCCACGGCGTTGTGGACGTCGGCATCCTCTTTGACGACCTCTACCCCTTCTTTCTTCAACTCTTCAATCACCTGGGGATTGTGAATGAGGGGGCCGATGGTCACCACGCGATCGCGAGACACCGTGGTCGTTTCGGCGGTCATGCGCATCGCGCGCTCCACGCCAAAACAAAAACCTGCGCCTTCGTCGAGAATAATCTCCATGCCCGCTCCGAGCCTTTCTCTATTGTGCCCCTGGAACAGCAGTATAAACCGTCCTGGGAAGCGACGTCAATCGACTTACCAGAGTCCGATTGGCCGACTCCACTAGGCCAACGCTCGCGGGGCCACTATCTTCCTTAATATTTTACTCCCCTGAGCACGCTTGCGGCGGGGTTTGTTCCGCGCTAGAGTGGGCCGCACCGGACCCTTTCGCCTCGCCAGGTTGGTCATTCGCAAGGAGGTGTCCATGTCCAAACGAAAGAGATGTATCGACGATCGCCGAAGCGCGAGTTCGTGTCGGGGCTTAGACCGCCGAACGTTCCTAGCGGCGGCAACAGGGCTCGCATCCACAAGTTGGTTGGCCAGCACGACGAAGGGTGCTGTGAGCACTCCTGCGCCGGCGGCCAGTGTCGCGCCGGAAACTCTGGCCATCGAGGGCGGGAAGCCCGTGCGGGCCAAAATGCTCGAAGCGAAGCTTTCCGGCCCGCAGTATTACGACGACGAAGAACGCCGCGAGTTGGTTGAGGTCCTGGACAACCGCAGCCCGTTTCGCTGGTGGGGTCTTGATGCCCTGGGCCACCCACCCGACAAGTGCATCAACTTCGAAAAGGAGTTCGCGGCCCATCAGCAGACGAAATATTGCATCGCGGTCACTTCAGGGACTACCGCGCTGATGACTGCGCTGGCGGCGCTCGAGGTCGGGCCGGGCGATGAAGTCATCCTCCCGGCATGGACCTGGTACGCCTGCTACGACGCTATCGTGGCGCTGGGCGGGCTGCCGGTTTTTGCCGAAGTCGATGAGTCCATGAACATCGATCCCGCCGACATCGAGCGCCACATCACTCCGCACACCAAAGTCATCATGGCGGTCCACATCCTGGGCGCGCCGGCAGACCTGGACCCGGTTTTGGCGCTCGCGAAGCGCCGCAAGCTGAAGGTCCTGGAAGACTGCGCGCAGAGCGTTGGCGTCACCTACAAGGGCAAACCCGTGGGCTCGCTGGGCGACTGCGGAATTTACAGCTTCCAGGTGAACAAGACGATTTCGCCGGGCGAGGGCGGCGCGGTGGTGACGAGCGATCCCTACCTTTTTGAGCGCGCCGCTCGTTTCCACGATTGCGGGATGCTGCGCACAGGTCACGCCCAGGTGCTGGGCCAGCCCGCGCGGATGCAGATGTTTACAAGTTGCCAATACCGCATGAGCGAGTTTACCGCCGCAGTCCTGCGCGCCCAACTGCGCAAGCTGGACCGCATTGTGGGCGACTTCCACGACAAGACGACGCGCGTATTGGCGGGAATCCGCGACCTGCCCGGCATCTCGTTCCGCAAGCAGAACGATCCCGAGGGCGGCCTGGGCAACTGGGTTTTCATTCGCACCAGCGGCAAAGCGCAGCGCGACCAATTCATCGCGGCGATGCGCGCCGAGAACGTCAATGCGGAGCCTATGGGCGGGTCGGTGATTCTGCCCATCGCGCCGCACATCGAAAAGAAGCAGACGCTGCAACCGGACTGGCCGTCGTTTACTTCGCCACGCGGCAAGGCGATCCAGTACGGCGCTGCTGCGTGCCCGCGCACGATGGAGGTCTATGATCGCTATGCCGGAATTCCCATGGATCCGAAATTCACGGACGAGGAGGTCGCCGACATCATTGGGGCAGTGCGCAAGGTCTATCCCGCCGTAATGAAAGCGTAGCGCCCGCCTTCAGGCGGGCAGTTTGCTGTAGCGGCGCTCTGCGAGCGCCGGCATGTGACGGATAGTGAACTGTAACGGCGCTCGTAGAGGCTTCCGAACCTCTCCTACAATCGGCAATCGCCAATCCTCGCCGGTCATAGACCGGCGCTACAGTCACGACGACCGATAAGTCTTGTCGGGGGAATCGCAGGTTGTTTCCAGAGGGCATTCGGCGCAGAGTGGCTTGCGCGCCTGGCAGACCTTCCTGCCAAACCAGATCAACTGGTGCCCAAACGTGATCCAGCGTTCCTGCGGCACCAGCTTCATCAAGTCCTGTTCGACCTTCTCAGGCGTCTTTTCACGAGTCAGCTTCAGGCGATGGGAAACTCGAAAGATGTGTGTGTCCACCACGACGCCGCTGGGGATTCCGTAAGCCGTGCCCAGGACGACATTGGCCGTCTTCCGGGCCACACCAGGCAGGGTCAATAACTCTTCCATGCTACGTGGCACCTGCCCGCCGCAATTCTCGACGAGTGTCTTTGCGGCCCCGATGATGTTCTTCGCCTTGTTGCGAAAAAAACCTGTGGAGCGAATTTCTCGCTCGAGCACCGGCTGCTGCAGCGCGGCGAAATCCTGCGGGGTGGGATAGTTGCGGAACAGTTCCGGCGTGACTTTGTTCACGCGCTCGTCGGTGCATTGGGCGGAAAGGATGGTGGCGACAAGGAGTTGAAAGGGATTCTCATGGCGCAGCGCGCACTGCGCCTGCGGAAACAGTTGGTCGAGCGCCGCGAAGATGTTCTGCAACCGCTCCGGCGCGGTGTAGTCGTTCCGCGGCTTCTTGGCGCGTGGTTTGGCGGGCTGTAGCTTTGCAGCTCTTGCAGTGGCCATGGAGGTACAATGATGAATTATGAATTCTGAATTATGAATTGCGAAGAACTTACCCCGATGAATGAGTTTGGTTTAGAGTTCTGTAATTCATAATTCAGCATTCACAATTCATAATTTCTTTTTCACCCTCCCAATAGGTCGAGCGCCTCGACTAGTTCGCGGTGCCGGCAAGTAAAAATCGGCGTATCGCGTTGCGTGTAATTGCTCGTCTCCGCGTGGCGCAATTCCATCACCAAATCGAGGAAATGCTCGGGCTTATCGCTCTCGAAAGCCACCACAAATTCCTGATCGTCGAGGCCGAAGGAGTACGTGGTGTTCAGGCGCACGGTCGGAAACCGGTGGCCGAGCTCGATGTGTTCATCCATCATGCCTTGCCGTGCCGCCGGCGTGAGCCGATACCACGCGCGCGTCTTCACGAAAGGATAAACAAACAGGTATTTGAATTGCCCGGGGACCAGGCGCAAGCGGGTGCCCTCCTGGTCAGGATGCACGTGCTTGTCCACGTAAATGGAGCGCTTGGTCATCGCCAGAAACGAATAAGGCGTGGTCAGGTACTTGCCCAGGTCCGTCGCGAGCAACTTCGCGGTCATCTCCTGAAACTTGTCGAGGTCGTAACTGATCCGCCACAGCATCAGGTCGCAGTCGCCGCGAATGCCGACGAGCGAATAGGCGTTGACTATCACCTCGCCTTCGTAGCTCTTGACCACGTCGATAAACTGGCACTTGCCGCGGTGGCGGTCCTCTTCGGGCAACCGGCGCCAGGCGGGGTCAATTTTGTAAAAAGCGAAATTCACATACTGACGGCGATTATCCTGAGTTGCCGATTCTTCCTTCTGCTGTTTTGCCAAGCGTGCAAATCTCCTTTCGAGGATAGCACCGCAGCGCGCGGACGCGCCACGTGCGCGGTCACTCCGGCTTCAGCGCATGGAATCTGAAACGGCTTTGCCCTCCACGCCGACTCTTACGAAGTATCAAAACGCCCTGAACAAATTCTCACTATAGCACGAAAACCTGTGTCCCGTGCTCTTCGTGGCCGCTGGTCGAGAATCAGCGTCGCACGTAATCCAGCAGCTTGCGGAAGGCCTCGCCTCGGTGCGAAACGGCGAACTTCTCCTCCGCGCTCAACTCGGCAAAGGTTTTCCCCAGTGGTGGGTAGAAAAAGTAAGGGTCATACCCAAATCCGGCCTTCCCTCGGGGCTCGTCGATGATCAAACCCGGCGCGCGGCCTTCGACCACAGTCACAACGCGGCAGTCTTGAGCGAGCACAATGACGCACACGTAGTGAGCGATGCGGTTACGATGCACCGACCCTGCTTCAACACGGCGCAACTCCTCGAGGAGCATACGGTTATTGGCTTCATCGTTAGCGTCGGGACCAGCGAATCGCGCCGAATGCACACCTGGCGCGTCGCCCAGGGCCGCCACGCAGATCCCCGAGTCGTCGGTAAACACCGGGCCATCCACATGCGCGCAATAGTGCAAGGCCTTTTTGCGCGCGTTGTCCTCGAACGTGGCGCCATCCTCGACGCAAGCGGGGATGCGGTCGATGTGGGGTACTGGCTCAATGGTGATGCCAACCGCCTTAGCGGCCTGGCGAAACTCCCGCAGCTTCCCAGGGTTGGCGGAGGCAAGATACAAGAGAGAGTGACGAGTGACGAGTGGCAAGTGATGAGCCCCAAACCACTGACTGGGAAACCAAGCCCCGGCATAATTCCCAATGGTAATGGGTGAACGACAAAGGATGAAGGATAAGGGGCAATTTGTGAAGCAGAGCTTGAGGCTACGAAGCCTCGACAACTACTATGCTTCACACTTCACACTTTATCTGTCACCGCTCGGGCGGAGTGCCCGGGCCTGCTCTGTTGGCGCCAGCGTAGAGTTCGAGTTTAAGAATCGACTTCTGTAGATTGATCAGTTTCTGGATTGCCGGCCGCGCAAGGTCCAGCAGGTTGCCGAACTGTTCGACATCGAACGGCCGTCCCTCGGCGGTGGCCTGGACTTCCACCAACGCGCCCACACCCGTCATGACCACGTTCATGTCCACTTCGGCGTTTGAATCCTCCGCGTAACTCAGGTCGAGCAATGTCTCACCGCCCACGATGCCGACGCTAACGGCCGCCAGGTAATCCCTGAGTGGAAGGCGCTGCAGTGCCCGAAGTTCGCGAAGTTTCTGAAGGGCCAGCCCCAGCGCGACCATGGAGCCCGTGATCGCTGCCGTGCGCGTCCCGCCGTCGGCGCGGATCACGTCGCAATCAATCCATATCGTGCGCTCGCCCAGGCCCTCGAGGTCGATAATGGCGCGGAGCGAGCGGCCGATCAGCCGCTGAATCTCCATGGTGCGGCCGCCAGGCCGCCCGCGCGTCACTTCCCGCGGCGTGCGGTCCTGCGTGGCACGGGGAATCATGGCGTATTCGCTGGTAATCCAGCCTTTTCCTGTGCCTTTTTGGAAAGGCGGCACACCATCCTCGACTGAAGCGGTGCAGATAACCTGAGTTTCGCCCAGGCGGATGAGCGCTGATCCCTCGGCCGATGAAATGAAATCGGGGACGATTTCCACCGGGCGCAGTTCACTCGCCGCGCGCTGGTCCGGCCGGACCAGTTTGCCGCCTTTGTAAAGCAAACCGCTCAGGGTTCGAGGTGTCGAAGACATAAATCCTCCGGGATTCAGGGGGCCGCAGTTTCAATGTAAGACGGGTCGGGGACAAAAGCCTCGGTCAGGTCCACATGACCGTCCAAGGTCTCAACTTCCTGGCCCTGGATCAAGATTCTTACGCGCTTTACCGCCGGGATGTTGGCGGTAATTGAATTCACGATGGAATACACTGTGAGACTCTCGGTCTCAATGCCGGGCGTCAAGCCGTTAAGGACTTCGTTCGACAGATCCACATAAGCAGTCCCATCGTTTGCCAGGAAGACTGCGCGCACATTCGTGGCCGTAGAAAGAGGTCGCGCCAAGTTCTGGTGTGGCCCTTCGATCAGAGCCAGAAGTATCTGACGGACCTTATCGGGGTCCGTCTCGGCCCAAGTAATGGGTCGTGTCTCCGGCACGAGCTTGCCGGAGCCGAGAGAAGGGAAGTAGAGCGTCGCCGTCTGGCTGGGGCCGGTGCGCGATTGCAGCGCGACCTCATTCAATCGTGCCCGCGCCGCCTCTTCAGCATGACGGGGAACCTCGAAAAAGATGCGGCGCGACAGCGCCCGAAGGTAAAAGGCTCCGGCGGCCAGAACGGCCAGGAGGATCACCAAAAGCACCTTGGCACGACGCGACATCCCTTAGCCTCCACCACGCAGGTTGATAAGCACTCGGGTGACCGCCGAGGCGATGAGCTGTTGAAAGTCCGAACTGGTAAGCGGGGCAGAATTTACTTCGGGCGCAAGACGGCCCAACTCGATGGCCACGGCCGGCGCGTTGATGCTCCGCAAAGCGCGGACGGGAGCGCCTTGGGGCGGATCCACCTTCACCCCTGCAATCTGCATGAACTGTTGCTGGAGAGAGGTAGCCAGGTTACGACTCGAATCGATGTGCAAGCGCTGAATATTGTCCCAGGGAATGAAGGCGGGAGGCATGGAACTGTTGGGCGGTCCGGAGAAGGGACTGGGAGGTGCGTAAGTGTAGAGCGCGATTTGCGGCGAATCCGGCCCCAAGTCGCCCGCATGGAAGGTCAAGAAACATACGGCATTCGCTTCGTTGGCGGCCTGGGAGCGCTGTTCGAAGCTGGTGGTGACGTCCCCGGTGCGCGTCAATACTATGCGGAATTTCTGCGTGGCGAGCAATGCCAGACGAACACGGGCAACGACCTGAGCGTCCAGGTCTTTTTCGAGGACCCCGTCACGAGCGCGCGCCCCGTTGTCGCTTCCGCCATGACCGGGGTCCAGGACAACGACAGGGAGAGGCGGACTGGGCGGCGATGGGGCGGATGGGATCGAGCCAGGAGCGCCAGTCTGCGGCGCGCCGGGCTGTGTCGTCGGCGGAGTCGCGCCGGGCGCAGCGGGAGGGGCCGACTGCGCCTGCTGAGCGGCGCTCGGCGTGGGCTTAAGCACGTCCGCTAGCAGCACCTTCCCGCCCTCCACTAAAGCGGGATAGAAATTGAGTCCGGTGGAGGTCGGCTGGAGAATTAGTTTGGGGAGGCCGTCCTGATCATCAAAGTGCAGTTCCTTCACGTAAGGGTCTTTGAATGAGTAGGTGGGTTCGAGCGGTTCGACGGGACGCTCGCCCAGGAACATGACCCACTTTCCATTGGTCGCCACCGTACGGATGGTGACCTTGTCAGTGAACTGCAGCGTGAGCCGCGCACCTTCCGGCAACTGGTCAAGACGAACCGTGAACGAAGTGGGCTTTACATCCCCGATGAAAACACGATTGCTCCCCAGCGGGTACTCCACGACTTGATTCGTGAGCCGCGGCAGAACCGCCGTGAGGAATTCTACGGGTACCATCCATTGTCCGTTGGAGACGAGCGGGGGATTGGCGAGCTTAACGCGAGCTTTGTCGACGCGCACTGTGCGATCTTTGACCTTAAACTCGAGCGGCGTCTCTCCGAACCAAACTTTCACTGAATCGCGCTTCTCCTGCAAGCCGCCTACTTTTCCGACCATGTTTAGGATGGTCAGTATAGGCAGGTACTTGGTCTGTCCGATCATCTGCACCGGTATGACCTGGCGCTTGTCGGGAAAGTAGAAAACGAAATTGTCGCTGCGAAGTTCTCGCGTCGGCCAGAACAATATCGTCATGCCCAGCAGAAGACCCAGCAGCAAGACGCGCCCGGGGCCATGGAGATTCCGAAGGGAAGGGAGACTCAAATTCAGCTCACCTGAACGGTCCGCAGATTACGCAGATTGCGCAGAACTCAGCGACTAGTATGCGGGAATCGCTGGTGGGGACAAACACGGAGCGCGGGGCACTAGCCGCCCTGTGATTCTGTCAGCTTTGCCCCAGCCTCCAGCGACGCCTGGATACAATTCCCGAGGCTATTCTAACTTGTTTTGCATGATCTGCGAAAGCCGAAGACTGTCCAAGGCTGGACAGGCGCCGGCGTCATGGCAGTTTGGGTTGTACTCCCAGGAGATCTGCGAAACCTGTGGCATGAGAGTCTGTGTTGTACTTCTGTGAAATCTGCGAAATCTGTGGATCGATTGGAACCGCATGTACCCCGCGCGCGTATCTCAGCTTAACTGCACGCGAGGAGGTCCCTTGGCTGCCATCCAAATGGAGCGTTTGCGGAAAGAATACGATGAGCTGGTCGCCGTCGCGGACATGGATGTGACGATTCCCGAAGGGGAAATTTATGGCCTGATCGGTCCGAACGGCGCCGGGAAGACCACGACGATTCGCATGGCGTGTGGACTGCTCGACCCAACGGCCGGAGACGTCTTCGTTTCGGGGGTGAACGTCTATCGGGAGCCGGAGCGCGCGCAGGAGTTTATTGGGTACTTATCGGACTTCTTCTCCCTTTACGAGGATTTGAAGGTCTGGGAGTACCTGGACTACTTCGCGCACGCCTACAAAATGCCCGAACGCGAAATCCCGGCGCGCATCGACGAGGTCATCCAGGAAGTGGGGCTGGAAGTAAAGCACGACGCCATGATCAAAGGGCTTTCTCGGGGAATGAAGCAGCGATTGGGCATCGGGCGAGCGATTATCCACCGGCCAAAGGTTCTGCTGCTCGACGAGCCAGCTTCCGGGCTTGATCCCAAGGCACGGCTGGATTTGCGGAATCTCCTCAAGTCCCTTCGAGACCAGGGAGCCACAATCCTGATCTCATCCCACATTTTGTCTGAATTGGAGGGCTTCTGCACTTCCATCGGGCTGATGGAAAAGGGACACATGGTCCGAAGTGGCAAGCTGGAAGACATCACTGCTTCCGAAAGCCAATTCCGCGTCATGAAGCTGAGCTGGATAGGCGACAGCACGGCAGTCGTGGAAGCTCGACTTCGGTCGAACGACAAGGTGTCCGGGCTGATGACCAAAGGCTCGGAGGGCGTCTTCAAGTTCGCGGGTTCGGAAGAAGAGTTGGCGAACCTTCTCAATGAGTTGGTAACTTCAGGCGTCCGCGTGGTTTCGTTCGGTGAGGTAAAACAGACTGTCGAGGACTTGTACTTGAAGCTCTCTCGCCACGAGGTGATGTGATGCTTCAGTTCTGGCGCAATCCGGAGTTAGTGCGGCACGTGCGGGCAGAGATGCGTCCGGCGCGCGCGCTTACGGTCGGGATGACTACGGTCGTGGTATGCGTCCTTGTAGGATTGATGTGCTGGAGCAGTGCGGAGGGCAAGCCTCAGCCCTTCTTCCAGACCTTCTACGCCTGGCTGACGGGACTCCAGTATGTGGTCCTGGGATTCTGGTGCGCATCGACGTGCGGCCAAGCTATCGCCCGCGAGCGCGAAATGAAGACCTATGACTTCCTCAGAACCACGCGGCTCAGTTCCGCGGAACTCATGGTGGGGAAACTCTTGGGTGCTCCCATCCTTGGGTACTTCATAGTGGCCTGCTCTCTGCCGGTTACCTTCATTGTTGGAGCGCTCGGCGGGTTTCGTGTGCTTGTGCTGCTGGAGAATTGGGTGTTGCTGCTGGCCTTTTCACTCTTCGTTGGGTTGATGGGACTTTGGGGCTCAATGCTCGTGGAGAAATCCAGTTACGGTGCTATGGGCATCTTGGGCTTGGCTATTTCGACTTCGATGTTCCCTTATGTGCAGAGTCCCTTCCCGGGATTCGCGGGGTTCAGCGTTCTTCCGGCGGTTCTTTCTCTCCATAGTGCCAACAACTGGCTCACCAAGACTCCCGCCACGCTGTTT
The DNA here is from genome assembly GCA_020072925.1 of Terriglobia bacterium. Taxonomy (GTDB): domain Bacteria; phylum Acidobacteriota; class Terriglobia; order UBA7540; family UBA7540; genus JAIQGA01. The sequence goes on along the minus strand of JAIQGA010000066.1, from coordinate 3,567 downwards.
GGTCTCCAGGTGCCTTTCCTGGTTGTTTCCTTACTGCTGTTCGTGACCTTCGGGGCTTGGCTCGCCCTTATGTTGACGCGAAACCTCAAGAAAGACCTGCAACAGCTCTCGCTCCTCTCGCGCTGGCAGGCCGTGGGTTTGGGCGCCTACTGCAATCTGCTTTTCTATGCATTGCTGAATCCTGAGTCTTTGTATGCGAAGCCGACTTGGCAGGGGATGACTCCCGACGAGCTTACCCGACTCGCCGTTGGGTTCAACCTTCCTGTGCTGCTTCTGGTGGGACTGGCAACCTTGACGCCTTACGAGAAGCTGAAAGTCTGGTGGCGACAACGCTCCGTAGGGGAAGGTTCCTACTTCTCCCCTCAAGGTTTGCCATGGCCGTGGCTGCTGCCGACCGCAGCGCTGGCGTACGCCTTCCTCGTGGCGGAGGCGGCGGGGCTGCGCGCTTCGATTCCCTTTCGCGCATGGCCGTTGGGCTCGGCGGCGATCCAGCTTCTTACTCTTTTGGTTTTCACGACACGCGACATCCTGTTTCTCCAGTGGTGCAACCTGACGCGGATGAAGAAACCCATCATCAAGGGCATCCTGTTCTTGCTTCTCTACGTTGCCGCCGTGGGAATAACTGGAGTGGTCGTGGAGATTGTTAAGCCATCCGCAGAAGGTTTTGTTTTCGGACTTACGCCCTACTATGCCCTTACTGTTTCGGACCTGAGTTGGCACACAGCCGCAGGGGTCTATTTTGGATTGGCGCTCCAAGTCCCCATCATTGCGCTGCTCTTGCACTTCATTTCCGGTCGCTTGAGCCGCCCGGCCCTGATCCCGGTAGTTGCGACTGCCTGATAGGTCTTGGCAAGCCGCATCGGAAGCTGGTATCCTTCGAGCCGCGAGAGCGTGAATCCTGCCGATCCAAATTTGGCATTCCTTCGCGGCCAGGTTGCCGGGATCATCCTGGGAACCATTTTCCTATTCATTGGAATAGCTTCGTGCGTGGTTGCTGCCGTTCGTCGCCGCGGCCAGGTTCAGATCCTGGTGTGGTTCGGCTTGTTCAGCGGCTTGTACGGGGCGCGCATGTTGGCGCAATCACCCCTTGCACTCGCAGTTCTGCCGCAGTCAACATGGAGCAGTCGCCCTTATGTGAACAATATCGTCGCCTACCTGATCATAGTTCCGGGGGCGCTATTTTGGCTGGAGTTTACCCAAGGCTTACTTCGTCGCTTCGTCCAAATTACGATCGCTGCCGGGTCGCTGATCGGCATCGCCGGCGTTGTCTCGCTCTTTGTGGCCGGCCCTTCCAATGCTTTCATGTTTTACAATCACGCCCTCGCCATTTGTTATCTGCTAGTGATTGGGGCCGTCCTTGTTGTCCCAAGGTTATCCCTCCGATTTCTTACGTTCTCGAGCCCGGTTCTTACTGTGGGCATCCTGGTATTCGCTGCGGCGGCTTTGTACATAAATGTGGGAGGGCTCCTGGACTTGGAGCCTGACCTTGTTGTCGAGCAGTTTGCCTTAGCATTGTTTATCTTTTCGCTTGGGTACGTGTCCGCAGATAAGGTCTTTCGCGACGAGCGGCGGCTCCTGGCGATTCAAAGCGAGCTCGAAATCGCGCGTGAGATACAAAACTCTATTCTCCCGACCGGCGTTCCCGATCTCAAAAACCTCAGCATTGCCGCCGCTTATCATCCCATGACCGCTGTGGCTGGCGACTTCTATGAGTTCATTCCCGTGGACCAATACCGCGCCGGTTTCCTGGTAGCAGATGTTTCAGGACACGGCGTTCCCGCGGCTCTTATCGCCTCGATGATTAAGGTGGCGGTACAGTCCGCTGCCGCCTCCGCACAAGATCCGGCAGAGGTGTTGCGGATCTTGAATCGCATTCTCTCCGGCCAGTTGCGCGGGCAGTTCGTCACAGCAGCTTACCTGTGGATCGACACGGAAGCTCACAAGGCCCGTTACGCGGCAGCGGGTCACCCTCCACTCCTAAGCTGGCGAGCCGCAGGGAACGAACTGACGCGCATCGAGAGCAACGGCCTGCCGTTAGGCGTTGCGGGGAACTCTGATTATGCCGCCTGCGATGTGCCGCTCGCCTCCGCCGACCGTTTCCTACTCTACACGGACGGCGTTATTGAACCGGAAAACGCTGCGGGGGAGCCATTCGGCGATTGCAGGCTGGAACAAGTGGTTCGAAGCAATCATGCGTGCTCGCCCTCGGAATTGTCGAGGCGTCTGTTGGCAGAGGTGCGCAACTGGCAACCCGCTTCGGCGCCCCAGCAGGACGACATCACGCTAATCGTCATCGACGTCCTATGACGAGTTAGGCCAGATAGTTCAAGTGGCGATTGGCTAAATCCGTTCTCTCGCTTCTCCCGGTTTCATTGGCCTGCGGTGGCGTAGAAAGTATTCTTGCCGAAGCGTAAGTCTCGCCCGTAAATGAACACGACTCCGACTCCGAGGACGCTCAATTTCGCCTGCACTCCGGTATCCGTAAGCCACCCTCGGGATCCCAGTCCTGGCAGAGGATCGGTGATTCTTCCGACGTCAAGAAATGGGCTGAGCTTCACGCTGAGAAATCCGTTTTTGTAAATGTTCTTGTCGATTTCCGAATTGAAGAGGAAATAGTCACGGCCCAAGGGCGCGCTTCCTTTCTGGCCGTCGCGCGTGCCGATATGGGCTCGCATCCAGAGATCATTATCGCGTTCCAGACCCAGCATGAAAAGTTCGTCAAAGGGTACGCTTCCCCAAGTTTTTCCCGAGCGGACCTGAGCTCGCATTGCATAGTCGTCACCAGTCATTTGCGGGTACCAACGGGCGGTAACGGACCCTTCCAGCTTCTCAAAGGAATGTGCCGGGTTTGACCAGATTGTTCCGGTCTCGGAGGTGAGGCTCGCGCGGCTCTCGAAGCGTCTTTCCGGCACTCTCAGCCATTGGTAATTCAATCGGGCGAATTGCTTAAGCTCGTAGCCTCGCAACAGCACTTCCGGCGGCAGACCGGATCCCGCCAGGACGTTCCGATAGCCGCGATAGGAAAGCTCGGCGCCTGTGCGCCATTCCCAGCGCCCGCTGCTGATTGAAGCGATTTCGCCATTGACGGAGTACGTTCGCAAGTTGAGTGCCCCCAACGCCGGCGCCGGCCCCACCGACGACTGCCGAAGAATCCAGTTTTCATTGCGCAGATCGACGCCGAACTGGTAGCGATACTTGGGGTTGTGCTGAAATGGCCCTGCGATGGAGCCGGCCAGCCGGCGCTTCTGGTCGTCCCACCTGACGAGAGAGGCTAGGTTGATTCCCGAACCTTTCAGGTTGAAGTATTCCGGATAGATCGTTTGGTAGAAAGCGCCTCGGAAAGTCGAAAGCAGCGCTCCCCACTTGCCGTTTCCCCAGCCATTTCGTTCTTGGGCATGGAAGGTGACATCGAAATCTCCATCGTCTCGCGCGTCCAGGCGGAAATTATAGGTCGGAAAGATTCCGAGTCCTTCGACTCGCGCCCGCGTGGTCAGAAGATCGGGCTGCCGCAAAACGGCGCCGGGCGCAAACGCGAAGGCACGGTCCAGCAACGCCGGGTCAACCCGG
>JAIQGA010000065.1 GCA_020072925.1 Terriglobia bacterium | reverse complement strand
CCCGGCAGGGATCAAAGTTTCCGACAAACAGATGGCTCAAATCCGCCTTGAGCGGGATGAATTTCATGGGGAATGGAATTACAGCATTCTCCCCCGGCGAAACCAAAGTTGACACACTTATTTGTTGACAGACTCTAAGTGCGATCGGTCACCCAATGGCTGCCGCCACGGGAGGTTGTCGGCTCGAGGGGGACACAAGAGGTACGCAAAAAATGAAAGGCTTTTAACTAGCTGAGCAGCAATGGGATGGGCCGGCGGAGAGGGTGGGATTCGATGCCAGCCGCAGCAGATTTCCCGAAGCAACTGTAAAATTTCAACCCGTTTGCTGTCAACGCCTTTTAGGCGACACGGAATTTTTCCATAACTACTGAGAAATCTGACCCTCCCGTTCTCGCGGGATGGCTTAGGAAGCCTTAGGATGCAACGCGGGAAGGCTGAATCCTTTTCTGCCCCTTTTCTCGCGGGAGCAGTTCCAGGATGCTAAAGAACTGCCCATCGTGCTCACCGATGTGTTAGATCGAGCGGTTGTTCCGGTAATTCAGCGCTGCGGCGAAGCCGCCGTAGACCGCTAGAAATCGAGGAAGTAAGAATCTACCAATTGTGCCACCCTGCGTGTGGGGCGTCGAACAGGGTTCACTGGGCCTTATCCTTGGAGAAATTCACCTTGGGGGCTTCGCGAGCCTCTTCGGTGGCGCGGAAGTAGGCGTCATTACGCTGGAACCCCATGATGGAGGCGACCAGGTTGTTCGGGAAGAGCTGAATGTAGGTGTTGTATGCCTGCACGGCCTGATTGTAACGGCGACGCTCCACGGCGATGCGGTTTTCGGTCCCCGCCAATTCGTCTTGGAGGCGCAGGAAATTTTCGTTGGCTTTCAGGTTGGGGTAGTTCTCCACAATCACCAGCAGGCGGGAGAGGGCTCCGGTCAACTGATCGTTGGCGGCGATTCGCTCGGAGGGCGTGTGCGCTCCGCCCAAGGCAGCACGGGCTTTGGCGATGTCGTCGAACACCGTCTGCTCGTGGGTCGCGTAGCCTTTTACCGTCTCCACCAGGTTAGGTATCAAGTCGGCACGCCGCTGGATGACCACGTCCACCTGAGACCATGCCTGCTTCACGGCTTCGTTCATCGCCACCATCTGGTTGCGGCGGCTGATGTACATCGATGCCACGATCACGACCCCCAGAATCAGGACGGCCACGATAATCCCCAGAATCTTTAGAGTTCTCATTGGTTTCGCGCTCCCCTTTCTTTTTTCCCTGTCCCGTCCCGCGCCGTCGAGCCCGGAAGGCCGAACAGCCTGCAGGTCCTCTACAGTTTATCAACTGCGGCAGTCATGCGGGTGATCTCGGTCAGGTAAGCCTGGAAGAGCGGCTTGACCTCATCGTCGGCTAGCTTGCGCTTTCCTTCCCGTGTCTCCAGCAGCGTCATGAAAGGCTCGGCAGCGATCGAAAAGCGTTCGGCGGCCGCGCGAAAGATCTCCCGCTTCTTCAAAGGAGCCTCCACACCACCCAGTATCAGGATATGCCGGAAGAGGGTGGAAAAGCTGGGCAAGGAGTCGAGCATTAGCCGGGAGACTTCTTTCTTGTTCCGTTGGAGGCCCAGATAGCGCTCGCGCAGCCGCAGGAGCCTGGAACGGATCTCATGCTCCACTTGGCGACGGTGCTGCTGCGTCTTCACCTCAATCTTTGCTACGACATCTTCGCCGTAAAGGACGCGGTGATTGTGTTGGATATCGATAAACTCAATGGGAAAAACATCCTGGGAGGTCTCTACTTCCCCCCGCGACAGGAACAACGGCAACGGCTGCTTTTGCTTTAGCCACCAACCGACCGCCTCCTCGCCCTTTTCCAGATCCCGCAGGTCGATCGACTTCAAGACGCACAGAACGTTGACGTCCGAGAATTTCTCATGGAACTCGCCAGCCGCCGCCGAGCCGAAGAGGACCACGCTGACGAGGTCCTGCCCGTAGGCGTTTTTCAACCGGTTGACCAATTCATCCAGCAGTTTATCCATCGCGCCTTCCCCAACGAGGAGTTCGCAATTCCCTCTACCAGGAGCTGGAAGCGCCCCCACCACCAAAGCCTCCCCCTCCAAAGCCTCCAAAACCGCCGCTGCTGAAGCCACCGCCACCGCGACCGCCCCCTCCCAACATGTTCCCCAGGATTCCGCCGAGAATGAAGCCTGTTGCGGAACCTCCGTACCAACTGGTGCGACTCCGCCGCGGAATCAACAGGAAGGGGACAATGACGAACAGGAATAACAGCCACATCAATCCCGGCAAGGGTGAACCCCGCCCCTCGCCCGTGGGCTGTCGTGGGGGCTGCGGTATGGGAGTGGTGAGAGTGACATGCTTAGCTTGGGCGATGAGCGTGGCGACTCGGCCCGCAGCCTGCTGGATAGCGCCGTCGTAGTTGCCGGCTCGCAGCAACGGGCGCATCGCGCGGAGAATGCTCCCCGCCTGTCCATCGGTGATGATGGGCTCAATGCCGTACCCGACTTCCATCCGGCTCTGCCGGTCCTGGATAGCCAGAAGCAGCAGGACTCCCGTGTCTCCTTTTTCCTTACGCCCGATGCCCCAGCGCGTCGCGAGGTTGATGGAGAAATCCTCGATGGGCTCACCCTGCAAGGAATTGACAGTCACGATGGCCAATTGCGAGCCCGTCTTCTGGTCGAGTTCCGTGGCAAGTGCTTCGAGTTGCTGCTTTGCCAATACGCTGAGCACGCCCGCGTAGTCGTTGACGTAGCCGGCGGGCCTGGCCTGGGGTACCTGAGCCAGCACGGAAGTTGCGCCAATGCCTGCGAATACAGCCAAGAACAGGCAGGCTTCAGTCAGCGCTCGCCCCTTCGCAGGTTTTAGCGTCCGTGCGAGGATTATGTGACCGGCAAACATTTCGTGTTCTGATTATCTATCTCAGGATCCGAAGTGTAAACCCCAAAAGGCATGGTGGAAAAAGGATAATCTTTGGCTCGGCTTTTTGTGTGCCCAAATGGTCGCGCGGAACCAGAGCACCCGATTCCTCTTTGATTTTCCTGCTGTGAGGTAGCGCAACCGTAAGCTCACCCCACATCGGACTGCCACTTGGATGGTAGTCCAGGAACCGAAAGCTTAACGGTTACGGCCACGAAATGGGGTTCAAAGAAACAGACCCTGACTGGTCGCCATTTGTTTCCCGATGAGTGGGTAGGATTACTCCGAGGTTCTGCACAAACGACGGTCCACCCGGAAGCAATCCACTGTGAATCCAATGTGGCCCCCAGTCGGCACGCTCGTAGCTGAGGCCGGGTTTCTTGCGACTTTCGGGATTCTTCGCCTGGATGTTGTGGCTGGTCATCCATATCTCCAGGCTGATTGGTTTCCGCAACCGCTTCGTAGTTCTCTTTGAGTGCGCTTGGGCCTACATCACCTTCGGCAAAGCCGCCCGCCTGATTACCGGGAGCCTTGATGACAAGTGGACCGGAAGCGCCTAGTCAAACCCGTTGAGAGTACGATAATTCCCGGCTACACCGTCGCACTAGTGTAAGGCGATTGTCGGCCTCGCGCTATCGAGTGTGGCGCTAGTGGGGTCGCCGCGTGCCGCGACCGGTCAGTATCCCGCAGGCCCGGCGTCCGACCAACCCTGATCAGCGAGCAGTTCGCCAAACTCGCCCAATTTCTCTATCACAAGCAGACCGTGCAAATGGGCAGCGTGGCGCGCGCAGTCCACCATGGGCCTGAAATCCACTTCGAGACTTGATCTCTGACTTCCCGATCAGTGGCACCCTTTCAGAACCCCGATACAATCTGATCTCTGCTCATGCATGTGTGCCAACTGTGTGCCGCTTTGGACACCCCGTGGATCGATGGAAGGCACAGATGGCACGGGGACTCTTTTCGGACAAGAGCATATTCGTCTTAATACGCGCGACAAACCTGTGTCAGGCGCTCGCAGTCAGGCTCACCGAATTCGAGTGTGATGTACTGGATTCAACGCTTACGCACGCCAGGGATCTGAGCAGCCTGGAACCTATGTCCATCTCTCGGGACGGGATGCTGACGAGGCGATTATGGAGCTCTATGGAATGAAAAAGGACGCAGCGAGGATATTAATTTGTTAATGCCAAAGGCCTGCGGGAACTGCGGGGCGACAAACGCCTTTAATTGCCACGTGTGCATAAACTGTGGATGTCCCCTCGAGAATAGCATTTCCAAGCGAGACCCGAAGAGGCATAAAGATTACCTGCTGAAAACGCGATGGCCAACCTTCGCACGCCGAGAAGAGACAGCCTGAACCGGGATTTGCATATGCGCCCGTAGGTCCCAGAGACGACGGGTTTTGGGGTCACGAAGCAACGATGTTTCTGCCCGCCGTCGGCACGCTAGGGGAGGCCGCGCAAGGAAGCGGGCAGGAGCGCAGCGAGGCTATCGACGAGTAGCCGTTTAGCACCGGCTGGACCGAACTCAGCTCAATAAGCCTCCAATCAGAATTTTCCCACTTGCCTCGACCACCGGCAAATACCCCCACCGCTCGACGCTTCGGGGAAAGCCAACCATGGGCGATTTGCCGTCTTGCGCAATCACCGCGAATCTTAGAGCCCAAATTCGTTTCCTCGCTGACTCGCGGGATTGAAACGGAATCATTAGCCCTCGATGGTCTTGGGACATTTGCCTAAACGTACAAACCCACCTTGAGCACGAGAGCATTCGTCGCGAGTATTATATCGAGTGCATGTGTGGATACCTGCGCTCGCGCGCGCAGATTGTGGCGTCACTTGGGCAGCCGACGCGGTATCTTCTTGCCCTGGGATTGGGATTGGGGCCGGTGTTGTAGCGGTCGGGCACCGGCAGCAACATACAATTCCTCGCCCCGGACGTCATCGGCATGACGGTTCTGTTCAGCTCCATCTTCTCCGGCATCGTACTGCTATGAGACCGCCAGTCCGGTTTTCTGAAGGAAATGCTGGTGGCGGCGGTGCCGCGCCTGGTGATCATGGTTGGCTGGACACCGGTCGGCGCGACGGTTTCGCTGATCCAATGGTGTCCCTCGCCAAAACTCATGCCGCAACAATTCCAGTTAGGTTAGCAACTCGGGGTTAAAATCGTTAAGACCATTGGCGGGGGCACTTTGGGCCGCTGGTCTGATTTTGGCGAACGACAGGCCTAAGTGGGCTCGCCCGCCTGTTTACAGCGCCGACTATCGAATCACGTCACTGAAGCCTCGAAGTCCGCCGAAGATCCTTCGCCCAGGTTGCATCCGGGATTGCTCTGTCCTGGCAATTCGTTTGAGCCGATCCTGCCAGGACGCCCCGGTGCCAAACTTGCGTACCACGGGCAAATTCTGGACCGCTCCAGGGAGTCGCCGACCCTGGACATTATCATCGAACCGAGTAATACTATGTCGAGCTTTGTACTAATATGTCCACGAGGGACCAATGCGCCGCGGGAGATCTAACGCCGCTTTCGCCTGCCGTTTTCCACATCCTTCTGTCCCTTGGCGTCGGCGAACGTCATGGATACGCCCTGAAGCGCGAAATCGCTCTGCGCACCGGGGGAAAGCTCAAGCTCGGTCCCGGCATGCTTTACGGATCTATCAATAAGATGCTGGAGCTCGGGCTGATCGAAGAATCCGACGCGCGGCCTGACCCGCATCTTGACGACGAGCGCCGTCGTTATTACCGGATTACACCGTATGGCCGAAAGGTAGCCCTGGCGGAGGCCGCCCGCATGCGCGAGTTGGTGCAGTTGGCCGCGACAAGGTTTGGAGTGCCCAAGCATGCCTAACGAACCCTCCTCATTGAGGCTGTACCGGTGGCTGCTCAAGCTCTACCCAGCAGGGTTTCGCGAAAACTATGGGGAACTTTTGGTGCGCGAATTTCGCGACGAACTTGACGAATCGGCGGGAGCTGCCAGCCTGGGCATCCTGTGGACTCGCCTCATCGTGGATTTGGCGATCTCCGTTCCTCTGCAGTTTTCTCGCGAGGTGGCGCAGGATGCAAGGCATGCGCTTCGCCTTTGGGCCCGGCGTCCCTGGCACACTGGGTTAGCGATTCTGGCGCTGGCCATCGGGATTGGCGCGAACACGGGCATTTTCAGTGTCGTCAACGCGCTGCTGCTGCGCTCGCTGCCTTTTCGGGACCCCGATCGCTTGGCCGTGCTTGACATCTGGTTTACGCCCCACGATAGCGCGCAGGAATTCCACGCCTGGCGCCGTGAGAGTACGTACCTAGCCGACGCCGCGCTCGTCGAACAGTCCGACGTCAACCTGGGTGGCGCGGGCGAGTGGCGCAGGGCCCACGTTGCCCAAGCTTCCTGGAATTTCTTCTCGATGCTCGGCGCGCAGCCGGTGCTGGGACGCGCCTTCGCCCCCGGAGAAGATGTGCCCGGACGCGATGCGATAGCGGTCATCGGTTACGGGCTCTGGCAACAGCTCTTCGCGGGCGACCCGGGAGCCGTCGGGGCCACGATCCGAGTGGACGGAAAGCCTCTTACCATCATTGGCGTCGCACCGCCTGGGTTCGATTTTCCAGGGAGGGCTGTTCTATGGAAGGCTGCGACCTTCAGTGCTGGCAATAATGGCTGGGAAACGATCGGGCGGCTGAAAGCAGGTGTGACGTGGCGGGAGGCCCGCGCGGCATTCGCTGCGGACGCGAAGCGACTGGCCGACCGGTTCTGGCCCGAGCGCACCGCCGCCGACATGGCCAAATACCCTTTCCGCATGATGGCGCTTCAGAACGAGCTTGCCGGCCCCACCCGAAATGCCTCCCTGGTGCTGATGGCCTGCGTCGTGGTGATCCTTCTCATCGCTTGCACGAACGTCGCAAACCTGTTGATGGCGCGCACTGCCGAGCGCGCCCCGGAGCTTTCCATACGGTCCGCATTGGGAGCCAGCCGCGCGCGCATCTCGCAACAGTTGCTGACCGAGTGCGTGCTTCTCTCGTTTGCTGGGTGCGCCGCGGGCATCATCATCGCCTTTTGGACTGCTTCCATCGCAGGAAGGCTTCAACCTGCTCCCCTTGTTTCGCAGAGCTACTCGGTTGTCGATGTGCGTGTGCTGGGATTTGCCATCGCCGTGACAGTGCTCAGCGGGCTGCTTTTCGGTGTGCTGCCGTCGCTGTATGCCAGCCGCGTTCCGACTCTCGGAATCCGCGGTTCCGGCCATACGCTTGGCTCGCGGCGCATTCGCGGAACGTTGATCGCGCTGCAGGTGATGCTGACCATCATCCTTCTTGCGGGTTCGATATCGGTGGGCCGGGCGTTTGCCCATCTCATGCACATCGATCGCGGGTTTGAATGTAGCGGCCTGGTGACGGTGAGTGTGTCGCTCGATGGCACGACGCACCAGACCGATGCGAGCCGCTTAAGCTACTTCCAAGAAGCGCTCGCTCGGGTGCGCCGGCTCCCGGAAGTTCGTAGTGCCAGCGCCACGGAGTTCTTGCCGCTTTACGCCACCGCGTTCATCGGCGGACGATTTCCCGTGAATGGCCGTCCGGCGAGCGAGAGTTCCGGACTGATTCCCGTGTTGCCGGACTATTTCCGAACCATGGGTGGACGTGTTCTGTGGGGACGCGAGCTCACCGACGCCGACATGCAAAAGGCCAGAGTCGCCATCGTGAATGAACGGTTCGCGGGGGAATTCGGACCGCCGGCCGATGCAGTGGGCGGCGAAATAGGCCTCGACAAGGGTCCTCCCTGGCGGATTATTGGTGTGGTCAAGGGAATGGACTACGGCACGGAAGGGGCAAACGCCAACCAGACTTTTGTTCCCGACCGATCACCGGGCAGCTTCTTCTCGACGTTCGTGGTTCGGGTCAATGGCAGCGCCGAAGACCGGCTGGCGATGATCCGCGACACGATCCAGTCGGTAGACCCACAGGTTCCGGTATTCGGCGTGAAAACCATGGACCAGCGGCTGGATGAGGCCCTCGCGCGGCCGCAATTCTATGGGACGGCGGTCGCCTGCTTCGCCGCGTTCGCGTTGCTGTTGGCGATGATAGGCGTCTATGGCATCGTTTCCTATACTGTTGCTCAGAGAACTCACGAGATGGGCGTGCGTATGGCGCTGGGCACTACGCCCGCCCGGCTTCGACTGGTCCTTCTCCGGCAAGGTCTAATGCCCATTCTTGCCGGCATTGTTCCCGGAATCTCCGGGGCTATTGTTAGCGGGCGCCTCCTCGGGAGTTTGGTCGCCGGCGCGAAATCCCCGAATGCCACGGCATATGCGACTTCAGTCTTCTTCATTGCCTTCATTGCAGCCATGGCCATTTGGATGGCGACTCGGTCCGTCACCCGACTCGAAATCATGGAGATCCTTCGAACCGAATAGTCCGGCGAACCCACAGCGATTTCTTGCCAAGACGCCGTGGAACTTTGGATCAGCAAAGCCATCTCAGTGACGTAAGACTAGTTCGCACGGCTTCCCAGAGACTTTAGTCATCAATCGCCTATAGGCAACAGCTCACCTGGGAACTCGTTTTGGACCGGGCTGGAGCTTGCGAAGCGCCGAGATTTTCCGCTCGGCGAGCAGTGAAACCTGTTCTGGACCCAACTTCTGGGCGCGAAGAGCGGCGGCGAGTGCTTCCTGGTACCGTCCCGCGGCCTCATATACCAGAGCCAGACGGTAGAAATTATCCCCCTGCGGGTCGAATTCGGTCGCCATCACGAGATTGTCAATGGCTTCATCGAGTTTCTTCTCCTGCACCGCTGCGATCCCCAGAAGCATGTGCGATTTTGCCAGCAGCACCTTCTTCGTCTCAATCCACTTTGTCCGGTCGGCGCTGACCGGCGTCTTGAACCACTGGATCCTATCGAGTGCGTGCTGAGCGTATTCTCTCGCCGATAGCAGTCCTTCGTATTGACCGCCACCCCCGGGACGTTGTTCCAGCCGATAAGCCGCCAAAGCGAGCAAGGCATCGACGTTTTCGGGGTTCAAGCGCAACAGCGCCAATGCGGTCTCCTTTGCCTTCTCCGGCTCTCCGATTTGGTCGTACGCGTGCAGGAGCGGCACGTCGACGAACTCAAGGAACTCGGACTGCGGATAGTGCTCGATGAAACTTTTGGCAAGTCGAATCACTGACGCCGGGTCCGTTTCTTCATAAACTCGCCCGAATGCGTCCAACTCGTCCCTGGTCTTGGCCTGCGGAGATACCTCCCCGAATGGCACGAAAGTGAGTTGCGCATAAGCGCATAGAGGTAGCATGAGAGGTAACAAGGGGACAAACATGAGGATTGACCGGCAAGTGCGGCGACGAGCGGCTCTGTCTGTATTCGTAGACTCCTCCTTGCTTCTGCCCTGAAGCCTCGCGCACCGAGTGCGAGGCAATTGTATCACGCAGCACTCGGCGCCATGCCCGACATGCTTCTACATCAAGTGGGGTATCGCGGGGTAGAGACCAGAAACAGGCAATCAAGATACGGCGAATCACTTGCCATCGGCCCCGCTCAACTGAGATATGGATGCCGCTGGGCGTGGTCAAAGCCGATGCCGTTATCGATGGAAGTTGCGATTACAATGCCATCCTGCCACGGCGCTTAAGTGACGGTTGCTCTTGTTTAAACTGGAAGGATGGCTGAACGGTGGAAGGGGTGTGCGGGGGAAGGGTGTATAATCGGCGCGCTGAGGCGTCTTGCATGGCTGCGCGGTAGGTTTGAGGTGGGTATGCTTGCCAGGTGTCGAACGATTGTCGCTGCCACTTGCCGCGCTCTTCCTGAAATCATGCTGGTGATGGCCCTGCCATCCCTGGTCCTTACAGGAAATGCGTGGGGACAGCAATCCTCGGAGCCTGACTCCCGAGCACAGGAACTGTATGCGGAAGCACGGGCAGCGAAAAATCGGGGCGATCTGACAACTGCGATTGAAAAGTACCGCTCGCTTCTGGCACTCGCACCCACGCTCGGGCCCGCGTACAATAACCTGGGCATGCTGTACATGGAAACGCGGGATTACGCCAAGGCCGCCGAGACGTTTGAAGCCGGCCTCAAGCAGGATCCGTCCATGTCGCCCTCATTGGTGCTGCTCGGCATCTCGTACTTTCAGTTGCGGGATTACGCCCGCGCACTACCTGTATTGCAGAAGGCCTCGCGCGCCATGCCGCGGGATGAGCAGGCGCAGTTGTATCTTGGGCTCTGTCTATCCAAAACGGGCCAACTCGAGGCGAGTGCAGCAGTCTTGCAGCAGCTCGTCAAACAATCGCCCCAAAACCTCGACGCGCTTTACAGTCTGGGCCAGCTCTACATGGCGCTTGCGGGGGAGACGCTTCAAAAGCTGCAGACCGTGGCGCCAGATTCCTATCTGACTTACTTCGTTGCGGGAGAGGCACAGGAGAGGATGGGGCATTACGAGGAAGCGGTGATTCAGTACAAGAAAGCTATTGAACGGCAGCCGCCTGGTTACGTCGGCCTGCATTACAGGCTTGGCAATGCGTACTGGCTGAGTGGCAAATGGCAGGAGGCCATCGCGGCGTTCAAAGAGGAAGTAGCCGCTGATCCTCGAAACTGCATGGCACTCTGGAAGATTGGGAACATCATGGTAATCAACCGGCAGGATCCCAAGGAGGCAGTTTCTTACTTGAGCCGCTCCCTCGAGGTGTGCCCGAACCTTGTGCAGGCAATGGTCGATAAAGCTCGGCTTCTGAGCGACAAGGGAGACCACGAGGCGGCGGTCCCGTTGTACAAGCGGGCAGTCGAGTTGGACCCGGAAGAGGCGATGATCCACTACCAACTGGCCATGACCTATCGGAAGATGCAGCGGATGGCCGAGGCCGATGCCGAACTGGCCATAGTCAAGAAACTGCACGAGCGCCAGAAATAGACTGCCGTGGCTTGGCCGGAAGGTCAGTGGCAAGACAGGAGAGGCCACGTGGGCTTCGACAGAGCGTATGCGGTTCCCGGTTCGGGCGCAAGGATCTCCTCCTGGGTCGGCATGCGTCCCCTCCAAATAGCTTGCGCTTATGGCCGCTCCGCGGCGGTCCTGCTCGTCATGCTTTGTGGCGGACTGTTGCCCCACTTAAGTGCGCAATCAGTTTCTAAGCCGGACGATGAGGAAATTAAGGCGCGGGTGGAATTCTATCGCCGCGCAATCGCAGCCGAATCCGCCCGTCCAGAGTTGCATTTCCAACTCGGGCTTGCATTATATGATCTCGGCAACACCACGCAGGCACAGGCTGCATTTTCTGAAGAGCTGCGGATGAACCCCACAAACCACCGGTGCCGGCTGGTATTGGGGATGCTCCGAGTCCAGCAGCGGGACTATCGTGCCGCGATTCAGGACCTCGAATCCGCGTTGAGCGCTGACCCGAGCCTGAAGCAAGCGTACTATCCGCTGGGACAGGCGTGGTTTCACCTGGGAAATTTCCAGAAAGCGCGCGATTGCCTGGAAAAAGCCGCCGAGGTCGAATCTCCGATTCCGGAACTCTACGCGATGCTCTCCCAGACTGACTACAATCTCGGGCAGAAGGAGGACGCGGTTCGAGCGTCCCGTCTGGATACCGCTGCGCGCAGGTTTGGTCTTGCGCAAGCCGCCGCAACTGTTGGCTCGTGGACTGAGGCCGACAGGCTTATCTCGGAGTTTCTAGCGGCATTCCCCAGGGCTGCGAACGGCCTGTATCTCAAGGCGGTGATTGCTTTCAATGGGTTTCGAAATTTCAACGAGGCGAAGTCGCTTCTGGAACAGGTGCTAGCTGAGGACAAGGACAATCGAGAAGCACGACGTTTTCTTGCTGTCTTGCAGTGGACAGGAGGAAACAAGGAGGCGTTTGAGAAGGAGATGAATGTTGTGCTGACGGCCGAGCCACTCGACGGCCAAGCACATTACTACATGGGCCGGTATCTGCTCGAAAAAGGAGCCCTGACTTCGGCGCGGCAGCACCTGGAAACGGCACAAAGTCTACGCCCTTCCGACTACCGTGTGGCGACGGATCTCGCGCGCGTCTACGAAACGTTGGGGCTTGTCCGCGAGGCGGAAGAGAAGCATCGTGAGGCTGTCCGGCTGGTGAGCAAATGGCCCTCAAAGGATCCCTATGTTTACACTAATTACGCGGAGTACCTGGTGAATCAAGGCCGCAGTGGAGCCGCTTTGGAAATGCTCGACCAGATGCTACACGGCCCCCATCCGCTGCCGCAAGCACTCTATGTTGCGGGCATCGCCTGTGCGTCCTCCGGCAAGCTCGCTGATGCGGAAGAATACCTGAAACGGGCGGCAGCGAGCGCGCCTGGCGATCCGAAGGTACACTTGGCTCTTGCGGAAGTTTATGACCGCACGGGTAGGAAGGCTGAGGCCAAGACGGAACGATCTGTGGCCGACAGAGCCGTCTCTGCCGGCCGGAACTAGGAAGTACAACCGTGAGGATGAAAAGGGTTGGTTCATCGACGGTGCTTGCGCTGCTTGTACTGAGCGCTCGCGCCAGCATGGCTCTGCACTTGCCTGCTGTTCAGGTCGGAGATGGCTGCATGTCTTCCGTCGAGATCAGCAGATTGACTGCGGATATCCAGACTCTCGTTGGGGCGGCGCGTTGGGACGCTCTCGCGCAGACGGCCGCCCAACTGCAACAGCGCTGCCCGAATGCCGCGCCCGGCCATTATTGGATGGGTGTCGCCGATCTACGCCGGGGCCGCCTCTTCGCGTCCATTCGGGAATTGCGACGCGCCCTGCAACTTGCCGATACGCCAGGGTACCATCTGATGCTCGCGGAAGCGTACCTTTTCCTCAATCAGCGCCAGTTTTTTCATGAGGAAATCGCCGCCGTTCTAACACGCGCACCCGAACAGCCTGGGGCCCAGTATCTCATCGGGCTTTACTATTACCTCGTGGAGAGCAATTGGGAAAAAGCAGTGGGGCACTTTCAGCAGGAACTCGCGCACGACCCGAATCACTTTCAGGCAATGTGTTTCCTCGGCCTCTGCTATCAGCTTCGGGGACAGAATGATCAGGCCGAAGCCACCTTTCTAAATGCCGTCAAGACCGTCGATCGTGAGAAGATAGAATCCGATCAACCCTTTCAGTTGCTGGCTTCACTTTACCTGGACGGCAGTCGCGCTGCCGACGCGTTGCCGTATGCCAGACGTGCTGTGGCGCTATCTCCCCGGTCCGCCAAGAACCGCTTCGTGCTGGGAAAAGCCGCCTGGGGCATGGGCGACCAAGTCACGGCTGTAGGGGCTCTGCAAGCTGCGGCGGAGTTGGATCCGACGCTCCCCGATCCGCATTATCTCCTCGTGCGGATCTACCGAGCCAGGGGCGAGGAAGCCAAGGCGAGGCAGGAGGTCAATCTGTTCAAGATGTGCAAGGAATTGTATGGCACGCAGTGAAGCCTGCCGGGACGGCTGGCCGCCGGGGCGAGCGCGCACTATGCCGTGCGTGCGCTGGCGGTCGCGGCATGCTCTCTCTGGACTTGCACTTACCCCAGCCCTCGGACGCCGTAGCAACCTGGAGAGAGTGACGTCGTCAACTCGCAAGGACCGCAGGTCCTCTCTGCCTGCGTTTGTCCACGCCGTTCTTCGCCACAGGCTTCGAAATTTCGCAATCTTTGGCGCGAACTACCAAAAATGGCTGGCAACAATCACGGGAGGCTTGGGAGTGCCATCGACGACCGTTACTTCGAGTACGACCTGAAGGTTTTTCATGCCCCAGTCGGGGGGTGCTTGGGCGGCGAGCTTCTCCCAATACAGAGGCGTAACCAGAAACTCCGCGGCGGCCTGGGTTCCAGGGACAGTAGTTCCGCCCGCCGACACGAAAACCTGGTGTGTCGTCGTGTTAATAAGCCTGGTTATAAGTGCGTAATCGATATCGGCTTCCCACGGGAAGAGAGGATTCGCCAGGACTTTCCATTGCCTCACGGGCTGCCACTTATCGACGATGAGATACTCTTCCGGCTCTTGCGATGTGTGCATCTGGCACACAAAGCGAACATCACGATTAAGCTGCAACGTCCAGGGATTATTGAACATGCCGATAGCGATCACCGGATGTGACTGCATCTCTTCCAAAGAGAGCTGTGTTCCGAGTTTCAACTGGCACACGCGTCCCACGCGTTGGAGCTGAGTGGCAACGGCAAAGGCAGCCAAGCAGTCGCCTAGTGCCACATTCTTGTTTGGGAGCTGCCGAATTTCGGCAGATGTAAATGCCTCCTTGCCCCGAGGGAATATTACGGCTCCCCCCGTGCCTACGAGTATTATGGGTTCACCAGAACTAGCTGTGAGGGGCGACCAGAACTGATCAAGAGCTGCCCTCCTGGATAACCGCAAGTTCCAAGCCAGGATAGATAAGCCCACAACGGTCAGCAGTGCAAGCGTTGACACTATCAAGATTCGGGCGGAGAAGAGTTGACTCTTTGGCTCGCCTAGGGGCAGTGACCTGGGCGGAACTAAATCGGCAAACTTGAACTCCGGGACGTAACTGCCGGGTGGTAACTGTATTCGTATCTCGGAATCCGAGTCCACGTAATACTCTGCCAGTCGCTTACGGATGTCATTGGCGTTGACACGCACAATGGAATCTACGGAAGGGTCGTACGAGGAGGGCCTGTGGAAGACCTCCAAAGCGATCGAGCGCTCCTTGAGTTCCTCAGCTCTGCCCACCAGCTTCTTTTCCACGACGTAACGAAGGAACTCCTGAGAGCGCTTGGTGCCGCGAAATGCCGAGCTTGCGAGCACGTGATCGAGGTGGGCCCGTACGGCCGAGGGGCTGGGTGAATCTAGCTGATGCATAGGACAACTCCAGCAATCGAAGAGAGCCTACCACTTTGGGGTCCCGTGTGCAATTCTGTCTGCGACATCCTGTCCGTGGTTCGGTCGATCAGGGCAAGGCCCCAGGCTAAACTCGGGCGTACCGCGCAAGCCGCTCTAATCATAAACAGATGCGTGGATGTTAAACCTCAACCTAACAGGTTCGGAACGGTGCCTGTCGAGGCTTTGGTACCTCCTGGAATGCCATTTCCTAAAGACACTTGCTGAGCCATTGGCCACTTTAACAGTTCGGAACTTGAAATCCCACGGGCCTTCAAGTAAGAGGTCGCGTCTCAGTGTGGTGCTAGGTTTGGAATTACTGTCTCGTGGCAAAGGGTCCTGGGTCCCATTTTGCGTAAGGAAGGGGGTAACATGTCGATTGCGGAGAAGTTTCGTCGTTTCAATGTGAGCGGCACGCTGGCGCCAACCCCAAGGACCCTCGGTTCCTTGGCGATGGAGGACTGCCAGATGAAAAGGCTGCTTTTTCTGCTCTTCTTTTTCCTTGTTGCGATGGGCGTCGGCATGGCGCAAAACGCCGCAATCAGCGGCCTCGTCACTGATTCCTCAAAGGCGGTGATTCCCAACGCGACCCTGATCATCACGCACCTGGATACGGGGACGGATCAAACCACAGTGTCCAACGGAGAGGGCTATTACGTGGTGTCGCCGCTCCTGAGCGGGAGATATAAGGTTGTCGTCTCAGCGCCGGGGTTTCAATCTATCACCCGAGACGGCATCACACTTCAGGTCGGACAACTGGTCCGTCTGGACTTTGAACTGCTGCCTGGCACCACAAAGCAAACAATCGAAGTGCGCGCGGAGGTTGTCGCACTGAATAGTGAACAGGCGGAGGTTGGAACCAACCTCGACGAACACGTGGTCAAAGACCTACCCCTCTCGCTCAGCAGTGGTCTCACCGGTCAGGCCATGCGCAGGCAGATTGACCAATTCCTTTTCTTGGTTCCAGGCTCCACGGGCAGCGGCTTTAGCCACCGGTTGAACGGCGGCGTCGATATGTCGAACGAGGTCTACTACAACGGGGTGCCTTTCACTTTTGTTGAGACCCAAGGCTGGCAGGAGAAATCGAATCCTCCCTATGAGTCGATAAATGAGTTCAAAGTTGTGACGTCGGTTTTCACGGCACAGTACGGGCACGGACAGGGCGTCGTCTCTTACAATTTCACCTCCGGCACGAACAGTCTGCATGGGGAGGTGCACGAGTTTGTGCGCAATGACGTATTCGATGCGCGTTCGTTCTTCTCGCCGACGAAGAGCTTGAATCGCCAGAACGAGTATGGCTTCGCCGTCGGCGGCCCGCTCCTGATTCCGAAGGTCTACGACGGTAGGAACAGGACCTTCTTCAATTTCGCCTTCTCCAGGTTCGATTTTCGTGGTGCTCCGCTCACCGGGTTCAATACAGTGCCCACCATGGCGATGCGGAACGGGGACTTTTCGGGCTTGGTGGATGCGGACGGAAACATGATTCCGATTTACGATCCCGTCACCCGGACACCTTTCACCGGGAACCAGATTCCAGAAGACCGGTTCAGTAGTGTGGCCAAACAGCTTATTACTTTGATCCCTCAACCTGCCAATTCTGGAATCATTAATAATATCGGGAATGGGATTACCAACCTTCCCATTGACGACAATACCTGGTCGCTCCGGGTCGACCACAACGTGAAGGAGCGCCACAGGATCAGCTACACCATGTGGAGGGATTCGAATAGCAAGTCAGCCCTGTGCGGCGCCAATATGGCCGGCCCGCTCGGCTGCTACATGGCCGAACCCGAACTGGAACACGCCGCCATCGTGAACTACAGTTACACGATTCGGCCCAATCTGGTTATGACCGCCGGAGCTAGCTGGAGTAGGGACGGGAATTCGCAATATCCTACAGAAAAGAATCCCGGTCTCGACATCTCGGGTGTACCGACCGGCTTTGTTTTCCCCTCCTATACTTTCGGGGGGCCTGTGGACGTCCCGATGCAGCTTGGAAGCGGTTTCTCGGGAAATAGGAACATGAAATTGGGCTTGGCCTTCGTGGACAACTTTCTCTGGGTGAAGGGCAAGCATTCCCTCAACATAGGTTTCGAGGTACGCCGGCCGTACCAGAATAATTTCGGATGGAGTACCGCTACGTTCAATTTCACGAACCTCACCACATCCCTGCCGGGTTCCCCGAATTTCGCGAGTTATGGCCACCCATTTGCCAGCTTCCTGCTCGGCCTAGCCGACAGCGCGACCTTTAGTAGTCCCTCTGTGGTGCAGCCGCGCAGTTGGTACACGGCCGCCTACATCCAGGACGACTTCAAAGTGACGCCGAAGTTGACCCTGAACTTGGGTCTTCGACACGACGTGTTCATCCCATTCACCGAGAAGTTCAACCATATTGTGTATTTCGATCCCGCGGTTCCGAATCCGGACGCAGGTGGGATACCAGGCGCGCTCCAGAAGCTCGGGAATTGCTCCAGCGGGTGCGCGGGGACGAACCAAATCGCGACGATTCATTGGAAGTATTTCGCCCCGCGTATAGGCCTCGCCTACAGGCTGAATGATAAAACGGTACTCCGTGCCGGCTATGGCATCACTTACCTGAACGGCGGCACTGCGGAGTTCGGCACTAACAAAGTTGTGGGGGGTTACCAGAACGGCTTGGTAGCCCAGGCAGCCTATATCTCACCGAACTCGGGTGTGACGCCTGGATACGGTTCCATCGATCAGGCGTATCCGACCCTGACCGCTCCAGCGTTTAGCCCGAGCGCCGGCAACGGCCAGAACGTTAACTACCTCGCCCCTTATAATGGGCAGGCTCCGTACCTGGAGAACTGGACGGTGGGAGTCCAACGCGAAGTGCGCGGGATGATCATCAGCGCGAGCTATGTTGGTAACCATGCTGTCCGCGTGCCGTCCGGTCTGCAAAACCTGAACCAGGTCAATCCGAAGTACCTCACCCTCGGTAGCGTGCTGCTTGCTGACATCAATTCCCCTGAAGCGCTGGCGGCGGGAATAGAATCTCCCTACCCTGGTTTTAGCGGGAGCGTTGCAGCGGCCCTGAGACCGTACCCGCAATATCCTGGGATCACTAGCAACTTTGATGAGGCCGGCGCCGCAACTTATAACGGATTCGAGATCACGGCGCAGAAGCGGTTTTCGCAGGGGCTTCAGTTCCTGGTTAGCTACACGGCATCCCACTTCATGTCGAACACGAGCTCCGGCTTCAGCACGTTCAACGCCGCTCCAATCAACACTTTTGACCGAAAGGCCGAATGGAGCATCGACCCGAACTCTGTTCCCCGGGCCCTGACAATCAGCGGCATCTACGAGCTGCCGATCGGCCCCGGCAAGAAGCTGGTGAATAGGAAAGGCGTTGTTGGCCAGATCGTAGGTGGCTGGCAGTTGGGCTGGGTACTGATGTACCAGCACGGATACCCGGTCGGTTTTGGTGCCAGTAATGTGCTGCCGTTGTATAACGGTGGCAACCGACCCAATTTGGTTTCCGGCACCAGTCCTTGCATGAGCAAAAGCGGTTTCGATCCTGCTAGGAATGTGGAGTTCAATATTGCAGCCTTCTCACAGCCGGCAGACTACACGTTCGGCAAGGCTCCTCGCGTGATGGACAACTGTTTCAACTTCCCCTATTACAACGAGGATATGAGCCTCGTCAAGTACTTTAGATTCACCGAGAAGGTGAATCTGGAGTTCCGAGCGGAGTTCTTCGACATTTTCAACCGTGTCCAATTCTCAGGTGGAAACAGCTTCTACTCACCTGGGAGCACAAACTTTGGAGTGGTCGGGGGCCAGGCTAACAGTCCCCGAACCGGTCAGCTTGCTTGGAAGCTGAACTTCTGACAATGCAGAAGGTTCTATCGGTAGTGCGCGCTCGTCAAAGCGTCCGCGAGTCTGGCGGGCAGGCGCGCACTGCCGATAGAACTAACTCGATGTTGCTTTGAGAATCTGGCTTCGATTGTGGCCCACGCTCCTCCTTATAAAGAACCTACGTGGAGACGTAACCGGAAACGTTGCCCCATGTAAGCAGAATATCGTAATGCCTCAGTCTCGGGTTTTGTAGCTCCGCCGTCCGGGCCGAATATACTGGCAAGATGCTGGCGCTACATTACGAAGCCGACACATCAAATTCTTCCAGCCTTCTCGGCAGCCACAATTGGCTGTACGCTAACCCCTGTGAGGTACACCCTATGAACCGCCGTGAATTCCTGGCAGGGAGTGGTGCAGCGCTGGGTTTCTTTGAGGCGGTCCGCGCCCCGTTCATGCAATTGCTCGAGCAGCACGGGGTCCGGTTTGCCGGGCGCATCTGCCGGTATGAGAAAACCCTTCCGCGTGCTACCAGCGCGGCGGAATTCGATCCCGCCAGCCCCGGCGTACGCGAGATCGTGCTCGATGCTTCGCGCTGGTCCTGTTCGTGGAAGGCATCTGGGGTGGCGGAACGGCCGGATGCCCTCGACCTTACCGTGCGGTTCCGCCTGTTGGATGGGAGCGCCCAGGAAACGGGGATCAGCCTCGATCTGGAATTCGATCGCTGGTCCACGCGCAACTATGTGCTGCTGCCGGGAGCAGTCTATAATGGCAACCGCTTTCGTCCGAAGCGCATTGCCTACCCGCCCATGCTCGAGGCGGCTGATCGCAGGCCCGATCTGCCGATCACCATCAACGATATTCCGCGGCTAAGCGACTCCGCCGGTGAATCGCGGCTGGAGGAGTTTACTGGCGACCTGTCCACTCCGGCTGTAGGTTTTTATTCTCCGGGCCAGCAGCGAGGGTTCTGGTTGCTGACAGAGCAGCGGACGCGGTTGGGCAACCTGGGTTTGACGATGGAGGAGAGCACGGACCGGAGTAAGGCCACACTCCGCGTCTCGGCACCCTGCGTTCGCGCGCTGCGCCCCACGATCAACGGGCGGGTACCCAGCTTGGACCGCGGCGCGAATTGGCAGGCGGGCGACGAAGTAACCCTCCACATGCGACTGTATTTCTTCCAAGCGACGCGCCTCCAGAGCTTGTTCAACCGATTCCTGGAGATTCGGAAGGACTTGACAGGGCCCACAGCGCCGCGCCAGATGGTACCCATGAGCCGCGTGTGGGAGATTCTCGAAGACAAGCAAAACCGCGAGAACTGGGACGAAACCTGGAGCTTCTATTCCTTAGGCGCACGGCGAGCGGATGAACCGATGTGCTTCATCTGGCAACTCGGCTGGGTGGGCGGTTGCCAGAACACCCAGGCCTTGCTGTTTTCCGGCAACGAACTTTCTCGCCAACGGGCTGGGCGAAATCTGGACAGGGTGCTAACCGAGAGCCAAGCGTCGACTGGCTTCTTCTACACGCTGGGAGATGGCGAACACTGGTACAGCGATGGTTTCGATAAGCCCTTCGAGGGTGGTCTTGCGCTGATCCGTAAGAACGCGGATAGTCTCTACTTCTTCTTGAAGCAATTCCTGCTTTTGAAGAAGCAGGACATGGCGGTGCCGAGGAATTGGGAAGACGCCGTCAAGCGCCAGGCAGATGCCTTTGTGAGGCTCTGGAAGCGGCGGGGCCAGTTCGGCCAGTTCATCAGCGTGGAGAGTGGCGATATCGTGATCGGCGCCTCGACCTCGGCGGCCATCGCTCCTGCCGCTCTTGCCTTGGCGAGCCAATATTACGGCCATGCGGAATATCTTAGCGTGGCGGAAGAGGCCGCCCACCTCTTCTACAGCCGGGATGTGAAGGCCGGGGTCACCACGGGCGGACCGGCGGAAGCCCTGCAAGCCCCGGACTGCGAATCGGCTTATCATCTCCTGGAATCCTTCGTGGTGCTTTACGAGATTACCCGGAAGGAGGAGTGGCTGGCCGCCGCCGAAGAGCAAGCCGTGCAGTTTGCCACCTGGATCGTCTCTTACGACTACCAGTTCCCGCCTGATTCCACGTTCGCCAAACTGGGGATGCGGACCACGGGCACATGTTGGGCCAACGGGCAGAACAAGTGCGCTGTTCCCGCTATCTGCACTGCTTCGGGTGATGCTCTGCTTAAGCTGTACCGCGCCACGGGGAAGCGGGCCTACCTGGAATTGCTGCGCGATATCGTCCAGGCGGCTCCGGAATACCTGTCTCGTCGCGACCGGCCCATTCCCGGCGTGTCGAGCGAGAAGTTGGTGAACCCGGAGGCAGGCAGAAAACTGGTGAACCTGGAGCCGGGATGGATTTTCGAGCGCGTGCAAATGGGCGACTGGGAGTCTCCAGGTGTTCCGATCGGAGAGACTTACCACGCCACGGCAAGCTGGTGCGAGGCGGCGCTCATGCTGACCTGGATCGAGATACCGGGCCTCTACGTGCAACCGGACAAGGGGCTGGCCTGGGCCTTCGACCATATCGACGCCAGAGTGTTATCGCATGCTGGCGATCGAGTCACGGTCCGCCTCACCAACCCCACGAAATTCCCAGCCCGCATCCGCGCTTTGGTCGAATCGTCCCGCGCCGCACCCTGATCGAAATTCCCGCCGGCGGGGTGAGGGATTTGACCTTCGATACGCGGTACAAGGTGGCGACAGACTCGCTCATCAGAAGTGAGTCGTCGGATTGACTCCGAGGGAGAATGCGTAGAGCGCTTCGGCCTCGGGAGCCCGATCGCGTGACGGCGGCTGGGGGCGGGGGAACGGAGACCAGATCGGCGAGGTCTACCCGGTGAATACCAACAGGGCCTTCCGCGCGATCATTGTGCGGACGGTCACGCTTGTCCGTGGCTACTGCGCTGACGAGTTCTTGGTTGTCCGGTCTTCCACGGGAAAGCTGCGCTGCAGGCTGCACAGGATCAACCTGGAAGCGACGCGCTTATCATGAGGAGTCAGCAAATGGCTAAAAGCCTGAAATCCATAATTGTATTTATCATTTTGCTTTCCGCCCTTTTTCTGCTGTGCCTTTTGGCTGCCCAAGGGGAGCACCAAGCAGCAGCGCAAGAGTCGCCGGCTAATGCCCCGTACCTCAACCCGGATTTGCCTATCGAAAAGCGCGTCGCGGATCTGATTCCGCGGCTGACGCGCAAGGAAAAGATCTCCCTTATTTACTGGCTCGCACCGGCGATTCCCCGCCTGGGGATTCAGAAATACGAACACGGGAACTCTGCGATCCACGGGGTACAGATACCGGGAATTGCGACGGAGTTCCCGCAGACGATTGGCCTCGCTGCGTCGTTCGACCCAGATGGGGTGTACCAAATGGCTGTGGCCTCGTCGGACGAGTTTCGCGCCAAGCACAACCTATACAAGGGGGATATGCCCGGGGGGATGGATGGCTGCCTCACGGCCTGGAGCCCGACCATCAACATGGCGCGAGATCCCCGCTGGGGGCGCACCCAGGAGACCTATGGCGAAGACCCCTATCTGACCAGCCGGATGGGTGTAGCCTATGTCAAAGGAATGCAAGGCGATGACCCGAAATACCTCAAGGTGGTAGCCTGCATCAAGCACTTTGCCGGAAACAATCAGGAGGACAACCGCTTCAGTTGTAACGCCCAGGGAGAGGAGCGTTACTGGTTCGAGTACGAATTCCCCGCCTACAAGGCCTGCGTCCAGGAGGCCCATGCCGAGAGCGTCATGACCGCCTTTAACGCCATCTATGGCGTACCCTGCACCGGCAACAAGTGGCTGATCACTGACGTCCTGCGGGGGATGTGGGGATTTCAGGGTTACGTGACGAGCGATTGCGGCGCGGTGTCCAACATGGTGGACCTGCACCACTATGTCGGGACGCCGGGAGAAGCTATAGCCGCCGGGCTTAATGCCGGCCTGGATATGGAGTGCGGCTGGTTTTCCACATACCCCGATGTCACGAACAATTATCTCGAGGCAGCTATCGCCCAGGGTCTGACCTCGGAGGCGGCGCTCGAGCGCGCGCTGACCCGTGTTCTGACCGCGCGCTTTAAGCTGGGCATGTTCGATCCGCCGGATCGCGTGCCCTACTCGAAGATTTCACCCGACGTGGTGGCTTGCCCCAAACACCTCGATCTATCCGAGCAGTTAGCGCGGGAGTCCATGGTGCTACTCAAGAACTCACCCGTGAACGGCCAGCCCCTGCTCCCCTTCGACAGCGCCAAAGTGAAGACCATCGCCGTGTTAGGCCCGCAAGCGGCGTTGTGCCAGTTGGGCGATTACGCGCCCAGAGTGCCGGCAGGGGAGCAAGTGACGCCGCTCATGGGAATTCAGAAGCGATGCGGCGGGAAGATTTCCGTACAGTATGTCCCGTGGTCCCACGGAGAGATGGCGTCCGTGCCGACAGAAGCACTGCGCCTGAAACCGGGCTCGCAATCCGAGGCTGGACTCAATGGTGAGTACTTTCTTGACGAGCGGCCGGAGGGGATTCCCATGGAACGGCGCATCGACCGGCAGATAAAGTTCGATTGGGCTCCCACGGCCTACGACCGCTGGGGCTATGCGGGAAACTTTTCCGCTCTCTGGACGGGTTGGCTGGCGCCGCCGATCTCCGGCAGGTATGTCTTGGGGTTTACGGCGGAAAAAGACGCAAAGTTCCGCGTGCTGCTCGACAACAGATGCATTATCAGCCGTTGGGGCAATGACCAGGATTATGCGGGAGACCGCCTAACGGCGTATGTTGCCCTCGAGGCAGGACGGGAGCTGCCACTGCGGGTGGAGTATTCGCACCGGATGGGCGTCGGAAAGGCCGAGTTGGAATGGGCGACGCCGGCGGACGCTGAAGCAGTGCGCACGGCAAAAGCCGCCGATGTGGTGGTCGCGGTCCTGGGTCTGAATTGGGACTTCGCAATGGAGGGCCATGATCTGCCCACTATCGAGGTGCCGAAGGATCAAGAGGCGTTCATCGAGAGCATCGTTGCGGCCAATCCTCGAACTGTGGTGGTGTTGATCAACGGCAACCCTTTGGCGATCCGTTGGATCAAGGAACATGTGCCGGCCATTTTGGAGGCTTGGTACCCGGGACCGCCGGGCGGGAATGCCATCGCCGCCGTCTTGTTTGGCGATTACAACCCCGCCGGACGTTTGCCGGTTACCTTCTACCCATCTGACACCCAGCTTCGGCCTTTCGATGAGTACGATCTCACTCGGGGCCGTACGTATATGTACTTTTCGGGCGAACCCCTGTATGCCTTCGGCTCAGGACTGAGCTACACCACGTTTGCCTACCACAACCTCAAGGTATCAGCGAAGAAGCTGGCCGCGAACGTTACGGTGGAGGTTTCCGTGGATGTCACGAACAGTGGTACTCGCGATGGCGACGAAGTGGTACAAGTCTATGTGCATCAGCAGAAATACAGGGTGAAACAACCAATCAAGCAGCTCAGAGCCTTCCAGCGGGTTCACTTGGCCAAGGGGCAGAAGCAGACGGTAACCCTTTCCCTGGCCGTCAAAGACTGGGCTTACTGGGACGTGAAGACCCATGCGTTCGTGGTCGAGCCCGGAGCGTTTGACATCCTAGTAGGCGCCTCCTCGGCAGACATACGTGCCCAGGCCCAGGTCTACGTCCGCTGAAAACCCCTGCCAGGCGGTCAAGGTACCCACTGCCGCACGATGTAGGCGCTCGAGAAACTTGCTGTCTTGCATCAGGTCTCTGGAAAGGAATTTGACTGCCACGCCAGCCAAGGTGGAAGCGTTAGAATTTGATTCTCCGCGTGTCAACGACGCCAGAACCCTCTTTTATCGTGAGAATCTGGTTTGCCGGGACATCAGTGAACCGCTCGGTCTTTTGAGTTGTAGGCCATTTGACCTCGATGAGGTCTACTGTCATCGCACGCCCCAGGCCAAAATGTAAGCGCAGATCACTTTGCGACATAAGGCTGCTTCCGCTATGGACTTCGTTGATTTGAGCATGATCGCCAGTCACGACCCGAACCCGAGCGCCGATGGCTGTGCGGTTACAGCTAGTCCCAATAAGCTTGATCTTGATCCCGCTATTCTTATTGCCCCCTCATTCCGCAAGAGCGATGGCGGATCGTTCATGTTCAGGACCAGAACGTCGATGTCGCCGTCGTTGTCGAAATCCCCGAAGGCGCAGCCGCGGCTCGCGTACCGCTCGGCCACTCCGGGACCGAGCTGCCCTGAGACATCCTCGAAGCTCCCATTGCCCAGGTTGTGATACACAACCCGCGGAGACTTGTAGAACGACCCGATGTCGTGACCCTCAACCTCCGGATAGGCATGGCCGGTGACATAGAAAATGTCAGGCCAACCATCGTTGTCGCAATCGATGAATCCAGCTCCCCAGTTAACGTAGTGTGTGTTGAGCCCTACGCCCGCGGGGAAGGTTACGTCCGTAAACGTTCCGTCTCCATTATTGCGATAGAGTTCGCACGTGTCCTCTTCGAAATTGGTAACGAAGATATCAAACCAACCATCGCAGTCATAATCGCCGACCGCTAGGCCCATGCTGGCCTGCGCCCGCCCATCTTCGCTGAGGGCTACGCCGGCTTCTACCCCTATGTCCTCGAAAGTGCCGTCGTGCCTGTTCTCGAACAGAATATTCTCCTCGGAATCTACGGCGACATAAATATCGGGCCAGTCATCGTTGTTGAAATCGTAAGAAACGGCTGAGATGGAATACCGGGGACCCGATTTTAGGATGCCAGGTTTCTCAGAAACATCGGTGAATGTTCCATCGCCATTATTATGGTAGAGGATATTCATACCCCCGGGGAGACCCTTCGGCCCGCAGAACACAGGAACACCTTTCCACTGGCAAGAGCTTCGGCCGGGCAGGGGGACTTTGCTCAAATCAAGATCAACAAAATTGCAGACGAATAGGTCGAGGAAACCATCCCGGTCATAGTCCAACCAGGTACAGCCTGTGCCCCATCGGACGCGTTCCTCGTAGAGCCCGGCCTGTTTGGTGACGTCGCTAAAGGTTCCATCGCCGTTGTTATGGAATAAGATATTGTGCCCCCAAGAGGTGCAGAAAAGATCTTCCCAGCCATCGTTGTCGTAGTCGCCGACACATATCCCTGTCCCCCATCCCGTTCGGGCCAACCCGGAGCGTGCTGTAACGTCAGTGAATGTGCCGTCCCGGTCGTTCTTGTACAGATGCGACGTCGGCGCGCTTTGGGGAGTATAAGTCTCTCCCAGGCGGATTCCGTTACTCATGTAGATATCGAGCCAGCCATCATTATCGTAATCACAAAAGGCTACCCCACTCCCCTTTCCTTCAATAATGTACTTCTTGCTGTGAATGCCGCCCCAGACGTTGGGCGCGTTCAGGCCTGCCTTTTGTGCCACGTCCAAGAAAATGACGGAGCAATTGTTGGTTGGATCGGGAACCGCTTCTGCCTGGATTACCGCGGTTCCGGTCCACCGCCATAAGGGCGTGGTGAGCATTTCTAACAAGCTGCTCCCCAAGAGGGTGGCCGATGATTTCAGTACATGGCGGCGTGAAGCTTTCATTTTGAGGCTTTATTCTGAGGTGCCAGCTTCTCTCATTTGCTGGCCGAAATGCGATGTGATAGAGGATCACACCCTGACATGAACCGTCCAAACGATGAATGAGCGACCAAGTTCCGGCGGTCAGTCACCGAGCGGAGGCGAGCATACCACAGAGCCCCGCACCCTGCTAAGGGGTCATGTCACCCTGGAGTTAGTGAGCCCAAGCATTACCGTATATAATCGGCAAGAATCCCGGCCTGCTGAAAGGTCATTGAACAAGCCAGTACGCCCTTTTTCAACTGACCGTCCCAGCAGCGCAAAAGCGCTGCCAATACTACCGAAGTGAGGCTCGAAGTGGGAATAAACAGAAGTAGTAAGGGATTATACACATCGGAGCAAGGAGTGATTTATTGCTCGGTTTGCAGCCGCCGAGATTTTGCGAAGCTTGTCGTAGGCCTGCTGGGGACTGCAGGTTCGGGTTTTGCGTGCCCCAGGGCTGCTGCCGAAGGAGCACAAACTGCGGCTACGGAGGCGCTGCGGGTCCTACCGTATGGAATCGGTCCATGCTGGCCCACAGAGTACGGAGACGTCCGGGTACGAATTCGTGTCCCTGCTTCAAGTGGGGCCGTGTGGGCCCACATCCCCTGGCGCAGGAGGGACTTGAACCCCGCGGAAAAGGACATTTTCCTGATAGATGCCCAGACGGGCCAACGCGTAAAGAACGTTGCAAGGTTGCAGATCACTCGTGAGTTTGGCGACATCGTTTTTCAGCCCCAGACGGCTCCAGGCGTGTACGACCTCTACTATATGCCTTACCAAATCACGCCTCGGCAGTGGGACTACCGCGTCCAGTACGATCATCCGAGGCTCACCGCTGACCCAGCATGGCTCGAACTTTACCAACTTCAAGCCGATCGTTTGTCCGGTGGCGATTGGATGTCCTTGCCTCATGCAGAGGTACTGGAGATTCAGGCACGCAGCGAGTTCGACCGCTTTGATCCGATGGAAGTCATAGCCACTCGGGAAGAATCACAGAAGCTCCTGGGCGGGCATTCCCCGCAGGATTTCTTGTTATTCCCAGAGGAACGCCAGTTCCCAATTCGCATGACTGAGGACCTTCCACGTCGCTGGATCACGAAGGGCCCTGGCCGCCAATTTCACGGCGAGGCCAGAAGGGGTGAGTTTTTCGTCTTTCAGGTTGGCATCTTTGCTTGCCGGAATCCAGTCGAAGGACTCTCGATCGAATATAGTGATTTGAAGTCGGCCGAAGGCTCGACGATTCCCGCTAACGCGATCCGTTGTTTTAACACCGGCGGTACAGACTGGCTTGGCCGCCGGATGACCAAGGACTTCACGCTACCGCCCGGTAAGATCGGGGCTTTGTGGTTCGGCGTGCAGATACCAAAGGAAACAGCGCCCGGGGATTACCGGGGAACCTTGGTTATGCGAATGCAAACCCACGAAGCAACCCGGCTCGAGCTTTCACTAAGGGTTTCCTCAAAGCATTTTGAGGACGCCGGCGACAGTGAACTCTGGAGACACTCCCGCTTGAGGTGGCTGGATTCTACCGTCGGGATTGATGATGAGGTGACGGCGCCATATACCGCGATGAGCATAAATGGACCCACAGTTGGCTGCCGCGGAAGGCAGGTGCGATTTGCCGCCAGTGGGTTGCCTGACAGCATTC